>CAYQJO010000203.1:0-7734 GCA_964417785.1 uncultured Anaerolineaceae bacterium | reverse complement strand
AACATCAGATAGGTCGGTGCCTTGTCAGCCTGTAACGATGACCATGTGATCACATCGGTGATGCGCGTGTCGTTGTAACCCCCAAATACCGACCCCACCCGTGTCAGCGGTGTCCCGAAAAGAATGGCGCGGGTGTTGGCCGGGTTGTAATTGTCGGTTTTCTCGAAGATGAAGACCACCGGATGATCGTACACATGAAATGCCTCTTCCGGCTCGAACGCATTCAGCCAGTCCGGTGAGTCATAGATGGGCAAGTGCTGGTCGGATAACTTGAGCGGGCCGAGTTCAAACGATTCCTGGAACATGGCCGCCACTTCAAAACCGAGTTCGCCGCTGAAAAGCGCGTCATAATAGCGAACCGTCATCGGCCAGCGCATCGGATTGCGCGTCTGCGAGTCATAGCGGCGGTTGGTGGCGATCAGGATATAGTCGGACGTATCCAGCATGTACTGCATACGTTCTTGCTTGGCCGGTACGTCCTCCCAGTCGATTTCCATCTCGTAGCCGTTAATCAACCCGGCCCAGGGACTCCGGCCCCGGCACTCAGAAAGCGTCATCAACCCCGACGGCGGATCGTCCGCCAGTGTGACACCGGTCGGCAGTTCACACACCGACGACGGCACCACTTCGTCCCAGGGTTCACGCGCCAGCACGCCGCCGCTGGTAAGAACCGTTCCACCCGAAAGCACCTCGACTGAGAAGGTGTAGCGTTGACCCGCTTCGACCACAAGCGGCTGATCAAAACCCAGGCTATAATGCTGGCCGAGCGGGTGATCGCCCGCCTCCAACGGCCCGACCAATGAGGCCACCGCCAGCCGGGTGCCATTTTCGCCGTCGGTGACGGTGACACGCAGCCCCCGTGATCCATCATCCGGCTGCCACGAGGTCATGCCATCCACATTGACAACCGGCGTCACCCCTACCAACCGATGTGCCTGCACCGAGGTGACCATGCCGCTCACCGACGCGGTGAACTCCACGCGAATAGGACGATTGGGTTCCAGGCGCGAGGCGTTCAGGAGCAAATCATCTTCCAACGGCGGGACAACGCCGGCTGGGACCAGGCTGTTGAAGATGGGAATGTTGATAAGGGGCGCGTCGGTTCCTTCCACCTGCATCGAAAAGTCACCGGGTATGTTCTCCCATACCCAGTGCGATGCCTGGACGAAAGTCGCCATACTCCGATAGATGTTGGTGAACATCCCAGCCCAGAGCAATGTAAATCCAACGACACCCACCAGCAGCGCCCCGGCGACGACCCGGTTGGCACGCTGGACCAGTTCCACCAGCAGCCATGCCGCCAGCACCGCCAGCACTGGATACAGCGGCAAATAATAGCGCATGGACATGACCCACAGGCCACCGGCGAACACGAAGTAAATCAACGTCCAGGTAAACAGCACCAGATTGCGGGCCGATTTGCCGCGTACCAACTGCCAGCCCGACCACACCCAGGCCAGTGTTGCCGTGATTCCGAGCGCCAGGCCCAGGCCCCACAGGATCATATTCTGGTAGGCAAACAGATAGGGCGTGCGGTTGACCCACTGCCAGTTCGGTGCCCAGTCCATCTCGCCGCTGACGGCATAGCGAGACTGCTCCAGTGCCGCGATGTAGCGATCATGTGGGACGATGCCCAGAATACCGGGACCGCTGAATGCATAGGGATTGGTCAGCCGGAACACCACCAGTGACAGAATCGCCGCCAGCACCAGACCGCCCAGGCTGGTCCAGAATAACCGGCTGCGCAGCCGCTGCACCAGACGCCAATCCCCGGCGGGCGCAGCCTGCATCACCGCCACCACGACGATCACCGCCGCCAGCGGTGCGACGTTCACACGGCTGGCGACCGCAGCGCCCAATGCCAGCCCGAAGCCGCCGTAATCCCACAGACTCCCGCTGTACTGGGTGCGGACGGCGAAGAATATCGCCAGCGTGACAAACAGATTCGTAATCGCATCTGCCGTGCCGAAGTGGGCCAGTTGAATCGGCAGCACCGCACCGGCATAAAGCAGCGCCGCCACCGCCCCCACCCACTTATCGTGTACACGCAGGCCAATGAGGAATACCAGCAAAATCACAATCGTGTCGGCCATCCCATTAATGGCCCGCCACACCAGATGCAGCCCGTTATACGTCAGCCAACTCGGATCATCGGTCTGATCAGCGACATATTCCGCGCCAATGCGAGCGACAAACAGCGGCAGCGTGCCATATACGTACTGGGTTGGCCGAATATTCTCCGGGTTGTAGGGCGAACAGTCCGGGTCGAAATACCCGCCGACACCATCCGCATACCGCTCCATGCAGATCGCGTTCAGAGCAGGGTTGGACTGCGCGTGGATGAGCGGTCCGCCCAACGCCGTCGCCACATCCGTCAGATAGCGTTCATCGGGATGAAAATGGAAAAAATCATCCCAGTTGTTGCCATCCAGACGCAAAAACCCGCCCAGAAGGATGGCAAATCCCAGCATCACGGCAACGGCAACGTCGCTCAGAGCGATGATCGATGTCCGGTTTTCGACTGTCGAAAATTCGTGTGTCGATTGCATACCTGCTTATACACCCCCTGGCCCGAATATCCTCAATCCGGCAGGCAAGCCGGATCATCGGCATGGTCCGCAACAAACGTCTCAAACTCATCCTGGCCCAACGCAGGCACACGATACATCTTGAAATCGCCGTTGTCAAAGTCACTGTCATAATCCATCACCCGCCCATCCGGGAACAGGCGCTTTAGAGCAGTCTCGCTGTCGCTATCCAACGGATAGTAGAAGAACAACAAATCGCGGTCCACATCCAGCACATAATCGGTTTCGCAGTAGTAGCGATCAATTACAAAATCGGGGACGTTTTCGACTCCGACAATACCGTTGGGCCAGTCCAGCACCCCGGCCTCCATCCCGACGATGATATGGTCCAGCCAGTGGGTATAGCCAATCAGGAATCCGTTGGCGTAGCTGCCGTCGCTCTGTGCGAATCCACGCAATACCGCGCCCGGTTCGCTGTGTGGACGCCACGATTCGCGGTACGACTCCAGGTAGTCCTCAAAATACAGCGTGCTGTTGGCCGAATAGGCCCCCACCATTACTATACCCACCAGCAATCCGGTCGCAATCCGACTGCTCCGCCGGGCCAACACCCGGTTGATCTCAACTACCATCAGCGTCAACGGCAGTGCCGCCAATAGATAGGCCGCTGGCAGCGCCCCGCTGGTGCGGGTCGCGCTGGGGTTCTCCATCGGCATCGCAATCGACAGCGCCGACGGCAGCAGCATTATCAGCAGCATCACCGGCACCAGTGCATAGACCGGGTCTCGCCGCCGCACGGTCAGCGCCAGCCACGCGATCACACCGACGATGAACAACCCACCAGTGAAGATGTCCAGTGCCGGTTGGTTAGGTACGCCGTTGATCCAGCCAACATCGCCCTTCCAGTTGAACATCAACAGCGCGTTGCGCAGGTTGTCGGTCAGGATGGGCAGATTCTCCTGTAAGGCGTCCATGCGCTCATCGAAGGTCGCCTCACGCTCCGTCACCGTCCCGTCTTCGTCAATCTCCTGAATGATGTCATCGCCCAGGATACGCCCGGCGGTGCGCATCCAGAACAGGTTGGGATAATCGACCGAGAATCGGGCCAGCGGCACGAATATCACCAGCGACACCACCACCAGCAGCGTCAGGTTGAACAGATAGCGCTGCCACTGCCGCCAGCGACCGATCATGGCGAAGGCCACCCCGACCAGCACGACGAGCGGCAGCATACGCACCGCCTGATACGTGTACATCCCGAATCCGAGAACCAACCCGGCCATGAGGAAATCGCCGCGCCGGTTGTGGCGCATCCCACGAGCCAGATAGATCAGCAGCAGCGCCGCCACCAGCGGCGTCAGCACAATCCGCAGCGACAAGCGCGTCATGGCGACATGCCAGTAGCTCACTGCCACCAGCGCTGCCAGTGCCAATCCAACCAGATTGCCGTATCTGCGGTCGTTCATGACCTCCCGGCCCATCCACCATAGCACCGGAATCGTGACGAGACTCTCGATCACCGCCAGGATTTTGAGCAGCGTGAAGTTCATTTGCAGGCCGGGAAGCTGCGCCAGCAGCGCCAGTGCATACATCTGGAACCCCTCGCGCCCACCGTTGTCGGTGAAAAACACATCGCGTGCGCCCTCGACCACCCGCTGCGCATCTTCCAGCTTCTCCTTATGGTCGCTGGTCATCTCCGGCGGCACCCCGTCCAGATTGTACAGGCGGAAATAGGCAGCAAGAACGATGATGCCTGACAGCGCCAGCAACGTCCAATTCACACGGATCGACCTCACACGGCGGTAGAAATTGACGAGCAACCGATCCGGTCGCCAGCTATCCGGTGCCACAGCCACCAGCGCCAGGGCAATGCTGATGATCCAGCCCCAGAAGCCCATCAGCGAGAAGTAATTGTTGGCAGTCCCCTCCCACGCCATCAGCACAGACGGCAGCACTCCGACAGCGGCAAACACCCGCACCGGATGAATCACCATCCACTGTGGTATGTCAGCCCGATTATCCATGCGTCTATTACCATCAGACTGAGTCGCTGAGCCGCTATGGTCCGGGTAGGAATCCCCCCCTCTCCGTTTGGAGAGGGGGTCGGGGGGTGAGGTCTGATCGTTTACATTGCCTGCCGCACGCTTACGCCCACGCCACCACTGCTGAATCGCGGGCCAATCACCGTAGACCTCGGCATACAGCCAGATCAACGCACCGATGAGCAGGAATGGCAGACCATCCGCTAACTGGCTGGATTCGGTGCGCAGCCCGCCCAATCCAGTCGAAATGAGAATACGACAACCCCAGATCGCCATCACCAGCGCGGAAAACCGCAGACCAAGCTGCATCGCCACCCGCCGGTCTGCCTGCGATAGCGGCGCGTATTCCGTCCGGGTGCGATCACGAGTTTCGGATTGTTCAGGCACGGCAATCGATGGCGGTGCGTATTGCGCCGGTGTACGAATGACTTCCCAAAGCGCTTTCGTGGTCTGCCGGGGTGAGCGCACCAGCAACCCGACGACCTCCGCCAGGGTCAGGTCTTCAAATGTGCGCATACCGGGCAGTTCTGATTCCTCGTTCACCGGGACATCATCGTAGGTCATTTCCGCCCCTTCACACACAGATTGACCGTCGAAATCTCCGGAGATTCGTTCATATTGTTCTTGCGATCAAAGTAATTGAACGCCGCCAATCCCAGGCTGATCGGATTCAGGCCGGTGTGTTTGTCTTCATCGAAGCGCGTTCGATCCGCCACAGCCGCCATCGAGTCCGGCAGTGCGCCCTTTTCGAGCAGCGGCTTCCCGATTCCATACACCAGATTGTGGATGAACGGGAAACTATGATGGGTGAACGACCGTTCTTCTTCCACGCGAAACCCGGCGGAGAGTACACTTTCGCGCAGTTCCTCGCGGCCATACAGCCGCACATGGTTGGCCCATATGCCAGCCAGCGGTCCCCGACTGATATGGGTATCCAGAAGGAACTCCAGCATCCGGTTGATCGGGTCCCACCAGAAGGGATAGTCGGCGTTGGGTACGGTGATGGCGACCACCCCGCCCGGTTTGAGAACCCGGTAGACCTCATGCAGCGCGGCAGTGTCGTCGTCCAGGTGTTCCAGCACTTCGGATAGAATGACCGCATCGAAGAAGTCACCAGGATAGGGTAAATCGTAGAGGCTGGCGTGTGTCAGATACACATCGGGTAGATGGCCCACGTTGACCTGCGCCTTCGCCAGCACATCGCTGTCCAGGTCCGCGCCATACAGACGGCAGCGGCTGACATAGCGAAACATGTTCAGATAGAATCCGCGCCCACACGGCATATCCAGGATGACGTCGTCGTCCTGCGGATCGGCCCATTCGAAGATGGTGCGCACCCGCCGCTTGAAGGCCATATCGGCCTCGTTCCGCGTCATGAAGTCGATGGTCTTCAGATCAACCACGTCGGGCGTACTCCTCGAACAGGCGCTCGTAGCGGTCCACCGTATTCTTGAACGAGAAAGACGCTTCAATCTCCTCGGCACTCCGGATGTAATGCGCCGGATTATCCAGCACGCGTACAATTGCCTCACCGATGCTGGCCGAATCGCCTGGTTGTGCCAGTTCGCCCATGCCGGTCTTAATCACCGGCACACGTCCACCGGGGGTATTGGTCATCACCATCGGCGTGCCGCACAGCATCGCCTCCACCTGGATCAGCGCGAAACACTCGCTGTCGCTGGTCAAAGCGATCACATCACAGGCAGCGTAGAAGTCGGCCATGAACTGCATATCGTCGGCCAGTCCCAGTAAGATCAGTTGGTCGCGGTACTGCTCAACAACTGGCTGGTACAAATCCCAGGTGTTCTCATACGGGATGTCGTATTCGCCAGCGAAGACAATCCTGGCATCGGGATACTTCCGGTTAACCACATCCAGCGCCTGAATCAGCAAGTCCGGGCGCTTCTCCTGCACAAAGCGACCGGCAAAACCGATCACCGGGCCACCGTTATGCGACCACTCCTGTCGGAGTGCCGCCACATGGTCGGGGTCAGGGTCAGGAATGGTGATCGGTGGGTGGATCACGTCAACTTTGTCACGGAAAGGCTGCAAATAGTAGGAATGATCGGCATAATCATGGGTATATCCCACGATGCGTGGTGCCTGCTTCGCCATATAGCTGTACAGGGCGAACATGATCCCCTGGATGAGGCGGTTGGTCAGCCCCGGTGGCAGCAGCAAATCGCCATGATGAGTCGGGATCACCGTCTTGCCGGCCAGCCGCGCCAGCACACTCACCAACGCGGTTTCCAGCATCGGTGTGTGAATACTCACCACATCATGCGCTTGGATCAGGCGATAAGCAGCCCAGGGAAACGCCGGCATGACCATACCACGACTGATCGGGAACATGGGTGCCCACAACCGCACCACCCGCACCCCATTGATCGTCTCTTCATACGGCAGATGGGGTCGGTGACGTGCCGCCAGCACTGTGACCTCGTGTCCACGTTTGACCAGTTCTTCGGAGACACGCTGGACATAGATCGGCATGCCCGTTCGATGTGGCAAATAATAGAGCAGACTGAACAGTATCTTCATCGAAATTATGCGGCGGAAACCACTTGCTTTATCGGGTGTCGAACCTTCGGTTCGCGGAAGCCGCTTCTCCTTTCTGATAGCTGTAAACGTGGCTTGCGGTAGCGCATCTTGCGTGTTCGTCGTCCACACCGCAGCTGACGGCGGCTGAGCAGTTTATCGCGTATCTGCTGCCCCCGGTGGTGAAGTTCACCCGCCCACACGACACGCTTTCCCCGCTTGAAGTCGGCTACCAGCGCAATGCCGGTGGTCTTACTGCCGGGGTCGATCTTGAGTGCGACCGGCTGCACATCGCCGCCTTCGCGGTCTTTCAGGATGATCGTGAACGGTTCGCGCCGGAAGACCGCCGCCCGCCCGTTCTTCAGCAGCTTCCGCGCCCGTGCCGGACGGCAGGGCATGAGTGGCTGCTTGTTCTTATCTACTACCAGTACACGTTGCACAAAAGTTACCTTTCGGTTCTCGGCTGTTGCCGGTTAAGTTCTCCTCGCCATCCAAACTTGTTTGGCGTTATCGGGCGGTTTAGTGTGAGCAGCACGGGCTTAGACCCTCAGCCTGTTTAACCACCCACCCACTTCAGCGGGTGGTCGTTGATGCCGTCGCTCGCGTCTCGCGCATGAGTTGCTGCA
>CAYQJO010000202.1:0-7792 GCA_964417785.1 uncultured Anaerolineaceae bacterium | reverse complement strand
TCGGGTTCGTAGATGGGCATGATGTTATAACATCATGCCCATCTACGAACCCGATCGCGTTGAATACACCATCAGCACCGGCCATGTTCAGATCGTAATGGACAATGGTGTGCAATTACCCGCCTACTGGGCGCATCCGCAGATTGGTCTGAAGTTTCCCGGTGTGGCAGTTGTGCATGACTGGTGGGGGCTGACCGATATAATCCGACGCATCGCCAATCTGTTCGCCCAGATGGGTCATTATGTCATCGTTCCCGATTTGTTCAACGGCGTGACTGCCCGAATGCCACAGGACGCGATCCGGCTGGTGGAGAGGCTGGGCGATCATGGCTACCCCATCGTGCATTCAGCCTTGAGCGTGTTGGAGACCCACCATCACTGTAACGAAGATGTCGCCGCAGTCGGTGTGGGGTTGGGAGGCAGTCTGGCGTTCGAGGCCGCCATTGTGCGCGATGACCTGGAAGCGGCGGTCGCCTTCAGCGGCTTCCCCCACCGTTATTACGGACGCTTCAAGACGAGCAACACCCCGATATGCGCCTTTTACGGTGAGCAAGAACCGCATATCTCGGCGAACGACATCCAGCGGCTGCGTGATGAACTGGAGTCAACCGATTGGGCGCACGAAATCCACATCATCAATGAACTGGGACACGAGTTCTTCTCGGAAGCACTCACGGCGGAACAACGCCGCCACAGCCGGGAAGTCCTCAAGCACACGCTGACCTTTCTCGACAACCATCTAAGCGGACCGAAGCGGCGAGACAGCCATTAGACGACCGGTTTCTGCCGCCGGAACAGCAGTCGTGGCATGGAAATTCCCAGCGCAATCGCACCCAGGATCATCAACGTGCGAAACAGATTGACGACCGCCTCCACCAGCAGCCCCTCGCTGGCCGTCGTGGATTCAGTGAGGCGAATCAGACCGAGGATAGCGCTGTAAGCATAGAGACCTGGCACCATTGGAATAGCACCGGTGACGGTGAAGACCGCTGTCGGGGTGCGCAAACGCCGCGCCAGAATCATCCCCAGGAAGCCGACCACCGTCGCACCGATCAGGGTGGCCGCCTCAATCGACATAAATGTGGTCTCCATCATCAGGGTGCGGACCGCGTGGCCGGACGCGCCGGTCAGCGCACAGCCGAGCAGAGTCCGGCGGGGAACGTTGAAGAGTACGCCGAATCCAGTCGCCGCTAACGCCGACCAGAAGGCATCGTGCAGCAGCAGACCGATCACAGCAACCCCCGCACGCCTATAATCTCAATCGCCAGCAGCAGGCCGACCGCAATACCGAGTGCGATCACAAAAGCGGTCGTCCCGCGTGCCACACCGACCACCACATGCCCCTGCAAGATGTCGGTCACAGCGTTGATGAGCGGCACACCGGGTACCAGCAGCAGGACCGACGCCGCCAACGCGATCTGCGGCGACTCACCCATCTCGAAAATTTGCGCCAGACTGGCGATGACCCCGGCGACAAATGCGGTCGTCGCTGTTATCAGGAAGTAGTTGAAGTGATGACGGGTCATCTGCTGGCGCAAGAACATGGCCGCAGAGGCCGCTGCGATGGTCACCAGGGTGATGGGTGCATCCGCACCAAAAAGCTGACTGAAAGCACCGCAAGCCAATCCGACCATCATCACCACCAGCCAGCGGTTATACAGATGGCCCATATCGGAGATACGCCGCAGTTCCGCCCGGACATCTGCACAGGTCATGGATTCGGTTTCAACACGGTAACGGAGCGCGTTCACGGCGTCGATGATGGCGTAATTAACGCCCATATAGGGTACACGGCGGACTTTAGTACGAAATTCCTCACCGTTGATGGCCGTCATCAGCACACCTTCGGAGGAGATCAACACATCGACCCAGTTGCAGCCCAGGCCCGTCCCGATATGGTGGACGGTCTCCTCGACGCGGCTGGCTTCCGCGCCGTGCTGAAGCAAAAGCTGCCCGGCCCACAATGACAGCTTGATGACTTCGGTCAGCTCTTCGTGCGAAAGCTTCATCCACGCCCTTGACCCTACCAACAAAAAACGCCTCGCTTCAGGCGAGGCGCTGCTGCTCCACAGCCTGGACTCGAACCAGGAACCCATCGGTTAACAGCCGATTGCTCTGCCATTGAGCTACTGTGGAATGACTGGAGAAATCGTATCAAAGTGGCCCCGCACTGTCAAGGTTGGACCTGATATGCAGATTGCACAGGCTTCTGCTAAACTAGCGGTCGAAGATGAACAACAGGGGTAGCCAATGTTGGCAGTACGCAAGGTCGAAAGCGCAGACGATTACCGGGTGTTTTTTGAGTTTCCCTGGACACTGTACAAAGACGATCCGAACTGGGTACCGCCGCTGCGTTCCATCCGCGAGGAAACCTTGAACCCGGACAAAAACCCGGCCTGGGCGTACATGGAAGGGGCCTACTACATCGCGTGGCGCGACGACGAAGCGGTCGGCACCATCGCGGCTTTCGTCAACAAGCGCCATAACACCTACCATAAGGAAAACATCGCGTGGTTCGGCTTCTTCGAGGTCCAGGACGACGCTGAAGCCGCCAACGCCCTGCTGCAAGCCGCCGTCGATTGGGCCGCGACACGCGGCTACGACGCAGTACGCGGTCCGCAGAGTTTCACCAATATGGACGAATGCGGCCTGCTGGTCGATGGTTTCAGCCGCCCGATTCTGCTCATGCCGTACAATCCGCCCTACTACCAGCGGTTGATCGAAGAAAGCGGTCTGGGCTTTGCGAAGGTCATGGACGCCTATGCTTTCTATACTGACTGGGAGCAGTTGGGTGAACACAAATCACGCGAGCGAATGAAGCACCTGCTGGCTCGTATCCAGCGAAACAGCAATATCGAGGTTCGGTCGCTGGACCGCCGCTACCTGCGGCAAGAGTTTCAAACGTTTGTCGAAATCTACAACGCGGCCTGGAACCAGAACTGGGGTTTCACGCCGTTTGGTGAGGAAGAACTCGACGCGCTGGTCAGTGGCCTGGGCATGATTGTCGATCCCAGGCTGGGAATCATCGCTCATGTGGACGGTCAACCGGCAGGGTTCCTCTTGTGTGTGCCGGATTTCGCCCAGGTATTGCACAAAGCCTATCCCAAACCGAGGGAGCCAGAAGCGCTGGCGCTGCTGCGAGCGGTCTGGCACTGGAAAGTGCGCCCGAAGATCGAATGGGCGCGGGTTCCGTTGATGGGTGTACATCCAAAATATCGCAAGTCCGGGGTTGATCTCGCCATGTATGACTATCTATTGGATCAACTGGCCCCGACGCGCTACAAGTACCTGGAATCAAGCTGGGTGCTGGAAACCAACACGATCATGCTGACCATCGCGGAAAAACTCAGCTTTGAGATTTACAAGACGTACCGGTTCTATGAGACCCCGGCGAAGACCACATAGTTGACAATGCCCACACCCCGATTGGCACCGAGAATCATGCGTTAATTTTCCGTCAGATCAACCACAAGCTGCGTGGCCTCTTCTGCCGAACGCTCGCCAGTGATGACCGATATCAGGGCGTTCTGCATGGCCCGTACCAGTGCACCGTTGGCATTCTCCGGCTGCGGAATACGGGCGTTCATCAACATGGCGTCCATCAAGGCCACATCGATTGCCTCGCCATCCATATCTTTCAGGACCGTTCGCTGCGATGGCAGCATCCGCACAGTCTCGGCATATTCGCGCTGGTTGTCGGATTCCATCATCCAGATGAGAAATTCCCGCACCAGTGCCTGGCGTTCGCCATTATCGGTACTCATCACCCACATCCAACCATTGACCAGCGTGATCGGCTCGCCAGAAGCCGATGGGATCGGTGCGGTGAGGAGTTCACGCCCGTCTGAGCGCATATCGAAGTAGGTGTTGGAGTTAATCAGCGCCATCTCGATATCGCCAACCGTCAGGTCCGCAAGATAGGCGTTGATCGTGGCATATTCCAGCACATCAGGTGAAACCACACCCTGGTCACGGGCTGCTTCATAGAAGCGCAACACCTGCAACAGAGCGTTCTCGTTCAGGCTGAGCGTCCCATTATCGGGAGGCGAACCGCCAGCATCCAGGTATTGCAGGAAGAAAATCGAATTGATACCACTCACCCGGCCTGCCGGGAAGACCAACTGGCGCTCGCGGGATAACATATCGTCAAACGACCAGCCCTCATCCTGCGGTGGATAATACGCCAGTTGCAGCACATCGAGCGCCAATGGCAGACCGTACACCTGTCCATTGACTGTCCCCAACGCCAACGCGGAGTCGTATAGATCACCGATGATGGTCGACGAGATCAAGCCCTCCAGCGGATAAATCAACCCGGATTGGGCTGCGACGACCAGGTCTTCGCGGCGTATCAGGGTCAGGTCAGGCAGAGCGTCCGGCGCGACTGCCACCGCACTGCGTAAGGTCGCCATGACACCGCCGGGGTCACTATAACCTTTCAACCGAAAATCAACGTCCACACGACCTTCCTGATCGGTGGCAAAATCGCTGATTAGCTGGTTCAGCAGTTCGGTGACTTCTGGCCGATCCAATGGTGCCAGTGGTTCCGGCCACCAGATGCGCAGCGATACCATCTCAGGTGGGGTGGCTTCGTCGGTTGGCAGCGGTGTGTTTTGTGCAACCGGCAGCGGTGTGAAGGTCGGCGATGGTGCCGTCCGGGTTGCGGTTGGCTCGCTCGAAGACTCATCTTCACCGCCGCAGCCCGCCAGCAGAATCAGGATCATAAGCAAAATCAGGCGCATAAATCGTATCCCGTTGTTACCGGTAGGCATTATACAGGTTGCCAACCTTTCCCGCGATGGTTACACTCTGCGGCATGCCGGATGTATTCATCTCTTATTCACGCAAAGACAGCGTCTTTGTACGCAAGCTGTACGACGCGCTGGACCGCATCGGTCACGAAGCCTGGGTGGACTGGTGATCGTAGACAGCCGAATCGAGGGGAACTTCGCCACACTCGGAAATGACATCTACAACGCCGATCAGGCTGAGATCGCAACAGACGAGACTGCTGGTGTGTTCATCGACACCTGCCCGGTGATCGTGCGCGAGGCCCTGGACCGGATCGACTGCGCTGACGGTGCTGAGGTGTGCCTGAGCAGCGGCGAGGCCATCTCGCGTGCTGCTTTCCGGCCCGATGAACTGGCACTGCTGGATCGATCAACCGGCGAATGGGGTGTTGCGCTGGTGCAGAGCGGGCCTTTAGTCGTGTTCGGTGATCCGGGTGCGGACGCCTATCCGCCATTGATCGGGCGAACGGCGCTGACGAACTCCCTCAACGACACACTCAACATCCGGGCCAATCCAGGACTCAACGAACCGATTCTGGTGGAACTGGAACACGGGTCTGAGGTCACACTGATCGGTGAACCACAGCAAACCGACGATCTCGACTGGTGGCGGGTCGATTACGGTGAGGGCGAAGGCTGGGTAGTCGATAAGGTGGGTGATTTCCGCACGCTGCTGCTCAACACACCGGACACCCTGACGGTTGGGCGCACGGTCGCCATCTTCGCTGACCTGCTCAATCTGCGAGCGTCACCCGGCACAGACGATGCGGTCGTGCGCGTATCGCAGCGCGGTGTGGACATGGTAATCCTGGATGGTCCGGTGGAAAACGATGGGTTTACCTGGTGGCACGTGCGCAACACCTTCGGCTATGAGGGATGGGCCGCCGAGTTCGCTGACGGTGAGCCGACATTTCTGCCAGTGGTCAACGCCGCGCCGGTGGGTGATTTCCATATTTTCAGCTTCCCGGACGGATTGGATGCACCCAACTGCTGGCCGCTGAACGAACTGCCAGGACCGTAATTGTGGTGGGATCGCTGATGAAGATGACTTATCAGGCGCAGAACCGCCAGCGGAATCGGCGGTTTTTTTATTGGGTAAATATGTCGCTTACGGGCAGGGTAAAACCGGGAAGCACGTCACCCCCGTCAAGTGTGTCACCCATTTTATAGCGCTTACTGTGGATCGTACCACCTTGCGTGACCCAACTTTGTATCCGCCATCAGCAAAGCGTTATCATCCCTATTATATCATCAACGCTGCTGGCGGCAGTTTCTCACCGGCGCGGATCGCAACCGGAAGGCGGTTCTCCACTGGCGTGATGGGACACTCCCAGCGGTCGTTATAAGCACAGAACGGGTTGTAGGCGAGGTTGAAATCTACGAAGAACTCGTCGTCATCGGCCTGGAGAGGTTCCAGATAGCGACCAGCGGGATAGGTTTCCGGGTTATCATCGACAAAAGGCAGGAAGAATCCGTGCGGTGACTGGTAAATCGTGAGTGTGACGGTTTGCTCATCTACCACAAAAGAGAAACAACCGAAGCGTCCGTAGTTGCGGATGCCGTCTTTTGTCGTGAAGATTTGTGCCATTTCTGGCGGATTGATGCGTTCAATCTGGATATGCAGCGCCATATCAGGATTGTATTCGTAGTACGCCAGCCCCTCGAAGATTTGACGCTGATCCGGTGTAAGCGGCGATTCCAGGCTGCTCTTGAAGTATACGTCCTTGTCACGGCGGTATTTCATCACCTGCTCAAGGCTCATGGCAGCACTCGTTTCAGCAGGTCTACAACCGCATCGGGGGAATGTGCGATATTCAGCATATCCCAGGAATCGGGCCGGATATAAGGACTTTCGCGCAAGGTTTGCAGCGTCTCCGTCCAGTAGTCACCATAACAGATCACAGGAGCCGTTGGAATGTCGCGGGTGCGCATCAACTCCCACACTGTCACCAGTTCGTGCAGTGTACCCAATCCTCCCGGCATGACCACATACCCATCGGCATTGAGGACGAGATGCATCAGACGTTCACGCAAGGTTGCATGGCGGATTTCATCTCGTACCCACTGGTTGGCTCCCCGCTGACGCAAGGCTTCGATCACGTCCGTCGTCACACCGATGACATGGCCGCCAGCTTCCGCCGCACCGCGACTGGCCGCTTCCATAATACCGCCGTACCCCCCCGTCATCACTGCAAAGTCTGCCAGGGCCAGTGCGGCACCGACATCGTATGCAGCGATATAGTCGGCTTCGCCCGGCTGAACCATTGAACTTCCATATACGGCGATTGTCTTCACCACTGCCTCCCAAAAACTAAAAAGACCTGTATTGCTACAGGTCAGATTGCGGAGAGGGTGGGATTCGAACCCACGGTACCCGTAAGGATACAACTGTTTTCGAGACAGTCCCAATCGTCCACTCTGGCACCTCTCCAATACGATGTATTCTACAGCAAAAGCCCATCCCGGAGAATGCCGGTTTTGTGCAGAGCCGCGATACACCATACAATAGATTTACCGCAAAGCATATATAATGAGGAGAACACATGGACGGGATCATTGACATCATTGGGTGGATGGTGAGTGCGCCGTTTATCTGCTGCGGCTGGCTTATTATTGGTTTTCTGGCTGGCGGTATCGCCCGTTACCTGACAGGCGGCAAGGATCGACTTTTCATCAATGACATGATTTTAGGGCTTGCAGGCGCGGTTGTCGGCGGGTTTATCGCAGGTTTGTTTAGCATTGACGCTGACAGCAGCTCTGGAATCAGCCAGATGGTGGTATCTTTTGTGATTGCCATCGGTGGTGCTGTGGTTTTGATCTATATCGGACGCACAGTCTTCGGTGCCAGAGCGCGTTAATCTCACAAACTCTTCACATAACTTGCAGACGGATGTTAGGGCAGCGAAAGGTCGCTGCCCTATTCTGTTGGCATCGATATGGAGGTGCAGACAGATGGAATTCACAAGAACCCGCTACACAATGGAACCGACCACACAACAAAT
>CAYQJO010000201.1:0-7837 GCA_964417785.1 uncultured Anaerolineaceae bacterium | reverse complement strand
GGATGCCATTGCCCGGATCACGGCAGGTTTTTCCGGTGCGGACCTGGAGAACCTCATTAATGAGGCGGCCATCCTGGCGGCGCGGCGCAACCTGAAGACCATCGGCATGTCCGAATTGCAAGAGAGCATGGAACGGGTGGTGATGGGGCCAGAGCGCAAGACCCGTGTCATCAGCGAGCGCGAGAAGAAAATCGTCGCCTACCACGAGGCCGGTCATGCGATCCTGTTCCATCTGCTCAAGCACGCCGATCCGGTTCATAAGATCACCATCATTCCACGCGGCGGTGCCGGTGGCTATGTGATGCCGCTGCCGGAAGAGGATCAGTCCCAGATCACCCGTGAGCAGTTTGAGGACCGCATCACGGCGGCGATGGGGGGCCGTGCGGCAGAGGAGATCATCTTCAACCACTTCTCAACCGGTGCCAGCAACGACTTGCAGCAATCGACCCGCTGGGCGCGGGCGATGGTGACACAGTTCGGCATGAGTGAGAAGCTCGGTCCGCGCTCCTATGGCGCCGGTAACGGTCAGATTTTCCTGGGGCGCGAGATCGCGGAACAGCGCGATTACAGCGAGTACTATGCCCAGGAGATCGACAACGAGGTCAAGAATATCCTGCAATCATCCTATGATCGGGCCAAGTCGATCCTGGATGAAAACCGAGATAAGCTGGAAACCCTGGCCGATGTGTTGATCGAGCAGGAAACCCTCGACCGGCAGGCGTTTGAGGAAATCATGGACGGCAACATTCTGGGTGCGTCACCGGCCTTCTTCAAGGGCGGCGAAGTCTAACCGCATCCTGTCCAGGACGCCAACCAACCCCTGCAAACTCACTCTGGAAGTGGACGATAGGCATAGCCATCGTCCACTGTTTCACCTGCTGGATTGATTAAGACAATCCGGTAGCGATCCTCTGCGGCTGTGACGTTCACCGTCCAGCCGTCTTCGCTCTGGTAGGTTGGCGCAAAGTTGTCCGGGTCGAGACTGACCACAAACCAGCCATCGCCGTTGGCATCCAACCGGTAAACGTGTAGTGAAAAGTCAGGTTGTTCAAAGACAATCATTGTGTCACTGTTGTAGAGCGGTGTCACGCCATAACCATCGCCGATGACCTGATACAGCCGCCAGCCACCCCGCTCATCGGCCAGCGCGTATTCGGCGGTGATGGTGTCGCGGTCGGCAGGTGAGAGTTCGCCCCACATGGCCTCGTCAAACAGCAGATAATCCATGCCGGTGTCGCGGATATAACCGGGCATCCGGTTGAATATCCAGCGCATCACAAGATGCTGGCTGCGCTCATCCAGATCACGCGGCGGCTGTGCCAATCCTATCCGCAGCAAGGCGTTGTCGTGTTCGATGCTGTTGTGAGGACTGAGAATCGCTGCGCCGTGCCAATCGCGGTAGAGGGCGTGATCGACATCGTAGATGGCCTGCTTGCGATAGAGGTTGTCGGGCAGCAGTCTCGCTGTGATAGGAGCCGTCAGGTCGGGACGGTTGAGAGCCAGGTAGACCAGCGCAACTCCGATAATCGGCAGACTTACCCGCCGGTGATACCACAAGATCATCACGATCTGGTGTACGGCCAGCGCCGAGAGCAGTATGTGAAATGGACTGAGGACGACGGTGTAGCGCGGTAGGAAAACGTGGACAAGTGCGGTTGATCCCAGGTGGAACAATACGAATCCAGCCGCCAACAGCGCCATGAAGCGCAGCCGCCCCCGCGTCGTGACCAGCACAAACCCGGCCATCATCGTCCATGCAGCCAGAATCACCGCTTCGGTGTGCGTCGATATATGATCAGTGAGTGTATAAAGCTGATAGGCCATCGTCTGCGAAATCCGCAGGTAGGTGGCGTCCGTACTGCGTGTATCGACATTCTCGCACCAGTTGTAGTAGCGTGTCAGGCAGACCCGTTTCAACTCGGTCAGGGTCACATCGTCGGTTTTCTCGTGGATGGGATAAGCCAGAAAGGTCCCCATCTCCTGGATCAGGCTGCGGGCGAAGTCGAACGGACGCGCCAGGGCCATCTCACGGAATGCCCTGCCGGTGAGGTCGGTCAGTTCATCGCGGGACCATGTTTGCAGCAAGCAGGGGTTGTAATGGCTGAAGATGAAGTAACGCCCGCTGCCATGGCGCGGCACGTCTTCGTAATCCAGATAGGGCATGCAATCACGCAGCGCAGCGTCGATCCGGGCTGAGGCTGGACCGTTTTCCGGTGCGAACTGGTGGTAGAAGAACAGGGCCGAGGCCAGTGTATCGTGTTGGGGACCGATCAGCCCGAATTCGCCGTAACGCCAGCGGTTGAAACCGGTGACGATCAGTATGAAGGCCAGGAACCCGGTGACGATCCAGACGGCATACCGCCGATGCCACAGCAGATAGATCACGGCAACCGGCACAATTAAGACGATTCCTGGCCCGCGCAGCAGAAAGGTCCAGGAATAGAGTATCCCAGCGGCCATCAGTTCCCAGCGGGGCAGCGATTCGCGCCGGTCATGATGCAGAATCAGGACCGCCAGACTCAGCACATGGAAGGTGGTAAACACACCTTCGGTGGCGATGCCCCGGTTATAGGTCCCCCAGGAGAGGTCAAAGATGAGCCATGCCCCAACCAGCAGCCCCAACAGGGGGTTTTTGCGCCCGATAGCGTAAACCAACAGCCCGCCGCCAGCCGCCGCCAGCCCGATCTGAAGCCATGCCAGCGTTTCCGGTGAGTCGACCGAGTCGGTGATAGCGTTCATCAGCACATAGGGAAAGGTGCGCTTGGGCAGGCCGCTGTCGCCGGGGCCGTCAAACATCGCCGCAGCGGTCAGGGTGTAGTCAGCCGAGTCAGCGTTGACCAGCACATCGTAATGGTGGAGCAACGCGGCGTCACGGCCCAGACTCAGCAGTGAGAAGACAGCGCCCAGAATCGGGGCAATACGATGGGCTGTCCATAACGGGCCTGTTGGGTTACAGTGCCGCAGCCTCCACAGGCCGACAGCGATCACCCAGATATACAGCGGCAGCCATAGGTACGGCTCAATTGTGTTGGCGTTATCAAAGCCCAGGCCAATCGCCCACAACCACAGCAGACCGATCACCGCCGGTTGTTTCCGCCAGACCAGCAGCAGCGGCAGGGTAATCAGTTCCAGCCAATAGACCCGCAAGTCGACGCCGGATGCGATGAATACATAGATGTAGAATGCGGCTAATGTCAGTCCCGACCACAGCACCATATGCCGGAAACGGACCAGCCATAACCCGATCACCAGAACCGCTATCAACGTCAGCCATGTTTCCATCCGCATGAACACGATGTCGATACCGAGTTGAAAGGTGCGCGTGCTGCCGTCGTCGAAGGCCACTCGCAGCTTCGGATCGCTGTCGAGTTGGATACAGGCGGTGGTGGTATGGTCATTCGGGAGGTTCAGTTGTGCGCCGGGAGCTTCTGTCGGCACATAGTCGGGTGTGTAGGCAGTCTCAAAGAAGACGTCCCGTGTGCCGGGGCCGCCCAGAACACCCGGCGTGACTTCCAGGAAGAACGCGCTGACGGTGGCGTTTTCTACCGTCCAGGAGAGGGTCACGCAGTCGCCCGGCAGTGGGACCAGACGGCGGTCACTCCGGTAGCTGACGGTCGCGCTGCCCTGGTGGTATTCCAGGACTGCCGGACCGGGTGCGATGAGTTGGTGGACGACGAAACCCGGTAGAATGATAAAGAAGAGGAGAGCGACGAGCCTAAGCCCGCTCGAGTGCCTGTTTGATGTCATCGACGGCTTCAAAGGGGCCTTGTGTGTGATCGACAATACCGGTCTCAATCACCAGATAATTGGCTTCCATCGCATGTCGCGCTTTGTCCCGGTCTTTGAGGGGGTAAAAATACTCCCGTGACTGCTCAATGCGGTTCTGAATGCGGTCGCGGATGGCGGTGGCGTTATCGGGGCCGGTGACAATCACGAAGTCTTCCGGACCCAGATGGCCGACATAATCGTCACTGTTGCCGTGTTCGCGGACCGCATTGCGGATCATCAGTGTGACAGCGCGTAATACATCGTCGGCGGCCACGAATCCGTGCAGTTCGCGGAAACGTCCCAGGCTGCTGATGTTGATGCGCAGCAAGGCCCATTTGTGATCGGTGATGACAAGACTGGCAATTTTCTCATCGACCATCTGGCCTTCTGGTAGATCAGTCACGGGGTTGATCATGGCATGGCGTTGGGCGCGGTTGATGGCGTTGCGCACCCGCAGGCGCAGCTCCTGGATGTCGAAGGGCTTGGTGATGTAGTCCACCACACCCAGTTCGAGACCCTGCAATTTGTCGATCCGGTCGCTTCTTTCGGTCAGGAAGATGATGGGGGTATTCTGGGTGCGGCGTTGCAGGCGCAGTTGGCGGCAGACTTCATAACCGTCAATGTCGGGCAGGCGGATGTCCAGCACCACCAGATCGAGCGCTTCGCGGCGGCTGACCTCGAGCGCTTCCTCACCCCAGGCCGCTGTTACGACATCATAATTCTGCACCTTGAAATAGGCATTGAGCATTTCGGCGAGGTCGAGATCGTCTTCAACAATCAGCAGCCGAGGCTTATCCAAGTCAATTTCCCCCTATCGGCGTTTTGTTGATTCTGAACACACATGCCTCGCTGCCAGAAGCACGGCAGGCGATCTCCTGGGCATGGAACTCGTAGCCATGCGATGCCCACCGCAGGCCCTCCTGGATGATGCCGGTCAGGGCATGGCAGACGGGGCGCTCAGAGGCACGGCCCCAGGCCATCGGACTGTTCTCGACGGTGAACGTGAACACGTCATCCTGCTCTTCGACAATGCTTTGCTGGTCGCTAAACCGTGTGAAGACCGCTGCCAGGGCTTGCGTGCCAATACGGACCCGTTTTTCCAGCGGTAATGCCTGGAATGAGGGTGAGGCCATACCCGCCATCGCACCGAAGTTCTTCAGGCCCATCGAGAAGGTGGCGCGACCGATGCGCAAGGCAATCCCCCGCCCACCGCGTGCGCCATACATGTCCTCCAATGCCTGACTCAACGCGGCAATCTCGGCGAAATCAAATTGACGTGCCAGCGTGTCGGGTGGCAGATTGTCGATGTAAGCTTCGAGATCGGCCATGCCCAAAATGGTGTTCAGGCCGTGCTTACCCATTACATCTTCCATCGCCAGCAAAAACAGACGCGCAAAGCGGTAAGGATAGTAAAGACCGCTGGGTTCATGCACAGGGTATTCTCCCTGAGATTTGGCTTGCCTAGACGATACCGCTGAGTGCTTCTACCGTGCGGTTCACGTCCAGGAAGATGAGACCAAGTTTGGCGTCTTTGCGGGCCAGAACGGTCAACACGGCTTCCTCACCGACCGCCGTGAGGATGACATAGCCGCTTTCACCTTTGACCATGACCTGTTCCAGTTCGCCGCGACCCAGTTCAGACGAAATCCGTTCACCCAGCGACAGCATCGCTGCCGACATCGCACTGACCCGGTCTTCTTCAATGTCGGCTGGCAGTGAAGACGCCATGCTGAGGCCATCCACACTAACGATTGCCGCAGCCTCGACATCGCCAGAGCTGGCCTGGAGGTCGCGCAAGCGTTCAACCAGTTGTTCGGTACGTGACTTGGACAACGGTCATCTCCTGTTGTGAATGACTGACTTGATGCAGTATTGTACTACATATTGTATTTTAACACACGTCGATGGAAATAAGCGTGAGGTTTTTGCGGAGAAGCAAAAACCGGCTCAATTGAGCCGGTTTCGGATGGGGAAATTTACTCTTTGTCGACGTCGATCTCGACCCGTTTTCTCTTGTCTTCGAGTACGTCGCCTTCCTGGACTTCGCGCACAATTTCGACCTTGACCCGCGAAATGGCGGCAGCGATGGTGGCGATGACGGCCAGTGGCACGCCACCGATGACGGCCAGTGCGCCGCCCACACCGACACCGACAGTTAGCGAGGTTTCCAGCAGTACCCGGTCGTCCGCGCTGCGGATAATCAAGCGCCGGACGTTACCCTCCTTAATGAGGTCCTGAATGCGATCAACAAGTTGGTTGCCAGCGACTTCCAACTCTTCGCTGACGGTCCGCTTGTTTTTTTCGACCTGCGGTTGTTCTTCCTGTTGTTCACTCATCTTGCTCTCTCCTGTTTTGTTTGCTTGCGCGATCTACTTGTGTTTACGTACAATTGGAGATACAGGTTGCATATCCAGCGGAGGAATCCCATGTATCAACGGCTTTTGGCCTTTTTGTTGATTGTCGCTGCGTTGTTTTTGTTCATCAACATGCCGCAATCGGTCACTGCGCAGGCCACTTTCGGCACCAATTGGTCAGCCACTTTTTATAATACACCGGACTTCACCGGTTCGGGCTATCCAGCAACCTATCCGAATGGATTGAATTTCAACTGGGCGGGCATCCCTACTCTGTCGGATAACATCACGCCAGTACCTGGTGTGACGGTTGCCGATAATTTCTCGGTCCGGTTTATCACGGTCGAGAACTTCGCCACCACTGCCGATTACCGTTTCTTCGGCACGGTAGACGATGCGGTGACGATCTTCATTGATGGCATCCCCGTGTTTACGACGACCGTCCCCGGCCCGATTGATTTTGTGCGCAATCTGGTTGCCGGGTCACACACGATCCAGGTGGAATTTGTCGACCGGACCTCGCTTGCCATTATCCAGTTGCAGTGGCAACCCGGCGCAACACCGCTGCCGACGGCGACGGTCGAACTGGGACCCATCGGCAATGTGGTGATCGTCAGTGGGCTTTCCTTCCGGACAGGTCCGTATCTGGGAGCGTCGCGCATCGGCGTGCTGACACCTGGCAACGCCTATCCGGTTGTTGCCAAGAACAACGACGAGAGTATCTTATATACCTGGTATAAGGTGCGGGCTGGTGAGCAGGAAGGCTGGGTATCCGGACGCTATTTTGTGGTGGACCGTCCCGATGAAGTGCCGGAACAAACGAGTGTTTTCCAGGAGATCGACACCGCGCCCGATCTCAATGTGACGGCGGTCCCACGCGCCTACATGAATTTCCGTATCCGTCCCAGTACCCGCTCATCGTCGATGGGGCAGATTCCCTGGGGTGACGAGACATCGTTGATTGGCCGAACGATCCAGGATGGGCGCAATCACTGGTTCCAGGTGCGCTATAACAACAGTGTTGGCTGGATTTATGCGCCCTATGTCAGCGTGCGCGGCGACATCAACCGTGTCCCGATCCGCTAGCCCGCAGTTCATCCAGGTGGCCTAGCAGATAGTCCCGCAGAGCGCGGGGCTGAACATTGATCTCGCGCAGCGCGGTCTCGTCCAGCGGAATCTCCGCCGGTTTGAAGGGGCCGCGTTTCGGGTCCCGCAGTGAGCGGTCAATCGACATCAATCGGCAGATATAGAAGTTCCAGCGGGACATAAACAGCCGCATGGCGACATCAAGAATCTTGATTTCCACGCCCAGAATCTCGCGTAGTTCGCGTTGAAGGGCGCTTTCGTCGTCGGGATCGCCGTCTCGAACCCGCCCGCCGGGTGCAGTCCAGTACGGCTCATCTGAGTTGTGGTGAATCAGGATAATCGAATCGCGTCCGGTGAGTAAAATGGCACGAACGCGCAGTTGTTCCGAGAAATAAGTATTGTCCACCGTCAGCCCCTTTAGTCTATCTCCATTATAGAGGCTGACGGCGAATATGGCATTAAGAAACTACCAGGCGTAGTGTTCAGGTGCGGTTTTGAAGCCGGGGAAAATTTCGTCCAGGCGGGCATTTTGCTCGTCAGTGAAGGGGATTTCCATCGCCCGCAGGCTGCCGGTGGGTTGTTCCATTGTGCGCGGTCCGATGATGGGCGCGGTCACGACCGGGTTTTGA
>CAYQJO010000200.1:0-7851 GCA_964417785.1 uncultured Anaerolineaceae bacterium | reverse complement strand
TTATTGATTGGCCTCATTTAAACACGCCCCATTGCTATATTACCCGACTTCCGAGTCGATTCACATTCTCCGCCAGCGGCGGATTCTATATCATCTATCCGAGGAGCGAATCCCGTGAGTATTAAAATCGCCATGATTGGTGCAGGGTCCATCGGCTTTACTCGCCGGTTGATGCGTGACATTCTGGCTGTGCCGGAGCTGCAGGACACCACCTTTGCCTTTATGGACATCTCCGAACGCAACCTGGAAATGGTCACTCAGCTTTGCCAGCGCGAGATCGAGGCCAACGGTCTACCCGCGCAGATCGAACCGACCCTTAACCAGCGCGAAGCCATTCAGGACGCCGATTATGTCGTCTCCACCATCCGCCAGGGTGGCCTGGAAGCATTCAAACTCGATATCGACATCCCGCTAAAATACGGTGTCGATCAATGCGTTGGCGATACGCTCAGCGCCGGTGGCATCATGTACGGCCAGCGCACCATCCCGGTCCTGCTGGACATTTGCAAGGACATCCGCGAAGTCGCCAAACCGGACGCGATCTTCCTCAATTATTCGAACCCGATGGCGATGAACACCTGGGCATGCAACAAGTACGGCGGCGTCAAGACCATCGGCCTGTGTCATGGCATCCAGCACGGCCATGAACAAATCGCGGACACCATCGAATTGTGGGCCAAACGCGAAGGCATGATCGGTGAAGATGAGCGTGTGACCCGCGATGATGTGGACATCATCTGCGCTGGCATTAACCACCAGACCTGGTATATCCAGGTGCAGTGGCGCGGCATGGATATGGTGCCGAAGATGCTGGAATTGTTCGAGAATCACCCCACCTACCGCGAGCAAGAAAAAGTTCGCATCGACGTGCTGCGCCGTTTTGGTTACTACAGCACCGAGTCCAACGGCCACCTGAGCGAATATGTCCCCTGGTATCGCAAACGGGTGGATGAGATTCCGCAGTGGATCGACCTCTCGCACTGGATTCATGGCGAAACCGGCGGGTATCTGCGCGTATGCACCGAGAATCGCAACTGGTTCGAGACCGACTTCCCCAACTGGATGAAGGAAGAACCGCCGCAGTTCACCGAGGACATCCGCAGTGCCGAACACGGTTCCTATATTATCGAAGGTCTGGAAACGGGACGGGTCTATCGCGGCCATTTCAACATCATCAACCAGGGCCACATCACCAACCTACCCGACGGCTGCGTCATCGAGATACCCGGCTACGTCGATAAGAACGGCATCAACATGCCAGTGGTGGGCGATTTACCGATGGCATGCGCCGCCACCTGCTCCGCCAGTGTGCGCGTGCAGGAGATGAGCGTGGAAGCCGCCGTTCACGGGGATGTCAGCCTGCTCAAGCAGGCCATGCTCCACGATCCGCTCGTCGGTGCCGTGTGCGACCCGGAAGAAGTGTGGCAGATGACCGACGAGATGCTGGTCGCACAGGCAGAGTGGCTGCCCAATTACGATCCGGTGGAGATCGAAGCCGCTCGCGTCCGCCTGGAAGCTCATGAACGCAGCGGCACCCGCGTCAAACTGGTGGAAACCGAAGGCGCAGCCCGCCTGCATACCCGTACCGTCGAAGAACTGGCGAAAGAAAAAGCCGTACCAGCACACTGAATAAATCCTATCGGGTGAAGATTGGCTTCACCCGGTCTTCTTCAAAGGTTGACCATTTATGGCGTCAGTTGACCAGACAATACTCGAAATAAACAATCTCAAGACGTATTTTTTCACCAAGAAAGGCACCGTTCGCGCTGTCGATGGCGTGGACATGAAGCTCGACCGCAAAACCACGCTGGGTGTGGTCGGTGAGAGCGGCTGTGGCAAAAGCGTCACAGCCCGCTCCATCATGCGGCTGGAAAAATCCCCACCCGGTAAAATCGTGGACGGTGAGATTCTGTTCCGGCGTCAGAAACCGAGTATCCGGACGCGCCGCGACGTCGATCTGGCAACGCTGAATCAGAAAGGCCCGGAGATACGCGATATTCGCGGCGGCGAAATCTCGATGATCTTCCAGGAGCCGATGACCTCGCTCAACCCGCTGTACACAGTCGGCTACCAGATTGCCGAAGTCGTCCAGCTTCACCAGCATGTGGAACGGACCGAAGCGCTGGAACGCGCTGAGGAAATGCTGCATAAGGTCCACATCAGTGATCCCAAACAGCGCGTCAAACAATACCCGCATGAACTCAGCGGTGGCATGCGCCAGCGTGTCATGATCGCGCTGGCGCTCTCCTGCAACCCATCGATTTTGATCGCTGACGAACCGACAACCGCGCTGGACGTGACCGTTCAGGCGCAGATTCTCGACCTGATGCGCCAGCTTCAGGATGATTTCGACTCGGCGATCATGCTCATTACGCACAACCTGGGTGTCGTGTCGCAAACAGCCGACTTCGTCGCCGTGATGTATTTCGGCAAAGTCGTGGAATACGCCAAAGTGCGCGACATCTTCCACAATCCCAAACATCCGTATACGGTCGGCCTGTTGAAATCGGTGCCGGTCCTGGGCAAGCGCAGCAAGCTGCTCGTCCCGATTGAGGGCATGGTGCCGAACTCGACCGAGGAGCTTCCCGGCTGTGCTTTCGCGGCCCGCTGTCCGCATGTGACAGCCAGGTGCCGCGAGCAGACACCGCCCTTAAAAGACGATGGCAGCGGTCACGAAGTCGCCTGCTGGCTGTTTGAGGATTGACCAAAAGTGTGAATTGACCGGAGCAATCCGGTGAATTTAGTTGAATTTAGTTGTTTAAAAAGGAGATATACGAATGAACCAAATTGTCCGTTCCAATGGTCGTCACACGGCACGTTTTGTGCTGATCGTGGCGATCCTGGCGCTGCTCATTGGCCCAACTATGGGTCAGGACGGCGGCATTCTCGATGAGTTGCCCGGCCCACAGCCCTATCCTGCCGGTCAGGCTATCGGTGGTAGCGAGATTTCCACCTTCTCCATCGATGAAATCTTCGTCTATCAGGCACTCGACTCCTACAACGAACCTGCCTGGATCACAGAACTGGTCGAGGCCGGTGAACTGCCGCCGGTAGAAGAACGTCTGCCAGATGAACCACAGGTGATCCTCGAGTCGTTCATGTCCAGCGGTATCGGTGAATACGGTGGTGTCTGGCGCGACTTCTCCGCCATCCCGACCGAAGGCTGGAATTTCTGTGCCGGTCAGACCCAGGGTTGGTACGGCGTCAACGCCATTTACATCGAATCCCTGGTCGAATCCGGCCCGGCTTTCCTGCGCAACGACGAGGCCCTGCCCATGCCCAACCTCGCCAAAAGCTGGGAATGGTCGGAAGACGGCACCGAACTGACCATGTACCTGATTGAGGGTGCGAAGTGGTCAGACGGCGATCCCTTCGATGCCGAAGATGTGATGTTTACCTGGGAAGATGTGGTCCTGGATGATAACGTCAACTCCTGGACGAACGCATCAACCTGGCAAATTGGCGGCGAGCCGGTCATGCTGGAAGCCATCGATGATTACACCGTCAAGTGGACCTTCCCGGTGGCCTTCCCGGTCAGCCTCTTCTTCGATATGGACTTTGGCAGTATGCCCATCTGCCCGTCGCACGTCTACAAGCCCAATCATCCCACATATAACCCGGATGTGGACTACGATCACTTCGAGACCTTCCAGGTCCAGGACGACCTCCCGGTCCCGACGATGGGTCCCTGGGTTCCGGTCCAGTACCAGATCGACGAGCTGCTGGTCTTCCGCCGCAATCCGTACTACTGGAAAGTCGACTCGGCTGGTAACCAGCTTCCCTATCTCGATGAAGTCAGTTTCGAGAAAGGCACCGACGGTGTTGGACGTACCCTGGGTACGTTGGCCGGTTCCCTCGACCACACCAACCTGGAGAATCCCAGTACCTATGTCGAGGCCATCACCCAGTCACAGAACGACGGCGCTCACTTCTACATTGAGTGGGGACCGGAAACCCTGTCCTACAATCTGAACCTGAACCTCTCTACCACACTGGGCGTTCAGGCAGAGCGCGATGCCGTTCTGCGTAACCTGTTCCGTGATCTGCGCTTCCGCCGTGCGATGGCCCACGCCACCGACGGTGACGGCATCGGACAGGCGCTGGTACGCGGCCCCTTCACCCGCGACTTCTCCGGCGGTCTGACGCCGGGTTCATCCCACTACAACATCGAATCCGTCGCCTACTATCCCTACGATGTCGAGCAGGCAGCGGCTCTCCTGGCCGATGCGGGCTTTGAAGATACCAACGGTGACGGCGTGTTGAACTGGACCGACGGTCCGCTGGCCGGTGAGAATCTGGTTCTATCACTCTTCACCAACGAAGCCGACGCCAACACCGTCGAAATCGGTGAAGCGGTCGTCCTGCTGCTTCAGGACATCGGCATCCAGATCAACATGCGCACACTGCAAGGCCCCACGCTCGATGACGCCATCGAAGCCGGCGAGTGGGAGATGGTGATCGACCGCGTCGATCAGGCATTCACCACACCGTTCACCCGTGCCACTGAGTTGGCTCCGCTTGGATCGCTCTCCCCTGACTGGCACCGCGAAGGTAGTGAACCGCGTGAACTGCTGCCCTTCGAGGAGGAACTGGTGCGCATCGTAGAAGAATTCCGCCTGGAATCCGACTTCGACCGTCAGGTTGAGTTGATGACTGAATACAACCGCATTTACACCGAAAATGTGTACTCGGTTGGCCTCATCATCAGCCGTTTCGGCCTGGCGCTGGCGAACCGCTTCGAGAATGTCCCGGTCGGTTCTCCGCCCTTCTTCTACGAATGGACGTGGAGTAACGTGATGGGCGAGCAGGTGTGGGTGCCTGCGGACCAGCAGCTTGAAGAACTGCTGCCCAACACCATCCCGGTCTACGAAAGCTAAGTCCGTATCAGGGTGGGTGGCAACGATGCCGCCCACCCTCTGCGAGGAGCAGCAGCATGATCTCGCCATCGTATATTATCCGCCGACTGGGGTCTGCGATTGTCGTTCTTCTGGCAATCTCAATGGTCGCATTCATCATCATTCAGCTTCCCCCTGGCGATTTTGCAGATTCTTATGAAAACACGTTAATTAACCAGGGCAATATGCCCGTCGAACAGGCCCATGAAGCCGCCAATAAGCTGCGTGATCGCTACGGTCTGAACGATCCAGTTCCGGTGCAGTATATCAACTGGATTTCCGGCATTGTCCTGCGTGGCGAATTCGGGTTCTCATTTTCTTATCGTAAAGATGTGGGCGAGCTAATTGCTGAACGGCTCCCACGCACCATCGGTGTCGCACTGGCCGCCCATGCCATCTCAACCGTGATCGGTGTCGGTATCGGCATCTACGTCGCCAACCGCCAATACAGCATCGCCGACAACACAGCGGCCTTTTTTGCCTTTCTGGCGACATCCATCCCGCGTTTCTCGCTGGCCCTGATTATTGTCTACTGGCTGGCCTTTACCATGGGCCAGAACGATGTCGGCTCATTTCATTCGCGTGAATACGTCCTCGCGCCCTGGTCGATTGATAAGTTTATTGACCTGCTAAAGCATGTCTGGCCGGTGATTTTCATCGCAGGGTTTGGCGGTGTGGCCCGTAACCTGCGGGTGATGCGCGGCAACCTGCTCGATGTTCTCAACGCCCAGTATGTCACCACCGCCCGCTCCAAAGGTTTGAGCGAACGCCAGGTTATCAACCGGCACGCGGTACCCAACGCCCTGCACCCCATCGTGGCCTACCAGGGTACGGTGCTGCCCTATATGCTGCAAGGCGAACTCGAAGCGGCGATTGTCCTGGGGCTGCCGACACTGGCCCCGTTGTTCTACGACGCCCTGCTGAACCAGGACATCTATATTTCCGGCAGTATGCTGCTGATCTATGGTGGGATGCTGGTCATGGGCAATTTGATCGCGGATATTGGTCTGGGCGTCCTCGACCCCCGCCTGAAACTGGAGTAACGCTATGGCGACTGAATCTTTACCTCTATCATCCAGTGATGGGCAGGTGGTCCAGCTTGACGACGTATCACACGAGTCGTATCTGCGACTGGTTTGGCAGCGCTTCAGCCGCAGTCGCATCGCTATCATCGGTGCCATGATGGTCATATCGCTGGTGATGCTGGCGATCTTCGCAGAGTTCTTCTCACCGTCTGATCCGGGCCGCACCGCCCTGGGCGACTCGTTCATCCCACCGAGCAAGGTCCGCTTCGTCGACGACAATGGCACCTTCCATCTGCGTCCCTTCATCTACAATCTGGAAGTTGAACTCGATCCGGTCACATTCCAATCCCGCTGGACCGAAGATACCAACACCCGCTACGACATCCAGTTTTTTGTGCGAAGCTGGGAATACAAGCTGTTCGGCCTGATTACGACCGATATTCACTTTTTCGGTGTGGCCGAAGGGGGCCGGATTCACCTGCTCGGCACCGACCGCTTCGGGCGCGACCTGTGGGGGCGTGCCTGCCTTGCCGGACGGATCACCCTGTCATTGAGTATGCTGGCCGCTTTTGTCGCCGTCGTGATCGGCTCAGTCGTCGGCGTCATCTCCGGCTACTACGGTGGCGCAATCGATAACGTGCTGCAACGCGGCGTAGAGATCCTGCAATCCTTCCCGGAACTGCCGTTATGGATGGCGCTGGCATCGGTCATCCCGCGAACGTGGTCGTCTTTTCAGATTTTCCTGGTGATGGCGATGATCTTCCCACTGCTGCGTTGGACGGTTCTGGCGCGTGAGATTCGGGGCAAGGTCATGTCGCTGCGTGAGAACGATTACATCATGGCGGCCAAAGAGATGGGGGCGTCCGACACCCGAATCATCTTCCGCCACCTCTATCCCAATGCCCTCAGCCATGTCATCGTGATTCTGACGCTAACCATCCCGGACATCATCCTGGCCGAGGCATTTCTCAGCTTCCTGGGGATCGGTATCCAGGAGCCGCTGACAAGCTGGGGATTCTTGATGCGCAACGCACAAAATCTGGAAACCCTGGGCCAGAACACCTGGATTCTCACGCCGGTGATCTTCATCATGACTGCCGTGCTGGGCATGAACTTTCTGGGTGATGGACTGCGCGATGCGGTCGATCCATATTCCAATCTGTAGGCGGTATCTATGGCAGATATACAGCAAGACGACGTAATTTTGCAGGTGAGCAACCTGAAGCAGTGGTTCCCGATACGCAAAGGCATGTTTCGCAAGGTGGCCGGTCACGTCAAAGCAGTCGATGGCGTTTCACTTCAGATCAAAGAGAACGAAGTGTTGGGTCTGGTGGGCGAAAGTGGCTGCGGCAAGACCACCGTCGGACGCACCGTGCTGCGCCTGTATGAGCCGACCGGCGGCGAGGTCCTGTTCCGACGCAAAGACGGTTCGGTGGTCGATGTAACGAAGGTCAATCGCACAACCATGAAATCGCTGCGCCGCGAGATGCGCATGATCTTCCAGGACCCCTTCAGTTCGCTGAACCCACGTATGCCCATCAAGGACATTATCGGGGAGCCGCTTGTGATACATGGTGAGGCGAAGGGTCGCGAGATGGAGGACCGCGTGGCCGATTTGATGCGCTCGGTCGGTCTGAATCCAGGCTACATGCGCCGCTACCCGCACGAGTTCTCTGGCGGTCAGCGTCAGCGCATTGGACTGGCTCGCACGCTGGCGCTCAGTCCCCGCCTGATCATCGCCGATGAGCCGGTCTCTGCGCTCGATGTATCCATCCAGGCCCAGGTATTGAATCAGCTACAGGAACTTAAAGAAGAACTTGGCCTGACGCTGCTCTTCATCTCGCACGATCTTTCAGTTGTGGAGCATATCTGCGACCACATCGCCGTGATGTATGTAGGTCGGCTGGTGGAACGCAGATATGCTCCACAAC
>CAYQJO010000199.1:2631-7894 GCA_964417785.1 uncultured Anaerolineaceae bacterium | reverse complement strand
GCAGGCGGTCGCCAGTGCGACGCAGTTGATCGCGGATTTGACGGCGACGGCGGAGCGCTACACGGCGACGCCCACTGCGACGGATACACCAACGGTGACGCGCACCCCCCGGCCCTCTCGAACACCTGTCCCAACCGAGAATCAGACAGCAGTGGCCGCTCAGGATGCGCTGGCAACGGCACTGAAATTACTGGACGATTTGACTGCGACCGCCACCGCCGAACGGACTCCGGAAGATGGGGTTACGGCGGGATGGACCGAAGGCACAGTCCTGTATATCCAGGATGAGACCGGCCCCAGTGGTGTCGCCGGACGTGAACCTGCTCCCAATCGTGCCACCCAGTATCAACCGGGTGATACGGTGACACTGGGTGTAGCTCCCGTTGCGCCCGATGTCGAGAGGGAATGGTATATTGTGCCGCAAACGGGCGAGCGCTGGTGGTTCATCGGTGACCGGGGTGGAGGATGGGTGCCGGAGCGTGTTCTGGGATCAACACCACCCGGTTTATGATGAAGCTGCTTCGACCACCGGTCGTAGACGTTCAACCGGAATAATCTGCTGATCCGTGAATGCTGCCAGCGCATCGGGCGCGATCATGGCGATGACAGTCTGGCCGTCTTGCAGTTCAGGCGGGTTGTTTGCTGTCCAGATATCAAGCTCGCCGCTGCCGGTGATGACAAACATCGGCACGATTGCGTCATTGCCCTGGAAACGCGATGCCTCCGTTAGGCGAATGGCCTTGACCTCTGCACCCTGGTTGAAACGAATCAACAAATTGTCGAATGTGACCTCTGTGCCGAACAGGTAATTTCCGCCAACCTGATCTGACAGCCCCGTAGATTGTCCGTAACCGTTGTTTTCCCGATGGGGAAGCTGGTAGACCTCATCAAATATGTCTTGAAAATGCAGGTTGGTGAGGGCGTTCACCGCGTCGTTGGGTGTCATTGCCAGCAGCCGACCGATGCCGCTGAAATCGACGTTGTCGGTCTCAACAAGTGAGATGGTATCCGCCTCCACCGCTTCCAACCCGGCAGTTGTGGCACGGCGGACATTGGTGGGATTGGTATCAACCAGCAAAACACGGTAACCAGCCGCCTGAATCACCAGAGCGATTTTACGCGCCCAGGCGTGCGCGCCGACGATCAGTAAACCTTGTGGGTTCTCCTGGGTCAGTCCCAGATGACGGGCGACAAAACCTGCCGTCAGACCGTAGATGGCGACCGTCAGGATGATGACCGAGAAGGTGACCGGTACCAGTTTCTCGGCTCCGGTGTAACCATGTTCGGCCAATTCGAGCGAAAAAATAGACGCGACCGAAGCTGCCACAATCCCGCGCGGGGCCATCCATGCAATAAACAGCTTTTCGCGCCAGGTCAGCGGCGAGCCGACGGCGGAAATCCACACCGCCAGTGGACGCTCGATAAAAATGATAACGGCCACAAACAGGAGCGGTGCAAATCCCAGAGCTTTCAGCTCTTCCGGCTGGATACGTCCGGCCAGGATGATAAACAGGACGGAGATTAACAAGACCTGAAGCGTCTCTTTGAACTCCCGGATATGGCGCAAATCAACGCGATTCTGGTTCGCCATGACGATGCCCATCACCGTCACCGTCAGCAGTCCTGACTCGGTCTGAAGGGTGTTGGAGAGCGCAAAGGCACCGGTGACCACCGCCAGCGTCATCGGGTTTTGCAGGGTATCGGGTACCCAGTAGCGGCCAAACAGGATAATCAACAATCTGCCGCTGCCGATACCAATTACGCCGCCGATGAGCAGCGTTTTGATCAGGCTGATAATCGCCGCACTGATGCCGGGTACGATCTCGCCCACCAGGATTTGCTCGAAGACCAGCACAGCCAGCACTGCGCCCACTGGATCAATGATGATGCCTTCCCATCGCAGAATCGAACTAACTCGCGGAACCGGGCGAATCTGTTTCAACAGCGGGATAATCACGGTAGGACCGGTCACAACGATGGTGGCACCCATCAGCAGCGAGATGGCGACGTCGAAGTCCAGGATAAAATACGCAGCCGCTGCGCTGATAATCCAGGTGATGAGAACACCGATCGTGATCAGATTGCGAACAACCGCCCGTGTATGGCGGACATCCTGCCAGCGCAAACTCAGACCACCCTCGAACAAGATGATCGACACCGATAAGGACACAAACGGAAACAACAGGTCGCCCAGTAGTTCGTCCGTGTTGATGATTCCGGTGATGGGTCCGACAGTGATGCCGAACAGCAGCAGCAGCAAAATCGACGGCAGCTTAAACCGCCATGCCGTCCATTGTGCGATAACACCCAACACGACAATCAGAGCCAGGGATGCTAGAGGATTTTCGGTCATGGTTTCTCCAATTTGTGACCATTCTGGCAGAGGACGGTGGACTGTGCAACTAGACCACAAAGACCATCAGTGTAATCGCCAGCAGTACCCCCATGACTGCCGGCCAGTAGAGCAGTTTGATGATGATGTTGTTGCGGTAGCGAATCAACGCCAGGTCTGGACGTTTGGCAATCAAGAAGACGTTCAGCGCCACACCGACGATGGCGATATACAGCATAATATACACTGATTCCAGATAAGTCAGTCCTTCAGCAGCGATACCGTCACGCAGCGATGCGTGGGCAATGGCGACCACGAAAAACAATGCAGCCACATAATTCAGAGTGGTGACGATCTCCTCTTTGTCGCCAGCCTTCCGATCACTGAGCAGGAAGGCGAACATCATGAAGGCAACCACCATCCCCGGCAGCAGATAGGCGATGAACGGTCCCACGAAGCGCCGCTCAGTATACAGGCTGAAGTAGAGTTCGGGCATGGTGCCAGAGTGTCGTTCCAGACCGAAGGTGCTGTTGAAGCTGACAGACTGATAGTTGTAGACACTGCTTTTGACGGTCCAGTTGTTGATGTAGATGTCATTGTCCACACCCGGTCGTAAGTCAGGTTGAATGAGCGGATAACCGTCCAGATCGGGAACCAGGATCACGCTGCCATCCAGTTCCGCCGGTGAAATGCGGATGTCGATGCTGCGGGTATCGAATGGATAGCGCAGAGTGTCGTAGTTCTGTGCCAGCGTCATGCCGAAATACCAGATTACCACATCATCCTGATGGTAGACCTCTTCCAGGGTCGCCTCTTCACCGATGCGCTGCGGCAGCATGAATCCCGGTTCAACCGCATCGTCGACGCGCTGCCAGATGTAGCCGTTGACACGTAATGAGACCGGATCGGGGAATTGTAGCGCCTGGATATAAATGCCGGTGGGCAGACGTATCAGATCGTCACCTCGTTGTTCCAGGTAGCGATCAAGAGCCGTGTGATCCGTGATGGTCACGCGATCCGCGTTCTGATCGTCGGCGGCCAGAAACCAGATCAACACAATGAGCGCCACCGCCAGCAGCGAAAACACATTGGATACCATCCACACACCGCGTGTGACCAATCCGACCAGGATAACGATGGCGGCTGCACCCGATAGCGCGATGGCGATCTGTTCGCGCACGGTGGTGGCGTCGCCCGGCATGAATTCGCGCTTGCTCAGGACAATGCCCAGTGACCATCCGGTAGTGGTGACCGGTTCGATGAACACCCAGGAAGTCGCGCCGGTAATCTCATCCTGAATGGTGGTGGAGAAGGTCTCGCCCTGCAAAGCCCGTTCACCGATGGCTTCAAGATTGCCGTTTTCGCTGGTGCTGGCGATGTCGAAGATGGTGGTGCGAGCCACACGCTCGGTCACAGGATGGGCCAGATAGGTGCCTTCTGCTGAGAGCAGGAAGCCGTAGCCGGTCGCACCTAAATCCAGGTCGGCGATTAGATCGCGAGTAGTTGCCAGTGAGTAATCGATGGTCACGACGCCAGCTTCCACACCATCACGGAAGAATGGGATGCCGTACTCGATCAGGATTTTCTGTGCGCCGCGTGCGAAAAACGGTTCGTTCCAGGTCGGACCGTTCGCCATCGGGCCGAGATACCAATCAGTGTTGGGGGCGTCGGGATCGTCTCCCTGGGGTTGGGTGTAATCATAGGTTGCGCCCGTCAGCAGATCGAAGCCGCCTTCGCCATCCTGATACAGATACATCTGAAACAGGCGCAGGTCTTCATCGAATACAAACGGCGCGAATGTGATGGCGAGACCGTCAATATCAGGCCGCTGGCGCATCTCGTGTCGCATACGCGCTTCGATGTCAGTATAGGCCAGATCACCAGCGGTCAGGTCGTCGGCGATGGTATCCGCGATGATCTTGATGCTGCTGAAGGCCTCGTTAATACTCGCGGCAGACGCCTGTGCCTGATTGCGGGCGCTGGCAAATGCGCTGTCTTCAATCTGGTCTCGCCGGTCCAGGTAGCGGTAGGTGAGGAAAATCGTCAGCAGGACCAGGACACCGAGACCAAGTGATGTGAGTCTTGTCATGAATGTGTGAATGATTTTTTACACTCCCAGAGAATAATAGCGGATACAATGGAAGAGTAACATGATGGGAGTGAAAATGAGTTGGATATTCATATAGTACGGGGACTATATTATGCGTTATCGGCTTATTCTTGTAGTGCTTATCATCGTTCTGGCCGTAGTGCCGCTTGTGGCGCAGGACAGAGGCGATACCGCCGCACCTACCGCTATATGCAATCCACCAGCCCAGGAGGATAACCCGACCTTCCGGGTTCAACATGCGATGGAGGTGATGAATCTGGTCAACGCCCAACGTGCCAATGCGGGGGTGGCCCCGCTGCAACTGGAAATCAACCGGCTGTACAATGCGGCCCAGTGGTATTCGGACGACATGAAAGCACACGGCTGGCCGGCTGCCAACCCACATGTCGGCTCAGATGGCTCAAAATTCTGGGAGCGCATCACCCGTGAAGGCTATGAGTGGACGACCGCAGCCGAAAACATCCTCTATCGCTTCGATCCAGACCCCAATGGTGTGTTCAGTCAATGGTGGAACTCCGCTCCGCATAGAACCAACATGATGAACGGCGCTTACGTGCATATGGCGCTGGCGTTCGCCTGTGATCCGAGCAACGGTCGTTTCTATTACACTATGGACCTCGCTTCACCCCGGTACACCATCCCATCGACGCTGACGCTGCTGTCGCCGTCGCCGGGACTGACGTTCAACAGCCGCACGGTGGAATTCCGCTGGTATCATGATCCGTCGGCGACACAGTATCATTACTGGATACAGGGTAATGGTCACCTGGACCATGCGATCCTGTCGCCGGGTCAGTCGGGATTGACGTGTTCGGGCGGGA
>CAYQJO010000199.1:0-2531 GCA_964417785.1 uncultured Anaerolineaceae bacterium | reverse complement strand
CTGGACCATGCGATCCTGTCGCCGGGTCAGTCGGGATTGACGTGTTCGGGCGGGATATGCAGCCTGACGCGGACGCTGCCGGACACCAGCACGACCTATGAATGGTGGGTGCAGGCAATCAACGCGGCGGGCCAGGGACCCTGGAGTCCGTCGCCGACGACTGGTCGATTCTTCAATGTGATGGTGCCGCCGGGAGCAGTGACGCTGCTGTCGCCATCACCGGGGCTGACATTCAACAGCCGGACGGTGGAGTTTCGCTGGTACCATGATCCGACGGCAACGCAGTATCATTACTGGATACAGGGTAATGGTCACCTGGACCATGCGATCCTGTCGCCGGGTCAGTCGGGATTGACGTGTTCGGGCGGGACATGCAGCCTGACGCGGACGCTGCCGGACACCAGCGCGACCTATCAATGGTGGGTGCAGGCGATCAACGCGGCGGGCCAGGGACCCTGGAGTCCGTCGCCGACGACTGGTCGGCCATTCAATGTGAGAGGCAATACGCTGGCGGCAGCGATTACGCCACAAGAGGGTGCAACGGTTGGTCTGACTCACACACTGATCTGGAGCAAACTGCCCGATGCGACGCAGTATCACTACTGGGTACAGGGCGGCGGCCATCTGGATCATGCGATACTGGCCCCTGGCAGCGGCGGGTTGACCTGCGATACGTCAACTTGCTCATTGACCGTGACGGTGCCATCTGCCGGAGCCTATGAATGGTGGGTGCAGGGGATCAACGCGGCGGGTGAAGGTCCCTGGAGTCCAACATACAATGATGGATGGGATTACATTGTTGTACCATAAAAGTATGACGACGAGACGTTGTGATTGGGCCGGTGACGATCCGCTGTATATCGAGTACCACGATGAGCAGTGGGGTGTGCCGGTCCACGATGATCGGATGCTCTTTGAGATGCTGGTGCTCGAAGGGGCGCAGGCCGGTCTGAGTTGGATCACCATTTTGCGCAAGCGCGAAGCATATCAGGAAGCGTTCGACCATTTCGACCCGGTGAAGGTGGCTGCTTACGATGAGAAGAAAATCGAGGCGCTGCTGCAAAATCCAGGGATTGTGCGTAACCGGCTCAAAGTTCGTTCTGCCGTGACCAATGCCCAGGCGTTCCTCAAGGTGCAGGCTGAGTTCGGCAGTTTTGATCGCTATATCTGGGATTTTGTCGATGGCGAACCCGTCATCAATCGCTGGGAGCGCATGGACGATGTACCGGCGGAGACTCATGTATCACAGGCGATCAGCAAAGACCTCAAAGCACGCGGTTTCAATTTCGTCGGTCCAACGATTTGCTATGCTTATATGCAGTCCTGTGGGCTGGTCAATGACCACCTGGTCTACTGTTTCCGCCATTAATGCGTGGCGCACTGGTGGCAGCGGGTGCAGTGGCCGATGTTGCCATCCTTGCGGTATTTGGGTTTGCGGCGGTCGCGTTTAAACGCTCTGGGATTGCGGTAAGCGGTGATGACCAGTTGGCCGCAGGCGCACAATACCACAGTGACGCCGTTCAGCTTGCGATAGGGATGGTTGCCGGGTAAATCGGTAGGGATACATTTGTCCAGCATCTGGCAGAAGATGACCCCGGCACGATGTTCTTTTCTGCCATACTCGACAATGAAGTCAATCTGATCGTCGGAAAAATTGCGCTGGTCTGCGCGATAACTGAAATGCTCGGTAATTTGATAGGATGTCATGATATGTTCCCCTCAAAGTCTTAATTTTCTTCCCCCTTATTCGGAAGATTGAACGATTTTTCACAGTATACACCTAAAAGCGTGCAGAAGAATTAATTTTTCCCGAATTTGGTTTTGGGTCTTAAGGGAAATGTAACGGGGCGAAGGAATCGCCCCGTAGAAAATCAGCTCAGGCGTAGCAGCAAAGTGCGGACACTTTCGGCTATACCGGCAGCCAGCATGGCTTTTGCCAGATTTTCCGCCTGGAATTCAACCACACCGTTGATGAATGCGGCGTCCCACGTCATGCCGGTGCTGAACTTCAGCACGACGAATCCCAGGGCGAAGACAAAAACCGAACCGGCCAGCCCGGCCAGCACCCGCTGCCACATGCGTTCGCCAGCGCGTTCAACGATGAAACCGGCCACATAGGCACATGGGATAAAGCCGATCAGATAGCCCCAGGTAGGACCGGCAAATACAGCGGGTCCCAGTCCGCGTGCATCGAAGGGCATTCCGCCGGCAATCAACAGCACGTAGGCCAATTGAGCCAGCGCACCATCACGCGCACCCAGAATCATCCCGGATAGAAATACTGCCAGCGTCTGCAAGGTGAGCGGCACTGGGCCAATCTCCACCGTCGCACGGGCCGCCAGTGCGGTTAGCGCGGTGAAAGTGCCGATGGCAGCCAGACGCCACAGCAGATCATACTGTCGTGTTTGGGGAAGTGTTCGTAGCATGGGCAATTCCTTTCTTCACAGAATTGCCCGTCAGTATAACCGAAATTGCCCGTAACTGACGTTACGCAGCCAAGCGAACAGGCTGCAAGGTATGTAAAGTCTGAA
>CAYQJO010000198.1:6796-7918 GCA_964417785.1 uncultured Anaerolineaceae bacterium | reverse complement strand
ATCGTTCATGCGCGTAGTCTACCTCATTTTGAGGCGCTCTGTGCGTAACGTCAGCCCGTAATAAAAAACGGGATGTTAAAACCCCATCTTCGATACGCCGTCTATTCGACCTGGACCTTGACTTTGGTCTTGCCAGTGGTCGACGACGGCGGTTCGTCCTGCTCTTCTTCCAGGTCGTCTTTGGCCTCTTTGGCCGCTTTGAACTCTTTCATAGCCGCATTGACCAGCACGCGGAAGCCCTCTGTGAATTCACGGCTGGCGTTACCGGCATGGGTCTGAAAACCTTCCGGCAGCAGCGCTTCCAGGGCGCGTCCGGTCTCTTCCAGGGCGCGGCGCTGGTGTTCGAGAAATTCTTCGAAGGGTTTCTTGACTTCGGACTCCTCAATGGTTTCATCGACTTCCATGTTCATATCGGGAGGTGTCGTTTGTTCGGTCATGCTCCATACTCCTGTACCGAATTGCTTTACTTATCATTATATACGCACCCTTCGCAAAATCGTTTCGTGAGTTTGCACTGGTTTTTATAATTTTCTTACATTTATATCATCATGGACAAACATGAGGCTGTTATTTTATATGTATTGAACATGACCGACACAAGGAGGTCTCATGAGTGACTTAATGAAGACGGCGTTTATCGCCCCCGATCTTGGACTGAAAGATAGCAGCCGTGATGGCATTGTCAGCGTTCTAACAGCCGTACTGGCCGACGAAATGGTTCTCTACACCCGTCTGCGCAATTACCACTGGAACGTGACCGGACCGCATTTCCGCTCGTTGCATGAACTGTTCGAGGAGCAGTACGACGAGATTGCTGAGGAAATTGACGAGATTGCCGAGCGTATTCGCTCCTATGGCGCAGCCGCTATCGGTACAATGGCCGAATTCAAGGATCACGCCCGTCTGGAAGAGCGCCCCGGCGTTTATCCTGACGCTCGTGACATGGTATCTGAACTGGTAGCCGATAACGAATCGCTGGTACGCTACATGCGAGCCGACATCGAGAAGGTTAGCGACGACGTAGGCGCTGAGGATTTCCTGACGGGTCTGCTTCAGAAGCACCAGGAAATGGCCTGGATGCTGCGGTCCTACCTCGAAGGTCCGTCAGGCGTTTAGTCTAAC
>CAYQJO010000198.1:0-6696 GCA_964417785.1 uncultured Anaerolineaceae bacterium | reverse complement strand
TAGCGGCTGTTGTTCCCGGAGACGTGCGGGCTGATGATGACATTATCCAGATTCCACAGGGGACTGGTTGATGGCAACGGTTCGGTCTCGAACACATCCAACGCGGCCCCGGCGATTTCCTCGCTTGCCAGCGCCGAGATCAGCGCGGCTTCGTCCACGATAGCGCCACGCCCGATATTGATGAGATAGGCGCTTTTCTTCATGGCTTTCAGCACATGCTCGTCAATCATATGGCGCGTCTGCTCTGTCAGCGGTGCTGTGACCACCAGAAAGTCGCTCTCTGCCGCCATTGATGTAATCGCCTCCGATGGATACAGGCGGTCGGGAATCTCGCCGTCCGGATCACCCATACCGGGTTCGCTGTAACCATCGTAGTCGTTCGGTTCCATCAGATTCCGCTTGGTTGCCAGTACGCGCATCCCCATTGTACTGGCGAGTCGCGCCAGTTCACGTCCGATGCTGCCGTAGCCCACAATCCCGACGGTCTGGTCGCGCAGCCCGTGTGGACCGAAAATCTCAGTTTTGTTCTCCGGCCACGTCGCTGTTGCTTTAAGCTCCATCATGGTGGAAATTTTGTAGGTGAAGGCCAGCATCATCGCAATGCAATACTCGGCGATAGGAGCGGCGTGAATACCGCTGGCGCTGGTGACTTCGACGTCTTCGGCCTGGATGATCGCATGCCGCAGCGCACCATCCACACCAGCGGAATGAAGCTGAATCCAGCGCAGGCGTGGGACCTGGTTAGGGTTGGGGAATGTGCGCACCGTATACAGCACTTCGGCTTCCGCCAGAACTGGCTCCGGCACGTTCGGGAAATACTGCTCGACTCGCAGCTTATCGGAGACGGCCTGAATCTTCTCCATGATCTCGTTTGAGAAGTCACAGGCGACAACCACGTAAATTTTGCTTTCGTCGGACATATGCTCTACCTTTGTTGGTCCATATCGTGCTAAATTTAACCTTTATTGCAGGCAATCGTCAAAAGAGGACTGAGACCAATGGGACTTATGGACGGCAAGGTGGTGCTGGTATTTGGTATCGCCAACAAGAATTCTATCGCCTGGGGCATCACACAGAGACTTCACGATGAAGGCGCGACAATCGCTATCAGCTATGCCGGTGAAGCCTTGCAAAAGCGCGTGTTTCCCCTGGCGGAGCAGATCGGCTGCGATTTCGTCGAGCCGTGCGACGTCACCGACGATGTGCAGATTGACGCCGTGTTCGACAAGATGCGCGAGCGCTACGGGCGCATTGATGTGCTGGTCCATGCGGTCGCCTTCGCGGACCGTGACGACATGGACGGGCGCTTTATGGACATCTCGCGGGATGGTTTCAAAATGGCGATGGACATCAGCGCCTACAGTCTGGTGGCGATGGCGAAGCGGGCCGAACCGCTGATGGACGACGGCAGCAGCATCATCAGCCTGACTTACTACGCATCGGAGAAGGTCATGCCCAAATATCATGTGATGGCGGTGGCAAAGGCGGCGCTGGAAACGATCACCCGCTACCTCGCCAACGATCTCGGTCCCAAAGGCATTCGCGTGAACGCCATTAGTGCTGGACCGATCAAGACATTAGCGGCGGCGGGAGTGCCAGGACTCCGCCTGATGCTGCGCTACACCGAGGCGGTTTCACCGCTGCGCCGCCGTGTCACCAAAGAGGACATCGGCGACACCGCGCTCTGGCTGGCGTCCGATCTCAGCCGGGTGGTGACGGGCGAGATCATCCATGTCGATGCCGGTTACAACATCCTGGGATTGACGGCTAACCCGGACGACATCGAAGCCCTGTCGTAGATCACTCGGCAAACCAGCTATCGTTGCCGTCCGCTTCCATTTCGATTAACTGGCGACCGGCGAACTGGTCCAGAATCTCCTGGCGGGCGCTGCCACCGGCTGAATAATCCCAGGCGGCCACAATATCGGTGTCGCGGTACGGTCCCGTCACCGCCATCAACGCACCATACGCCCGCCAGCGCACCGATTCGGCACTGATGAGGACGAGTACAGGCCGGTCATCGATCCGCCGTTCCTTGACCGCCTCCAGCATCTCACCGCTGACCTGATTGTAGCGGTACAAGCTGTCGATACGCGGTGTGCTGTAGGTATACAGGCTCCACAGCAGCAGCAGGCCGGTTATACCGTAGGCACCGAATGGGGCCAGTGGCGACAGCTTCCGTAACTGCTGGATGATCCAGGCAAACGGCATCGCGGCGATCAATGACAATGCCGTGAGCGTCTCAAAATAGTAACGGGTACTGTAGCGCTGTGACCCGACCCAATACGCCAGATGCACCGACACCAGTCCGACAAATACCCCCAGCAGCAGCCATGTCCAGGTGGTCTGGTGGTCGGGTTTGATGGCAAACACAACCGGCGGGATCAAAAACGGGACTGCACCAGCGGCCAGCCACAACCACAGCGGATCGGACTGGTATTCACCGTCAATGCGCGGCAGCCCGCGAATGAACTCCATATCGCGCACAAACGGGAACAACAGCCAGAACAGCATCACCAGCAGCCATCCACGCACCCACCAGCGCCGCAACCCGACCCATAAGCCCACTGGCACGATGAACAGGCTCAGCCCCAATGCCGGGTAGAAATCGCTGGCGGTGCGAAAATGCTCCTGAATCTCTGCCGTGACCGGCGCGATTTGCCAGCCAAACAGGTCCGCCGCCAACAGCGACATATCGAAACGGGCATGGCGCACCCCTTTGACGATAGTATGGCCGCTGCGCCCACAGCACTCCCCGAAACCGATCTGGTCATACGACCATACCAGCGTATACAGGTTCTTGCCCGCATCGCCAGTTGCGGCGTAGTTATACAGCGGCAAGGCTCCGGCGATGACCAGGGCAGCGGCGGCCAGCGCCAGATAGGGCCTGATCGTCGTCCACAGGTGCGATTCGATTGCTGCGCGAATGGTCTTCAGCCCGCCCCATAGGATGAACGGCAGCGTAACACCCAGCGCCGAAAGCGGTCGATTGACCACCAGCACCCCCAGCGCCAATCCCGCCAGCAAACCCCAACGCACTGACCTGTCCCGATCCATGCGCCAGTATGCGTACATGAACAACGTAAAAAAGAACAACGCGCTGGTATGACCCATATACGAGGCGTTAAGCAGCAGCGCCATCGGCGAAAACGCCGTCAGTGCGGCGGCGATGGTACCTGTATCCGCGTTGAACACCTCCCATCCCAGGCGGTAAACCACTGCGACGGTCAGTCCAGCGAATGCCGCGTTGACGAACCATAGTTGCCCCAACCATTCACCGATGGCGAGCAGCACCGGCCAACCGGGCGAATATTTGCCGAAGCGGGTGTTGTTCTCCGGGTAATCGATGACGAAGGGCTGCCAGAACGCCCGCCGTGTCTCCGGCATTTCCATCACGATGTCGCCCCGCGCAAACACGCGGGCCTGGAAAAGATAGGCGTATTCGTCTTCCAGATGGGGTAAACGCTCAAAGACGGTGCGGTTGACCAGGGCTGCCATGCCAAAGGCGAACAGCACCAGGCCACAGACGAGAACCGGGTGGAATCGTGTGCCAGTCATGCAGCGATTATACGGGATATGCGGCCACAATCCACACTTGGAGGACGTATGCCGATGCTATATAATGGCAGACCGTTTCGTAAGCTGATAGAAAACGCTCGTGGATGGGCGAAAAGGATTTGTCATGAAAGTTATCCTCCTCGACTACGTCTATAAACAGGGCGTTGCTGGTGAGGTTATAGACGTCGCCGATGGCTTCGCCAGAAATTACCTGATCCCGAAAAAGTTGGCCGTCCAGGCGACCCCTGGTGAACTTAAACGAGCGGCCAAACTCCGTGAGCAGGCAGTTGTACGTCGCGCTGCGCTGGAAAACCGCATGAACGAACTGGCCCGCGAGATCGACGGCGTGGAACTGGTCTTCGGTCGCCGCGCTGCCGCTACCGGCAAGCTCTTCGGTTCTGTGACCACCCAGGAAATCGCTGACTCGCTGCTGGAAAAGACCGGCGTGGACATCAACCGCCGCCGTATCAGCCAGCAGCCGCTCCGTGAGGTCGGAACGCACGAAGTTCCGATTCGCCTCGGCTCGGAGGCCAGCCCGAATATCAAGATTACCATCGTGCGCGAAGATGAAGTCGCCGAATATCTCGCATCCCTGGAACGCGGTGAGACCGATGAGGCCCCGGCGGAAGAAGAGCCGACGGTCAATCCCAAAGCCTACGCCGAAGAGGTCGCGGCAGCCAACGCGCCAGAACCTGTTCTTGAGGCCACCACCGAACCAGATGACAATAATCTGGAGCCAGTCGGTGAGGTCGAAGAAATGGAGACCGAGATTTTGCCTGCCGATCAGGTGAAAGAAATGGTCGAAGAGATTCGGTCGCAGGAAGCAGAAGACGACGACCGCTAGACCACCGTTTCGATAACTGTAATCAGGATGACCCCGCCGGTGTGCCGTTCGGGGTCGTTTTTCTTAAAGTCATATGGATGCACTCTCGCTAGGGCGCTACCTGCGCGAATCGCGTGAAGCAAAAGAATTGACGTTGCACGATGCGGTTGCCGCGACCCGAATCCGGCAGCCTATTCTGGAGTCCTTCGAGCAGGGTAACTTCAGCATCCAGGATTTCTCCCAGGTCCAATTGCGTGGATTCATCCGCAACTACGCCCAGTTTTTGGGATTGGACGAGGCACTTGTCGTCCAATACTACGAATCCACCCAGCACGAAGGCACGCGGCGCAGCAAAAAGCGCAAATCCCGCCGTAAGCGCGAGCCGGAGGCGGTGCCGAAAGCGGCTCATTCTATCACCGACACCAACCCGACGCTGCCACGAGTGACCGCCCCCCTGGGTGAGCAGCGCGAAGCCCGTGAACGCCGTATACTTCGCCTGGTCAATATGGCGGTGGTGTCATTGGTCGGCGTGGCCGCCGTGATGGTGATCGCCTTTGTCGTGGTCCAGTTGATCCAGCAGCCCGACGACCAGACGGGTGACGGTCCGCGTGGCGTTCTGGGAGAGCTTCCACCGACGCCTTCCTTCACACCGGCACCGACCTTCACCCCGCGACCAGCGGTAGCCGCCCAATCCGGCTTGACCCAGAACTATACCGGCAGCGGTGTGATGGTCACAATCGAGGCTCAGCAGCGCACCTGGATGCGCGTCCTCACCGATGACAACGAACAGATCGCCCGCCTGGTCCTTCCCGGTGAAATTCTGGAATATCAGGCGCTTGACGAAATCTCGCTGACCGCCAGCAACGCCGAGGCGCTGAATATTATCTACAACGGCAACCAGCAGGGCAGTTTTGGCGGACGCGGCCAGCGGGTGGATGTCGTCTTCAGCGAGCGTGATGTATCCATCGTCACCGGTCCTGGCTTTGATCCGACCTCACCCTTTACCGCCACACCGACACCCACCGACGAGCAGCTTGCTCTCACCGTCATCGCCGCCCGCACACCGACGGCAACACCGACCGCAACCGCCACACCCGGTCCCAGCCCGACGCCGAGTGACACCCTCACACCGTCGGATACACCCACCATTACGCTCACGCCCTCCATCACATTCACACCGTCCAACACACCAACGCCGAGTGATACGCCCACCGTTACACCGACGCCGACGGTCACATTCACGCCCAGTGATACACCCACACCGTCGGATACACCGACCAATACACCCACACCGACCGAGACCTTAACATCCACCATCACCCTGACGCCGACTGAGACCCGCACGCCCACACCCACTGCCATCTTGCCGCCGCGTGCCACCCCGGTCGATGCTACACCGCCCAAATCCAACCCATAACCGGTCGAATCCCGATACCATCTCCAACCCAGGTAAATGGGATCATCTACCCCTGACTCTCCACATATCCCGCCAGCGCCGCCGCCATCTCATCGAAACCCCGCTGAACCGCACCCAACACCGTCCACCGCACTAGCACGCCCAGAACACCCGAAAAGCGCTCCCACGTCTGGTAGCGCGTATGCCCGTTGTCCAGTTCCGTCAACATCTGATACCGGACCGGCTGCCCCAGCTAAATCAAAGACCCTTCAGCCGCGAATTCACCTCGTCCAGGTCAAACGCTTCGGGATCGAAGTCGCTGCCGGGCCAGTCAGTGTACATTTCATGTTCGGGATGGTCGGGGTCTTTGATGGCTTCAAGAAAAATTTCGTATCCCCACACACCACCGACATCTTCCGGCGGGCAGGCACGCCGGCCCTTGATACACACCGGCAGCGCTTGCTTCGGGTCGGACGGCAGCACCTTTTCAATCTTGATCTCGTGCTGCCAGTCGTCGCCGAAATCATATTCGTAGGTGAACTTGTCGCCTTCGCCGGATACCAGCTTGTTCAGTTTCTTGCCGGTGGTATCTCCCATGCCCAACTCCGCCAGATGATCGGTGCCATAGGGATGCGGGGTACTGTACTCTCGACCATGAATACTGAAGGCGTGCAAATGGCCGCCATACCAGCCCATCGCCTTCTGAATGATGTGGTGCAAATCGTCCAATGTCGTCTCACTGGAAATCAGCACCCGCCGCCAGATGGGGGGCTTGCTGCCCTTCAGAGTGATCTTGATCTGATAAATCACCATTATCTCTCCTCGTCTTCAAATTGTAACCATAGGGTAGCCGTCCCCACCTATACTTGTCCATACCCTTGACACACATGGTATAATAAGAACAGATGTCCAATCATGG
>CAYQJO010000197.1:0-8120 GCA_964417785.1 uncultured Anaerolineaceae bacterium | reverse complement strand
TTTTGCATCTTTTTGCACCGGTATGCAACCATGCCAACATATTGAAATGCACCCGAGACGGGGGATTGAGGTACGTCTCCGTCCGTTGGTTCGAGTATAATGGGGTTGAGTGTGGAGGTAATATCATGACAACACTTGACAAGATTCTAGAAGCAATCGAACAGCTATCGCCAGATGACAAACAAACACTGATTGATCGTCTTGGCGAACTCGTGCCACGTCAAACGCGCATGGCTGGACTTCATGAGCATTTAGGCCATGCCTGGATGAGCGAGGATTTTGATGAGCCGTTGCCAGATGCATTCTGGCTGGGTGAGGAAGAATGAACATCTTGTTCGATACCCACACCTTCATATGGTGGGACAACGACCGTGCAAAACTGACTGAAAGAGCGAGATTGTATTGCGAAGACATGGATAACACGCTCTTCGTGAGTACGGCAAGCATTTGGGAGATGCAAATCAAAGTGCAGTTGGGGAAGTTGGAGTTGCCTTTGCCAATCTCTGACATGGTAAGGGCGCAAGTGGAGAATAATCATGTGCAGCTATTGTCTGTCCACGCTCAACACGTTTACGGGCTTGATCGATTGCCACATCATCACAGAGACCCATTTGACCGCATGTTGATTGCGCAAGCAAACGTAGAGAACCTGACTTTGTTGACCAATGATGCGAAAATCCGCCTGTATCCTGTTTGGTGGGCATGGTAGTTAGCAAGCCGTCTGCTCTCTCAACGACGGTAGCCGGTGATGACGTGGCGCACGCTGAATCCGACGCCGCTGGCAGTGGGTGTTACGGTGGGACGGCACGCGGGCCGTCCCCTACCACAGATCGTCATTTTGGGTAGGGGTTCCACATGTGGAACCCGCCAATTTTTGCACCGGTATGCGAATAGGCCATTTCTGGCATTCTGCCCCCACCCGGCGCTATAATCGTAGTGTCGAATAGTTGGAGATTAGCCATGCGCATACAGGGACTGCGACCGGGCGAGACGCTGGCCCCATTGGAGACCATCACCCTGACCGAAGTGGGCGAGGGCGGCACCGTCGAGATCGAGGACGGCGAGCGCCAGGTGTATGCCCGTATGCCAGCGCAGCCGGAGATGCAGATCATGCTGGCGGGGGCGCTGGGCAACCACGCCATTACCCACCACGATGACGGCGGCCAGCCGGTCGAGCGCATCATCGTGTGCGTGGAAGCCGAGACGCAGATCAACGACACCAGCGGCCAGTTCCACGATTTGCTCAACATGCTCTACTATACGATGGCGGAGACCGACAGCCGCGAACTACGCCACATCCGGCATGATGGGCGCATCTACCGCTTCTTTATCCGCTGGCTGCGCGACCATGTGCATGTCCTCAAGGGCATGAAATACTTCAGCACCCACTTGAAGGACGGCATCGACCTTTACCGCCACAGCCAGCGCGAGGACGGCATGATCTGGGATAACGTCGATGTGCGCGATCCTGCCAGCAACGCCGCCAACCACTGGTCGCGCCGCTTCGATTACGACGATTTCATCCGTGTGACCGACAACGGCACGGTCGAATTCAAGCGCATCCCGGTGGAAAATGACGTCGAGTATTTGTTCGTGGAGGGCCTGTACTTCACCTGGAAGGCCAGCGGCGACGACGGCTGGATGGCCGACTCGCTCGATGCCGCTATCCGGGCGCTGGATTATTCCACCAGCAGCCCTTACCGCTGGTCCACGAAATTCGGTCTGCTCAAGCGCGGATTCACCATCGACACCTGGGATTTCCAGGTCGAGGCCGACAGCGTTAACGGCGACCCGATGACGGTCGATAAGGACAAAACGCGCTTTGGTGTCATGTTCGGCGACAATACCGGCTACATCATGGCCTGCGGCTATCTGGCGGAGATGTTGCAGCGTGCCGGTCGGGTTGAGGAGGCCAAGAAATTCCGCAAGCGGGCGGCGGAGATGCGCGAGCGCCTGGAAACGGTCAGTTGGAACGGGCGTTTCTTCGTCCATCATGTGCCGGAAGACGACATGATCCAGCGCAACCTGGGCGTGGACGAGACCGAGCAGGTGTCGCTTTCCAACGCTTATTCGCTCAACCGGGGCCTGGACCGCGACCACGCCGCCGCCATCATCCGCACCTACATGAGCATCCGCGACCATCTGCCGGAGGGGTCGCCGGGGGAATGGTACACCATCTACCCGCCGTTCCCACGCGGATTCGAGCAGCACAGCCCCATGTGGCAGTATATGAACGGCGGTGTCACGCCGATTGTGGCCGGTGAACTGGCGCATGGGGCCTTCATGCACGGCTTCGAGGATTACGGCGTGGATGTTCTGCGGCGGATACTCGAACTCGGCCAGCGGCACGGCGGGCGCTTCTACAGTGTCTACACCGGCGCGATCCCGGAATCACCCACGCGCAGCTTTATCACGCTCGACATCGCCGAATGGGCCAACATCGATCTGGCCGGGCAGGAGACCGACACCGGCGTGGTCGGCTGGACCGGCGAAACGCAGACGGCGCTGCTGGATATTCCGCACGGCTGGCGCAACATCGCCGGTATCCCCTACCAGATGCCCGACCGGATCAACTACCCCGGTCATGGCGCACTCGGAATCGGTTACGGCGACGAACTGTTCCGCGAGGTCGAACTGCCCATCAACGGCAAGGCCGAATCGATCTATCTGCTGCACACGGCCTATAACACCGGCGATGGCGTGGGCGGGCGCGTGATAATCAATTACACCGACGGCAGCACCGCCTGCCATTACATCGTGGAAGGGCGCAGCGTGCTGCCCTGGGCGACATGGCAGTATCCCCAGGCACCGGACGGCAACAGTGTGGTCGGCTGGCGCGGCTGGGACGATACGCTGCTGAATGTGACGCTGCTCAACTACGGCTTCAACAACCCCTTCCCCGACCTGGAAATCGCCGACATCACATTGGAAGCTGCCGAGAGCGGCGGCCTATGGGGTGTGTTGGGCGTGACCATCTCCGATTATCCGGTGTATTTCCCGCCGGGACCGATCAGCTACGGCGTTCCCAACGGATGGAGCGCGGCGGCGGTGGTCTACGCGCTGATCGAGGGTTTGGCGGGGGCGGTCGATGCCGATACGGCTTACCGGCGGGTGACGCTCTCGCCGCGCTGGACGGCGGCGGACCTGAGCCGGGTGTCGGTGGTCAGCCATTACCCGGAGTCGGGCGGTTATGTGGCCTACCGCTTCCGCCACGACATCGCCGGCAAGGCCATCTACCTGGACATCACCGGCAGCGGGCGTACCTGCGACTGTCATGTGCTGCTGCCGGGTGGGGTGACGGTCAAGGCTGTCTATTGCAACGGCGACGCCATCCCCTTTGAGGCGGTGACGGTTGGCGGCTCGCACTACGCCGACTTCGGCCTGTCGCTCCCCGGCCCGCATCTGGTGGGGATACGGTATGGGTAGGTTTCGCGGTTTCGATTGGTAAACGGGTTCGATATATCGAACCCCTACGGGATTGAGACGATGGTATACATGCCACCCGTTTCCTGGGTCCATAACCCTACATGGTCACACCGACCTCGCTGGCGATGCGGCGGACGTTGGTGGCCGCCATCCGGTACTCGTCGGCGGTGGCGAGATGTTCCAGCATCAGCGGCATATCTGGTTCGAGTTTGTCCATCTCCTGCAAGAAGGTGACGTAATCCAGGACGCCGGTGCCGAGAATTACCTCATCCAGATGCACGGTCAGGTTATCGCGCAGGATGATGTCTTTGGCGTGGACCGAGACGATATGCGGGGCGAGCTTGGCGAAATTCTCGCGCAGCAGGTCGCCGGTGTTGAAGTAAATCTGCGGGCTGGTAACGATGTTCACCGGGTCCAGATGGGCGCGGAAGGCGGGACCGCGATCCACCGCCTCGATCAGCCGCAGCGAGTTATCCGCCGAGTCAGGATACATCCAGGGCATCGGCTCCAATGTATAGGCGGCGGTCTGCGGCTGTACGGCGTCGATAATCTCGCGCACCATGTCCACGATCAGGGCGAAGGTCTCCGGTGTGAGGTCGTCCGGGTGCGGACCGTGCCACGATGTGCGGCTGCGCGATCCGGCGATGTTGACCGCGCAGCGTGCGCCGATTTTGTCCGCCAGCGCCAGCGCCTGCTTGCACTTGTCTCGCGCCGCTGTCCGTTCGGCTTCATCCGGGCTGAGGGGATTGCTCCACGCGCCCACCTCGGCGATCACGATGTCGTTGGCGCGTGCGGCTCCGGCATATGCCTGGATTTCGTCGTCGTCGGCATCCAATCCTACCGGGCAGTAGGCCGCCCGGTAGCCCTCGATCTCCAGCGCGGCTAACCATTCATCCGGCGTCTTGTACTCGTGAAAGATCGGTCCACCCAGGCGCATCGGTTGTTGTCCTTTCGTTGATAACGTATCTTTATATTATATATTGGATTGGTGAAGCGGGCGCGAATCGGCTACAATGCAGGTACACGATGGAGCGTAAAGAGGTCATTATGGGAAAAATTCTGGTTGCATACGCAAGCAAATATGGATCGACGGCGGAGATTGCCGCCGAGATTGTCAAGGTGCTGCAACTGGGCGAACACACCGTCGATGTCAGGCCGGTGGACGAGATTACCACCGCGCGCGGTTACGATGCGGTGGTGCTGGGCAGTGCCGTCTACGCTGGGAGTTGGATGTCTGCTGCTGCCGGCTTCATGGAAAACAACATCGCCGCGCTGACCAAAATCCCGGTATGGTTGTTTTCCAGCGGCCCGACCGGCGAGGGCGATCCGGCAGAACTGCTGGACGGCTGGACCTTCCCGGAGAACCTGGAACTGCTCGCCAGCCAGATCGGTCCCCGCGACAAGGCGGTATTTCATGGCAATATCGACATCAAGAAATTGAAGTGGGCGGAGCGGCTGCTCATCAAGTCGCTGCGGGCCAGCACCGGCGACGCCCGCGACTGGGACATGATCCGGGCCTGGGCTGAAGGCATCCGCGCCACGCTGGACACGCTGTAGCGGCGCATCCCTTGTGGTTTTTTTACGATGTTTTACAGTCTGGTTGGCAATATAGCGTTACAATAGAGTTGATTGTGAATCACGTTATATACCCTCTGTTGAAGCAGCCGGTGAACCCCACCTCACCGGCTGCTGCTTTTGTATCTGGTATACTATAGTCCATGAACGATATTCTGGCAGAGTATATGCGGCAACCCGGCTGTCGTCCGCTGTTTTTGTGCGGTGACGCGCCGGACCTACTGGCCCGGTTCCCCGACGGCAGCGTTGATTTCTGCATGACCAGTCCGCCGTACTGGAACCAGCGCGAATACGGTAACGGTGGCATTGGTCTGGAGGACTCTCCGCAGCAGTATGTTGACCATCTGCTCAAGGTCTTCGCACAGGTCCACCGGGTTCTCAAAGATACGGGATCGCTCTGGCTGAACATCGGTGATACCTACGCGAACAAAGGGCTGCTCGGTCTGCCCTGGCGGTTGGCGCTGCAATTGATCGACACGCAGGGCTGGATTCTGCGCAACGATGTGATCTGGAACAAGTTGAAAGGCCCGGACCAGTCAAAGGACAAACTGCGCCCGGTCCACGAATATGTGTTTCATTTTGTCAAGCAGCCGCATTATTACTACGACGTTGACGCTATTCGCTCGGCACCGCGTTCCACACGGGTGCGCAACGGGGCGATTGTCTCGGCGACCGGCGTCACCGGCGTGAAGTACCGGCGGCAGATCGAGCTTTCAACCGCGCTGGATGACGGTGAGAAACAGGCGGCGATGCGGGCATTGGACGACACCCTGACCCGGCTGCAAAACGGCGAGATTTCGGATTTCCGTATGGTCATCCGCAAGCAGCAGCGCACGACTCACTCGGATTCGCAGCGCGTGTCGGGCAGGGCGAAAGAACTGGCAGAGCGCGGCTTCTACTTCCTGTTCTACCATCCCAACGGCAGTAAACCGGGTGACGTATGGGACATCATCCCGGAGGACACCACCCGCCGGGGCGATCACTACGCGGCTTTTCCGGAAGACCTTTGCCGGATTCCACTGCTGGCAACCTGTCCCGAAGGCGGACTGGCCCTCGATCCGTTTTGCGGTACCGGGACGACCAACTCTGTTGCCATGCAGCTTGGCCGCAAATCGGTCGGGATCGACCTCTCCGAGGACTATATCGATTACGCCGAAGATCGGTGCAATCTGCTGTTATGAGCCGCAAAGTTTCCGAACTGTATGGTGTATCGACGCTGGCAGGCGGGGTGAACTGGGATGAGATAGTATCCCGTCAGCACTGCCCATTCCTTGATCGGACCTGCATCAAGACCCGCAAGAGTCAGCCGGACATCTCCATTGGTACCTGTACCGTTGGCTATCGTACCGATCAAAACATGATCATTTGTCCCCACCGTTTTCTGGAACAGGGGCAGATATTCATGGATTGTCTGCACCTGCTGACATTGCATGAACCGGGCAATCAGCTTCATACGATAGCCGAGATCGAAGTACCGGGTGGCAGTGTCGATTATTTCCTGGTATCGGCGCGTAACGGCAAGGTGATCGACTTTGTGGGAATCGAATTGCAGTCGCTGGATACCACCGGCACGGTCTGGCCGACACGTCAGCGTTTCCTGGGGCTGCCGGTTGATGAAGACAAGTCCTATGGCATGAACTGGAAAATGACGGCCAAGACGACACTGGTGCAGCTCCATCACAAGGTCGAGACATTTCAAGGGCTTGGCAAGCATCTGGTGCTGGTGATGCAGGATATGCTGATGGACTACATGCGGCAGGCATTTCGTTTTGAGCATATTCAGACGCCACGCCTGGGCGATGCCTTGCATTTTCACGCTTATTCGCTCGACCAGCACCCCGAACGCTACCAGTTGCGTCTGGACAATCGTGCCAGCACCGATGCTGACGGCATGGCCGAGGCGTTGGGGTTGCAGGTCAGCCCGGATGTAGAAATGGCCGTCCTGATTGCAACTCTGGAAAGCAAGCTTTCGGACGCTACACGGCTACACGTCCCCCCACGCCGATGAACTTCGCCAGACGGTCGATGGCGGCGTCGACGTATTCCGGCGTGACCGTGATGGCGTTCATCTTTTGCAGCATCTTGAGATCGTCTGGCAGTTCGTCGCCGTAGAGATCGAATCCGTCCACCAGCACCGGGATGATGACCCGCTTCGCTTCCAGCGCATACAACGCTTCCTGATGCACCCACTCGGATTCGAGTGTGCCGGGAGCCAGTACCAGCACGAAATAATCACGCCGGGCGATCTCGTCCTGGATTTTGGCGCTGAACGAGCCTTCGTAGATGTCGTCCACGTCGATGAACACATCTGCGCCCAGGTGTGTCAGCCGGTCGTTGATGGTGCGGGCGATACCCCAACTCACGCGCCGCCGGTAGCTGATGAAGACCGACTTGCGCGGACGGCTGCGGCGCACATAGGTGATGACGCCGATCCCGCCCAGGCTGACCACCAGCAGACCGATCACCAGCGGCAGCAGTGCCAGCGGATCGAAATCGTCGCCGGATGCGCCCGCTACCCGTCCCGCAATGGTGATGGTGAAGTCGTAATGCCACACAAGCTGCTGGTTGTCCTCCGGCCACAATTCCAGGCGCAAATCCTGCGGGCCGCTGGCGGACTCGGCGGCGGTGATGAACCACGTCCACGAGTTCATGCGGCTGATTTCCACGATGCGAGCGGGTTTGTCCTCGCAGCCGTCGAAGCTGGCCCCGGCGCAGATCAACCGCGCCATCACCCGTTCCGGCACCACAATCTCATCTTCGCTGAACACGGCCCGGCGCGGGGTGGCGGTGGCACGCGGATCGACCAGCGGGCGGGCGTCGCGCTGTTCCGCCGCTACCGGCGTGATCGGGCTGAAGGGCGTGGCCGTGATGTACTGGCGGTCGATGAAGAATTGCAGTTCGACCGTCGTGGAAGCACCGGGCGCAATCTCGCGTTCGTGGAAGACATAGGCGGAGCCGTCGCCGATGGGAACGGCCACGTCGTTGTCGCCCGCTGGTGTGACGGGTGTGCGTTCGGTGGGTGTGGCGGACGGCAAGAATGCCGTCCCTACGGTAGATTCGGGTGTGGCGGTCGGTTCGGATGTGGCGGTGGGTGTGGCGGACGGCAAGAATGCCGTCCC
>CAYQJO010000196.1:0-8151 GCA_964417785.1 uncultured Anaerolineaceae bacterium | reverse complement strand
TCATCTGGTTGATGATTTACCCGATGATGGTACAGATCGACTTTAGCAGTGTACTGGGAGTGCGCCGACAGCCAAAGGGATTGACACTCACAGTTGTGGTGAATTGGCTCATCAAGCCGTTTACCATGTTCTTTTTCGCATGGCTGTTTCTTCAGGTGATTTTTGCCCCATTTATTGAGACGGAACTGGCGCAAGAATATGTTGCCGGGGCGATTTTGCTGGGCGCTGCGCCCTGTACAGCGATGGTCTTTGTGTGGAGTTATCTCACCAAGGGCGATCCAGCGTATACCCTGGTGCAAGTTTCTGTGAATGACTTGATCATGTTATTTGCGTTTGCACCGATTGTGGCACTTTTGCTTGGCATCAGCAATATCGTGGTTCCCTGGGATACGCTGCTGTTATCGGTGATGCTGTATATTGTTGTGCCGCTGGCTGCCGGTTACATCACACGGTTAATTTTGATCCGTAACAAGGGTGCGATCTGGTTTGATAACGTTTTTCTCAAACGACTTGGACCGCTGACGATTATCGGGCTGTTGCTGACGTTGATTCTGCTATTTTCGTTCCAGGGTGAGGTTATTCTGAATAACCCGCTGCACATCGGTTTGATTGCCGTCCCCTTGATTATCCAGACATTTTTCATCTTCGCTGTTGCGTATGGAGCAGCAAAGCTGCTTCGTATTCCCCATCAGATCGCGGCTCCAGCGGCGTTGATTGGTGCCAGCAATTTCTTTGAGTTGGCGGTAGCAACTGCTATCGCACTCTTTGGGGTGACATCGGGGGCAGCGTTGGCTACGGTTGTCGGCGTTCTGGTTGAAGTCCCGGTTATGTTGGCGCTCGTTCGGATTGCCAATGCAACTCGTGGTCAATTCCCTGATTTGACTGAGGCACAGACGGTATCATGACATTACAGATCACGATTGATACGGAGGCAAAGCAGTATCTTGTTAAGCATGATGCTGCTTTGACGCTGCGTGTATCCCCAAGACATGGGTGTTGTGGCGGAACGGTATTTTTGCCAATCGCTGAACCAGGCATGACCCAGGGGAGTGAGTTATGGCCTGTTGTGGAACAAGAGGGTATCCATATTTACATTGAGCCGGGTATGAACTTGCCCGACCATACACATCTACGAATTGGGATTGATCGGTTACTTATGATGACGCGCTTATGGGTCGAGGGCGTGAAGTCAACCATGTAGGCCAGTAGATCACCCTTAATGTTGAATCTCATCACGCAAAGGACCATTCGTCAGCCTCCGGCGACCATGCGTTTCAGACTCTCGGTGAACGGTGGTCGGGCGATGCCGTTTTCGGTGATGACGCCGGAAAGATAGCGATGCGGCGTGACATCGAAAGCCGGGTTGCGGGCATGGAAATGGTCGGGGACCAGACGGTTGCCGTAAGGAGCCAGGACCTCCGCCGGGTCGCGTTCTTCGATGGGGATATGCGAGCCATCCGGCAGCGATAGATCGATAGTCGAGGTTGGCGCGACGGTGTAGAAGGGGATGTCGTTCTCCTTCGCCAGCACCGCAATCTGGTAAGTGCCGATTTTGTTGGCGAAATCGCCGTTGGCGGCGACCCGATCCGCACCGACCAGCACAATGTCGATTTCACTGCGCTGCATGTAGAACCCGGCAGCGGTATCGGGTAGGATGTCGTAGCTGATCCCGGCCCGGTCCATCTCCCAGGCGCTCAGGCGTGATCCCTGAAGGCGTGGACGGGTCTCGTCCAGCAGCACATGAATCTTTTTGCCTTCCTCAAATGCGGCCCGGACCACACCCAGTGCCGTGCCGAAATCGACGGCAGCGAGTGCGCCGGTGTTGCAGTGATGCAGAATCGTGAAGCCGTCTTCGATGAGTGTGGCTCCATGAGCGCCCATCTGCCGGTTGATGGCGACATCGGCGTCGGCGATGCGCTGAGCTTCCTGTAGCAGGGCGTCGCGCAGCGCATCCGGGTGAGCGAATTCACCGCTGTTGACCATTTCCATAAGACGGTCCACCGCCCAGGCCAGATTGACCGCTGTTGGACGGGCAGTCTTGAGTGTTTCGGCAGCCGCAGCCAGATCGGCACAGATGGCGTCTATGGTGGTCGCGTTGCTCTCCTGAGCCGCCAGGGCCATGCCGAACGCCGCTGACGCACCGATGGCCGGTGCGCCGCGAACGGTCATATTGGTGATAGCTTCAGCGACGGCACGATGGGTCGTCAACTGGACAAACTCAAGTGACCAGGGGATTTGCCGCTGGTCGATCATACGGACTCCGCCCTCGTGCCAGTCTACTGTGCGCATGGTTACTGTGCTTCCTCGATCAGGGTTGCGATGGTCTCAAAGGGGATGCCGCCGACTGCGCGTTCGTCGATCAACTCAAGCTCGCCATCGCCATAGCGCACGCGCATGGACGGTGTGCCGCTGATACCGATGCTGGTGGCAAGCTGCCGGTCGTTGATGTATTGGGCGCTGTCACCGAGCCGGTCAGCGCATTCCAGCAGTCCAGCGTAGTCCAGCCCCAACCGTGCGGCCATCTCGGGTCCAACGTCTTCGGGCGGGGCTTCTTGCGCCAGGTCGAAGATCAGTGCCTTTGCCTGCCAGAAGTCGGCTCCCGCACTGCGATGGACGCATTCAGCCAACCGGGCCAGCGCTTCCGATGGTGGACCGATGACCGGCATCATACGGTATTCATAACGGGCCATACCGGTTTCAACGTAAGTGTCGATCACCTGTTGGGCGGTCTCCTGATAGCCCTGGCAGTGAGGGCAGAGAAAGTCAGAAAACTCGACAATGGTCACCGGTGCGTCTGGATAGCCGAGAACGAACGCGCCATCCTCGGTTTGCGACTGCGGCAGGGCCACGATGGCCTCTGCAGATGTTTCAGCGCTTGGTGCCATCGGCTCGGCGACTGAGGTCCGCGGTGCTACCGCCACAAATAACAGCGAAGCTGGCAGCAAGCCTAAGCCACCGGCAGCCAACGCGATGGGGGTGCAGCCCGTACCGATAAAAAGCAAGAACAGAGCAGGTAGTAAACGACGCATTAGCTGTTTGCCTCTATAACTGCGGCCTGGATGGCTTCATAGCGCAGACTGCCACGAGCGGCTCCGAGTAGCTCCACTGGTGCTTCCATATCGCCGAAGCGCACGCGCACCGCCGGAGTCCCCTGGACATCAACACCGCTGCCCAGCCGGCCATCGGTGAGGTACTGGCCTTCGCGTTCCTCGCGCATTTCTTCGGCGCACTGGAACACCTCAGCGTAGGATAATCCCATATTGTTCACTGCTTCCCGTGCGATGTCATTACGGTCCACTGACGAGTCGGCGGCCAGCGCGAATATCTCCTCGTGTGCGTCCCAGAAGTCACCGCCGTCGGTTTCAGCCACACACTCCGCGATGCGGAACAGGAACTCGGCGGTCGGTCCCTGAGTGACGATCATACGGAATTCAAAGCGGGCCTGGCCGGTGACGACGAAGTCCTCAATGACGCGATTCACGGTGTCTTTGTAGTCCTGGCAGTGGGGGCAAAGAAAGTCAGCGAACTCCACGATGGTAATCGGTGCATCGGGATCGCCCAGGACAAAACCGCCGTCGGACAGACGAGTCTGGTTCAGATCATCGAAATCAACGTCCGTGCGGGCCGCTGATGGGCTGTTCGACATCAGAATGACAGCGACGGCCACCACCAGGGCGATAGCGATTGCACCACCGACAATCCATAGCTGCTGTTGTTGTTTGCGTTCCATATAGCATACCTCCACAGTCTCAAATGGACCCAGATTGTACTGAAAATCGTGTGCGGATGTCAGGTTCTATTTCCAAATCTAACAAAAGGAATCAGCCAGGGGACCCGCTGGCGATAATGGGCATAGGTATCGCCGAAGTCTCGCACCATGCGTTTTTCTTCAAAATACGAACCGACGATGAAATACAATGTGGACCCCAGACAGAAACCGAAGTAGGCTTCGGTCATGGTGGAGACCGGCCACAGCAGCAGCAGACTGAACATATACAGGGGATGACGCACGATGCCATACAGCCCGTCGGTCTTGAGAGCCTCATCCGGCAGCGGCAGCGGCTCACCGCGCAGATAGGCGATGAACTGGCTCAACCCGGCGAAACGGATCAGGTCAGTCTGGAACAGGGCGATCAGAAAGCCGACCACGCCGATCCCCTGGAGCAGCAGCAGCAATGGTTCCCAGGTCAGATCAACCGTCCAGACCACATCGCCTTCGTGGAACACCACCAGATAGAGAATTGGCAGAATGGTGATGACCGAGATGACATTGAAGGCCAGACGATATAACCCGTGATAGGCACGTTCACCGAGGATGTTGCGGAACGCACGTTTCACCGGACGACTCGCCGTGATGCTGTGGAAGATGCCGTATATCAACATGCCGAGTAAAACTGGTATCATGGAAGAAACACTCATTGCAACGAGAGAAGATGATGCGTGCAGTCGATATTATTGCCAAAAAGCGTGATGGGCAAGCCTTAAACGAGGCCGAAATTCAATGGTTTATTAGAGCTTACTCAAACGACCAGCTACCGGATTATCAGGCAGCAGCGTTGTTGATGGCAATCGTCCTTCGCGGGATGACCATTGACGAGACAACTGCGCTGACCCTGGCGATGGCCGAGTCGGGCGAGACGCTTGATCTCTCCGAGATTGCTGGATATGTGGTCGATAAACATTCCTCCGGCGGGGTTGGTGATAAGACATCTTTGGTGGTGCTGCCGCTGGTGGCCTCCTGCGGGGTGCCGGTCGCCAAGATGAGCGGGCGCGGTCTGGGCTTCTCCGGCGGTACCCTGGATAAGTTGGAAGCGATACCGGGCTTTCGTGTTGATCTCAGCGAGGCGCAGTTTTACGAGCAGGCGCAGCGGATCGGGTTATCGCTATCAGGACAGTCGCATGATCTGGCACCGGCAGATGGGAAGCTCTACGCGCTGCGCGATGTGACCGCGACCGTGCCGAGTCTGCCGCTGATCGCCAGCAGCATCATGAGCAAGAAGATCGCAGCCGGTGCCAACGGCATTGTGCTGGATGTTAAGACCGGCAACGGTGCGTTTATGCGTACCCTGGACGACGCCCGTGAACTGGCGCAGGTTATGGTGGGCATCGGCCAGCAGGTGGGACGGGATGTGGTGGCGCTGCTCTCGGATATGAACCAGCCGTTGGGTTGTGCAGTCGGCAATGCGCTGGAAGTTATCGAGGCTGTCGATACGCTCAAAGGCGGCGGGCCGGAGGATTTCCGTCTACACTGTCTGGAAGTCGCCGCCTATATGCTGCAACTGGCGGGACGTGGAGACCGTTGGACCGATCTGGATGATGTGAAGGCTTATCTTGAGCGGCAGATTGCCAGCGATGCTGCGCTGACGAAATTCCGTGAGATGGTAGACGCTCAGGGAGGCGACAGTCGCGTCATCGATAATCCCGATCTACTCCCGCAAGCCAGCCTGGTTGAATCAGTCACTGCGCCCCGAGCGGGCTATGTGGCGCGGGTATTGGCGGAAGACATCGCCTGGGCGGCTTTTGATCTGGGTGCCGGACGCGAGAGAAAAGGCGATCCGATTGATCCGGCGGTCGGCGTGGTCGTCCACAAAAAAGTCGGTGATTCGGTCGATGCGGGTGAAACGGTAGCGACATTATATGCTAACAGTCCGCTGGACTCGTGCCGGGAGCGGGTGTCGCGTGCCTTTGCGTATAGTGATGATGTGGTCGAGCCGCTGCCGTTATTCTACGGTGTCATTCGCTGAGCGATTTTTCCATGTCGATTACCAGAAAGGGTACGCCATCGTAAATATCGTGTACATAGGGTTCGAGTGGTAAGGGCTGGAAACCGAGGCGGGCATAGAGAATGCGGGCGGGGTCTTGCGTATCCTGGGCCGCGGCCAATCCGATCCGGGTATAACCCCTGGCGCGGGCATGGCGCTCACAGGTTTGAATCAACTGCGTGGCGACACCCTGACGGCGGTAGTCGGGATGGATGTACAAATCTTCAATATCCGGAAAAAACGGACGGCGTTCGGTACCGGCGTACTTCAGCCATACATGGCCGACGATGCGACCGTTGTCTTCTGCAACGAGATAGGTCGAGCGTCCCTGACGCATGGACCAGATGCGCATATGGGCAATCTGTGGTGGAAACTGGACAGGGGCTTTTAAGATTTCGATTTGTTCAACGTCGGGTTCACTGGCGGGTCTGATTCTCAACGAGGACTCCGTTTTTGTCGTATTGGTAGGTGTTGATGGGGGCGTCGAGCCAGTAACCGTTTGCAAAGCGATCATACGGGATACCCGCTGCCACCATCTGAACGGCGTCGTAGACCAATTTACCAAGTAAACCAGGTTCAGCCGCGAATGGGTCGCTGTCGAGTGTCCGCCGCCGGAAGGTCGCGTTGGGCAGCCCGCCGCTGGTGACGATGCGCAGACCCTCACGGTCAGGATTTAGCGCACGAAAACTCTCTGTTGCCAGCATGTGAGAGCCGGTATCCTGGTCTGACTCCGAAAGCATGGATGGGATGTCCGGATGGACGAGCATATAGACCTGCTCTGGCGGATTGTCCCAGTAGCCGACGACCAGGACGGGCAAATCTCCAAATTCCGTTTGCACCGACGGATCGGTGGCGTTGAAGCCCAATGCCACGACAGCTTTGATCTGCGGATCGAGGGTAAGCGCACGGGCGCGTTCCGCGGCCGACTCGACGGTGCCACCGTCATCGACGGCCAGCAGCGCGACGCCGCTGTCTTCGGCGGCCAATCGCGCCGGATACAACGCACTGTAACCGATTTCGCGGTAGCGTCCTTCAAAGGGGGCCAGCAGCGCGACTCGCAGCGGTAACTCCGGTACGGAGCGACAGGCCGCCAGCAGCAGAATCAGCAGCGCGGCGATCCTAGCAGCCATTGGCGACATGTTCCTCAAACGTCCGGGCAAATTCATGATAGCCATCGGTACGGCAGTCAGCGCGGAAGAAGAAAAAGTCGGACGGTTCCGGGTTGATGACGGCCTCAATGGCGCTCAGGCTGGGATTGGCGATGGGACCGGGTGGCAGCCCATCGACCCGGTAGGTGTTGTAGTCCGAGATGACATCCTGGTAATTGGCGCGGGTGATCTGCGGCCACCAGTTCCCGGTTGTTCCCAACGGATATTGCACGGTGGGATCGGCTTCCAGTCGCCAGCCAGAGTCAATCCGATTGCGATAGACGCCGGCGACCAGCGGCATCTCGTCGTTGTGGATCGTCTCGCGCTCGACAATCGACGCCAGGGTGACGACTTCGTACATGGACAATCCCTGCTCTGCTGCCCGGACGATGCTCAGTTCACTGGCAGCCACCTCAAAGCTGTCCAACAGGATATTGCGCAGCATCAACGGGGTTGTTTCCGGTGGCAGAGAATAGGTATCCGGCAGCAGAAACCCCTCAACCGACGCCCCGAAGGGCAGACCCATTTTGTCAGCGAAGGTCGGGTTAATGTCGGCACCACGACCGGTCACATTGAGGAAATCCTGACCGGAGAAGGCGAAAAACAGATTGTTGTCGATACTTGCCGCGACTTCCTCAATGCGCTGTCCCGGAATGATGGTAAACACAATCTGGCTCAGACTCGAGTCGGTCAGGGCGGCGGCAATCTCTTTGATGTTCATGGTGGTGTTGAGGAAGTAAGTCCCCGCTTCCAGTTCGCCATCCAGGTCTTCTAGCTGGACGTAATCCGCGAATAACTCGGCATCGGTGATGAGTACCTGGTCTTCAAGCCGCTGGCCGATGAATCGGGCGGTATCGCCGGGATCGACGGTGAAGCGGATCGGCGTCGGATCACTGCCGATGGGGATTCGCAGATCATTCTGCCGTGAGACCAGGGTGATCCGCAAGACGGTCTCACGGGCAAAATCTGTAAGCTGGTCGCCAGCCAGCAGAAAAAGCAGTACCACAAATACCAGCGCAGCCCCGGCCAGTCCGGCCAGCAGGAGCGCGATTGAGCGGCAAGAACGGTCCATGAACTCTAAGTCTCATTGTATCGTGGCTACGAGTATAGCCGCTGGCAATGATGGCGAAAAGACCAACGTAGGGGGATCGTCTGCTATAATGGATGTGGAGAAGAAATGGGAGGCGGTATGATCGCACAACCACCAGTATCTGTTGACGAGTTCTACCGGTTTATCCAAC
>CAYQJO010000195.1:0-8159 GCA_964417785.1 uncultured Anaerolineaceae bacterium | reverse complement strand
CCTTGCGCTCGACCGTGATGGTATAGGTCACATCGCGGTACTTACGCACGGCCTTGAATCCGTTCCAGCGTTTGGGGATGACCGGGGCGATACGCAGCCCTTCAAGCGTAGGACGGATGCCCAGAATCCACTGGGTGATGGCGACGAAATTCCAGGCAGCGGTGCCGGTCAGCCATGAGTTCTTGGCCTCGCCGTGTGTGGCGGCGTCGCGCCCGGCAATCGTCTGCGCGTAAACGTAGGGTTCGCAGCGATGAATGTCGCTGATCTCCTCGCGGGCCGATGGGCAGATACGCTGATAGTAATCGAAGGCCAGTTCGCCGCGTCCCACCATCGCCTCAGCGATCATGATCCAGGGGTTGGTATGGCAGAAGACACTGGCGTTCTCTTTATATCCCGGCGGATAGGATGAAATCTCGCCCAGGTGCAGGTAGTATTGCGAGAATGCGGGCTGCACCAGGAGGATGCCGTGCCGGGTCGCCAGCCGGTCACGGACTGAGTCGAGTGCCTGGACAGCGCGGCCATCATCCAATCCCAGGCCGCCCATGATGCACATGCCCTGTGGCTCGATAAAAATCTGTCCCTCGGTGTTCTCGTGCGATCCGAGTTTTTCGCTGTAATGGTCATACGCCCGCAGGAACCACGCGCCGTCCCAACCTTGCTGCATGACCGTCTGCGCCATACCGTCGGCTTCTTGAAGCCACTGGTCGGCTTCGGTGTCTAATCCGCGCTGGCGGGCGATGGCGGCCATCTCTTTTGCCGCCAACGAGAACATCCCGGCGATGAAGACCGACTCCGCGACATTGCCGTCCATGTTGGTCGTTGTCTGGAAGGATTCGCCCGGTTCATCGGAGAAGGTATTCAGGTTCAGGCAGTCGTTCCAGTCGGCGCGACCGATCAAGGGCAGATTGTGCGGTCCGCGCCGGTCCAGGGTGTATTGCAGGCTGCGCTGAAGATGTTCGTAGAGCGGTGCCTCGCTGCCTTCTTTGTTCTCGAACTGGACTCGCTCATCCAGCACGCTGAAGTCGCCGGTTTCCTTGAGATAGGCGGCGGTTGCCAGCACCAACCACAGCGGATCGTCGTTGAAGTTGCTGCCCACCTGATCGTTGCCGCGTTTGGTCAGCGGCTGGTACTGGTGATAGGCTCCGCCGTCTTCAAGCTGGGTAGCGGCGATGTCGAGCAGCCGCTCACGGGAGCGTTCCGGGGCCATCTGGACGAAGCCGAGTAAGTCCTGGGTCGAATCGCGGAAGCCCATGCCACGCCCTATGCCTGACTCATAACCGGACGCCGACCGCGACAGGTTGAACGTCACCATCACCTGATAGGCGTTCCAGATGTTGACCATGCGGTTCGTGTGTTCGTCGGGGGTTTCCACCTGCATGACACCGAGCAGGTCGTCCCAGTAGGTGCCAAGTGCGGCAAAGGCCGCGTCTGTGGCGGCCACATCACGATACTTCGCAATAATCGGCTGAACGGTCTGCTTGTTGATCCGCTGCGATCCGGGCGGGTCGAATTTGGCGTCTTTCGGGTTTTCATGGTAGCCGAGCAAGAACACCATTCGGCGGGTCTCGCCGGGAGCCAGCGTCAGTTTGACATGGTGCGATCCGACCGGTGCCCAGCCATGTGCTTCTGAATGATGCGATTGGCCGGTGCGCACGACTTCAGGCGCGTCGAATCCGTTATAGGCTCCCAGGAAGGCGTCGCGTGACGTGTCGTAACCGGCCAAATCTTCGGAGCAGGCGAAATAGGCGAAGTGATCGCGTCGCTCGCGGTACTCGGTTTTGTGGTAGATGACACCGTCTTCGATTTCAACCTGACCGATGTTGAAATTGCGCTGGAAGTTGCTCATATCGTCCAACGCATCCCAAAGGCAGAACTCGACAAATGAGAAGACCGAGAGTTGAGCCGGTACGGTGCGGTTGTTGGTCACAGAGAACTGCCAGATTTCCAGATTCTCACCCGGTGGCACGAAATAGCACGTCTCCGACTCGATGTTTTTGTAGCTGGCGCTAATGGTGGTATAGCCCATTCCATGACGGCAGGTGTAGCGGTCCAGTTCGCGGCGGACCGGCTGCCACGATGGTGACCAGTAATCGCCGTTGGCTTCGTCGCGCAGATAAATGTAACGTCCGCCGATGTCGGACGGTGCGTTGTTATAGCGATAACGGGTGATCCGGCGCAGTCGAGCGTCCCGATAGAACGAATAGCCTCCGCTGGTATTGGAGATGATGCCGAAATAGGCTTCGCTGCCCAGGTAATTCAACCAGGGCAGTGGCGTATCGGGCCGGGTGATGACGTATTCACGGGCCGCGTCGTCAAAGTATCCGTAGCGCATGTCCCATCCTTTGGGTGAGGTATCATTTGTATTCCGGCAGGTAGTCGGCTTCCGCCTCGAACATTTCCAGTGTCATCTGCTTGATCTCCGCCGGTGAGCAGATCGCCTGCGTAAGTGGATCAAGCATGAGCGCGTGGATGGCTGCCTCTTTGCTGCGCTCGATAACGGCGGTCGCACCCAGGTCGAACATACGCATGTTGGAGTCGCAAATGGCAGCCATCTGCGGTGGCAGCGCACCATAAACCGTCGGCTGGATGCCGTTGCGGTCCACCATGCAGGCGACTTCCACGCAGCCGTCGTGCATCAGGTTGCTGATGAGCGGTCCCGCGCCATCGACTTTGTTCATGACGTTGCCGTGAATGACATAGGGGCGGTTCTTCTCGCGGGCTTCGATGATCCACGAGGCATATTCCCAGCTACGCTCCCAATCCATCGGTTCTTCGCCGCGTACCATACGCATCCGCTGCTCATCGGCGTTCTTCCGCCAGGTGGGCCAGTTGTCGGCGTAGAAACTGGACCCGCCGTCATAGCGGTCACGGGTGTATTTTTCCAGCAGGTCCTTGCGCTTGCGGTAGTAGGGGAGGTATTCGCTCAGATGGCCGGACGACTCAGTGATGAACGCGCCGAAGTGCAGCATCATGTCCTTGCGCACCAGGTCTTTGGCGTCTTCCGGATCGGACGGATTACCGCCGAGGTCCTGGCGGGCCTTTTCCATCAGCAGCGGGTACAGGTCCTGACCTTTGTGCTGAAGCTTGACGAACCATGCCAGATGGTTTATTCCGGCGCATTCCCATTCCATCTCTTCATAGGGAACACCGGCACGTTTCGCCAGCAGGTGGCTGGTCCCCTGGACCGAGTGGCACAGACCGACTGACTGCATGGACGAGGTGCGACCGGCGGCCAGCATCAGCATGTTCATCGGATTGGTGTAATTAAGAACGATAGCGTCTGGACACAGTTCTTCGGCATCCTTGAGAATGTCCAACCATGCCGGAATCGTGCGCAGCGACTTGAACAGGCCACCGGGTCCGATGGTGTCGCCGATGCACTGGTCGATCCCATATTTGGCCGGGATATCGTTGTCGAAGCGAACGCATTCCAGACCGCTGACCTCAATGGAGTTGACCAGATAATCGGTACCCGCCAGAACTTCGCGCCGGTCGGTGGTGGCGGACACGGTCCAGCCGTCGGCGCGACCGAGCTTTTCCACCAGCCCAGAGATGACTTTATGCATGGTCTCCAGACGATGGGTGTCGATGTCCACGAGGGCGATTTCGCCGCGCTCATTGCCGGGGATTTGCAGCACATCGTTCATGAGTCGGGGGCAGAATCCGCTGCCAGCGCCGGTCATTGTCACCTTGATCGGACGCGGCATTTCACCGGGGAAACCGCGTGGATCGTCGGCGTCTTTGGTATGTTCAGCATGACCTTTTGTTGTCGCAACCATACTTTTCTGGCTCCTTTTGTGTGGTTGGTTAAAATTGCTAAATATGTAATATTAATCCTTGATGAGCGTCCATTCTACCTGATTTGTCTTCACCCTACTATAGTAGTAGAGGTACAAATTTATGCAAATTGAAAGATAAGTATACAGTTCACCGCCCCAGACGTAGACGGATGATCCACAGCGCCCTGGGATTGGGTGCTGGTGCGTTATAATCGGCGCTGATTGGCTTTTGGACAAAGAGAGTTTGTTTTATGGCACATGTGATTGCGGTTGACCTGGGCGCGTCATCGGGCCGGGTCATGAAAATCAGATTTGATGGTCAGCAGTTTACGATGGAGGAGGCACACCGTTTCCCCAACATCCCGGTGGCGGTCAACGGCACACTTCACTGGGATGTGCTGCGCCTGTGGCAGGACATTACCATAGGTATCGGGCGTGTGCAGGACGGTGCAATCGGTGTTGCGGTGAACACCTGGGGCGTTGACTTCGGTCTGCTGGATCGAGACGGCAGGCTGCTGTCTAATCCGGTCCACTACCGCGACAGCCGCACCGATACCATGATGGACCGGGTGTTCGAGCGCGTACCGCGCCGGACGGTGTTCGAGCGTACCGGCATTCAGTTCATGCAGATCAACACGCTGTACCAGCTTGCCAGCCTCGTAACGACACAGAGTCCGCTGCTGGATGTGGCCGATACACTGCTGACCATTCCCAATTTGTTCACCTACTGGCTGAGTGGATCAAAGGTGTGCGAGTTTTCCCATGTCACCACGACCCAGTGCTATAACCCGCGCACCGGCGATTGGGACCGGGAGACGTTAAGTACCATCGGGGTGCCGACTGACCTCTTCGGTGAGATCGTCCAACCGGGAACACGGGTGGGCAACTATGAGGGTGTGCCGGTCATCATGCCCGCCTGCCACGACACCGGCGATGCGGTAGTGGCTGTGCCGACCACCAACGAAAATTACGCTTATCTGAGCAGCGGCACCTGGAGCCTGATCGGCCTGGAAATGCCGGAACCGGTCATCAACGATGCTGCTTATGATGCCAATGTCACGAACGAGGGCGGTGCTTATGGTACCTTCCGTTTGCTGCAAAATGTTATGGGTTTGTGGCTGGAACAGCAAAGCCGGGTGGTATGGGAGGCACAGGGCGCAACCTTCACGGTACCGGAACTGGTGCAAAAGGCCGAAGCGGCACCGGCGTTTCAATCACTGGTCAATCCCGATGACCCGGCTTTTTTGCCGCCCGGTGATATGCCGACCCGCATCCGCGATTACTGCCAACGTACCGGTCAAACTCCACCAGGCGATGTGGGCAGCATCACACGCACGATCTACGAAAGTCTGGCGCTCAAATACCGCTATGCTCTGGATAAGCTGATCGGACTGACCGGCAAGACAGTCGAGCGGCTGCACATCATTGGTGGTGGCTCACAGAACATGCTGCTCAACCAGATGACGGCCAATGCCATCGGGCGTCCGGTGGTGGCGGGGCCGGTGGAGGCGACGGCACTCGGCAACGCTATCGTCCAGTATATCGCTCTCGGTGAGCTTGATAACGTCGCTCAGGCACGGGAACTGCTCAGCAGCCGGTCCGATATGCAGACTTACGAGCCGCAAGATGTAGCATTGTGGCAAGAACAGTACCGTCGCTTTGTTCAACTGGTGGAGGCCGAATAGTTCATGCAGATAAACGAATTGGTGACGATGACCCGGACCCTGGGCCAGCCGAATCTGGACTATGTGATAATCGGTGAGGGCAACACATCGGCGCGAATTGATGACGATTCGTTCTGGATCAAGGCCAGCGGCCAGCAGATGCAGGGCATCGAACCGGACGGGTTTGTGGCCGTGCAGTTCGCGCCGGTCCTGGCGATGTTTGACGAACCCCCTCAAACCTTGACCGAGCAAAACGCCATCATGGCGAAGGCGAAGGTCGATCCAGCAGCACCTCAACGGCCATCGGTTGAGGTGAGTTTCCACGCCATGCTGCTGCATGATTGCGGTGTGGCGTACATCGGCCATACGCATCCGATAGCGGTCAACCGCATCCTGAGCAGCAATCGCGCCCGGCAGTTCGCGGAGAACCGTCTGTTTCCCGACGAAGTCGTTCTCTGCGGGCCTGAGTCGGTGTTTGTTCCTTATCTTGATCCCGGTCTCCCGCTGGCGATTGCCATCCGGGAACAGCTACGGCGTTATATGGATAAATATGGTGAAGCGCCGAAAGTAGTGCTGCTGGCGAATCATGGCATGATTGCATTGGGCCAGTCGGCGACCGAGATACTCAACATTACGGCTATGTGCGTTAAGGCGGCGCATATTTTTACCGGGGCGTGTGCAACGGGTGAGCCGATGTTCATGCCACCGGAAGAAGTCATGCACATCTATAAACGCCCGGACGAGATTTACCGGCGGGCGCGGTTTGTCTGAATGTGTGCTGGTTGGTGCTGCCTGTCGCTGTTGCGTGTGGTCTGGATCAGAACCACACCGCCGATGATAAGGGCAGCGCCGATCCATTGCAGTGGCGTGACCGTCTCGCCCAGCAGGATAACGGCCATAATGATCGTTTCGACCGGCTGGATGGAGACAATGACTGCGGCTCTGGTCGCGCCGATTTTCTGAATGCCGGTGTTGATGGCGAAGATGGGCATGGCCGTTACGGCCCCGGCCAGGATGATGAGTTCGGCCCAGGTCTTGAGATCGGGCGGCATACGGAATCCGATAGCCAGACTGACCAGCAGTAGAAATAAGAGTCCGCCGGTCATCACCCAGGCGGTCGCCCGTGCCACTGCCTGATGTCCCTGTAGAACATGTCGGCTGACGATATAGTAGACAGCCATGAGCAGGGCGTTGATAAAGGCAAAGATAACTCCGCGCACATCGCCCTGTCCGAGTGCGCCCGGGTCCGGTACCGTAAACACCACGCCGGTGATGGTGAGCGCCAGTGCCATCCAGCCTATAACCGGCAGGCTATTCCCCAGCGCTAACGATAGCAGCGCAACCATCGCGGGATATGTGAAGAACAGCACCGTGTACATGCTGGCGGAGATGGTGTCGAGTGAGAAGAAGGCCGTCAACGCCGCCATGCTATAGAGGACTCCCATTCCCATGAGCCGTAGATGTGGCAGAGGTCGCTGCGGGACCGGGAGCCGCCTGATCGCGATAATACCCCACAGAATCGGAACCGCCAGAATAAACCGCCATATTGCGATATCGGTTGGGACAAAATCAGTGTTGGCGTAGATGTCGCGGGTAATAATCGGCAGCAACGCGAAGCCGGTCGCCGCCGCCAGGACATAGAGCATTGGTTGATTCCTTAAGTGGTTCGTCTGTGGGTCAGTGTAGCGGAGTGACCGGTGGTTGTCGAGAGTACCTCATTCCCCAGAGCCGTGACCGTTATCGCGTCACACTTGACAATTTCCCGGAAAGTGGTAGACTCCCTGCAATTTGCGGGTGTAGCTCAGTGGTAGAGCGTTTGCTTCCCAAGCAAAATGTCGCGGGTTCGAGTCCCGTCCCCCGCTCAGGCGTCCGCCAACGGCGGACGCCTTTGCTTCAGGATTGACGTAACGCTGGCACCTCGCTAGAATTGCGGCACTTTCGCAAACAAATCAGGAGTTCTGACGTGGCAGACGTAGTTTTAGAGGCACAACCACGCACGGTTGTGGGCAAGAAGGTCAAGACTCTCCGCAACCAGGGTCTGGTGCCTGTTTCTGTGTATGGTCCGAAAATCGATCCGGTGAAGCTGCAAGTCCCCTACCGGGCGCTGGAAGTGGCGCTCATGAAGGCCGGTGGTACCAGCCTGATCGATATCAAGGTGGACAAAGACATCCACACCGTACTGGCACGCGAAGTCCAGCGGCAGGTTGTTCGCGGTGATATTCTGCACGTTGACTTCTTCGCCGTTGATGTGACTGCCGTACTGACGGCTGACATCCCCGTCCATCTGATAGGTGAAAGCCCCGTTGTCGATTCGGGTGACGGCATTTTGCTGACCGGTACCAACACTGTGACCATCGAAACTCTCCCAGGCAAGTTGATGGACTTTATCGAAGTCGATCTGTCCCGGTTGACCGAGATTGGCGACTCTATCACCGTTGCTGACCTGGATCTCGGTGACGATATTCGCATCCTCAACGACCCGGAAGATATGCTGGCCCGTGTTGCGACCACCTCCGCCGCTCGCGCAGATATGTTGGAAGAGATGGAAGAAGGCGACGAACTGGACGAGGAAATCGACCGGGGTGCGGAACCGGAAGTCATCTCGCGTGGCCGCGATGAAGACGAAGACGAGTAACTTCGTTCTTGACAGGAAGAAGTTCTCTGCTAGAATTCTGAAGTTGCTAGCCGAAGTGGCGGAATAGGCAGACGCGCTACG
>CAYQJO010000194.1:7275-8208 GCA_964417785.1 uncultured Anaerolineaceae bacterium | reverse complement strand
GTATTCGACCAGGTGTCCCAGATACATAAACGCGGTATAGTCGCTCACGCGTGAGGCCTGCTGCATATTGTGCGTGACGATCAAAATCGAGTACTCGCCTTTCAGTTCATGGAGGAGATCCTCGATCTTGTTGGTCGCGATCGGGTCAAGAGCAGAACAGGGTTCGTCCATGAGCAGAACTTCCGGTTCGGCTGCAATCGCACGCGCGATGCAGAGGCGCTGTTGCTGACCGCCGGACATGCCCAGCGCGCTTTCCTGCAGGCGGTCTTTTACTTCGTCCCACAACGCCGCACCGCGTAAACTGCGCTCGCAGACCTCATCGAGCACGCGATGGTCGCGTTCGCCATCGATTCGCAGGGGATAAACGACGTTTTCGTAGACACTCATGGGAAAGGGATTTGGCTTTTGAAACACCATGCCCATGCGTTTGCGCAGTTCAATCACGTCCACCGAAGGGGCATAAATGCTGTCTCCATTAAGCAGCATATCGCCGTCAATTCGGACGATGTCGATGAGATCGTTGATTCGGTTGACAGAGCGCAGCAAGGTGGACTTACCACAACCGGAAGGTCCGACCAGGGCGGAGATCTTCCCTCTGGCGACAGGCATTGAGATGTCGAACAGGGCCTGTACCTCGCCGTAATGCAGACAGAACGAGCGCACATCGAGAACTACGTCCTCCGTTTTCAGCTCCGCGTGAAGTTCCGGGTCAAAGCGTTCTCCCCGGGCAATTGCAGTCAGTCGATTCAAATTCTCGTCGGTCGCCGACCTGTCCGGTGTATCGGTTGCAGTTGTCATACGGGATGCTCCCTTACTGCCTGGCGGCCAGATATGCGTCGATGATAATCCTGTCCACGGATTTGAGCGTCATACCGCCGGGCCCCCTGCCGGGCAGCACCACGATCTTGGCCGGTTCCCCGTGCTCGCGGAACT
>CAYQJO010000194.1:0-7175 GCA_964417785.1 uncultured Anaerolineaceae bacterium | reverse complement strand
TGGCCAGGTCCTCGGACCCCTCCCGGAATACCCACAGGCGGCCATCCTCCAGGAAGACGGCGAAACCGGGTTTGGACAGTGCGTATTCCAGCATGGTGTCGCGGTCGGTCCCCTTGAGCGTCATGCCGCCGGGACCCTTGCCGGGCAGCACCACGATCTTGGCCGGTTCCCCGTGCTCGCGGAACTTGGCCAGGTCCTCGGACCCCTCCCGGAATACCCACAGGCGGCCATCCTCCAGGAACGTCCGATAGCCCGGAATGTCATGGGGTGATTTCTCCAGTCCTTGGGTTGCCGATTGCGCGTGAACGGAAGCTCCTTGCTTGCCGTTACCTTCATTCGTACCCGCATCGGCGCATCCACACACTACCGACACAGTCACACCAAGCGCCGTTAGTAACAACCATTGCGTCTTCATCTCTTTTCCTCCGGGTTGCTGCATTCATATCCGGACCGCTGACCATCGGCAGTCCACCCAATTTTTAGATAACCGATCCTGCAAACTTTCTCTTGAGCCGGGCACGAATGACTATGCCAACAATATTGAGAAGAAAAATCAGCCCAATCAGAACCATGGTGGTGGTATACACCATGGGTTTGGCGGCCTCGCTGTTCTGGCTCTGAAAGCCGAGGTCGTAGATATGGAAGCCCAAATGCATGAACGAGCGTTGCAGATGAAAGAAGGGAGAAAATCCGTCAAATGGCAATTCCGGCGCCAGCTTCACCGCTCCCACCAACATCAAGGGAGCCACCTCGCCGGCACCGCGGGCCATGGCCAGGATCATCCCGGTCATCACACCGGGCAGAGCGCGCGGAATCACGATACTGCGGATCGTCTGCCATTTGGAGGCTCCGCAAGCGTAAGCTCCTTCTCGCATGGAATTGGGCACCGCCGCCAGTGCCTCCTCGGTTGCCACGATCACGACCGGCAAGGTGAGCAGTGCCAGCGTCAGGGAGGCCCAGAGAATGCCGCCCGTACCGTATGTGGGGGTCGGCAGTTTTTCCGCAAAAAACACCTCGTCAATCGTTCCGCCCATGATGTAACAGAAAAATCCGAGTCCGAAGACGCCGAAGACAATGCTGGGTACGCCGGCAAGATTATTGATGGCGATACGCACGGTGCTGACCAACGGCCCGGGCTTGGCGTATTCGCGCAGATACAGTGCCGCCAATACGCCCACCGGGGAAACCAGCACGGCCATGATGAGCGTCATCATGGCCGTCCCGAACAGGGCAGGCCACACCCCGCCTTCGCTGTTCGCTTCGCGCGGTTCGTCCGCCAGGAACTCCACCCAGCGCGAGGCGTAGATGGAAAGTTTTTCGCGCAAGCCAAGCTGGTTAGCCGGATAGGCCCGTACAATGTCTGCCACCTTGATGTCCGCCGTTTGCCCGGATGTGGTCTGCATGGTCATGACAAAGCGATCATTTTCCGCGTCCAGGGCCTGTATCTCCTCAACCAGGCCCGTGTACTTCGCCTGCAGCCTATCCATTTCCGGCCCGACCGACGCTTCAGCCTGGCGGTAGGCCGCCGAGTCCTTTCCCTCTGCCAGTTCGATAGTGCGAAGCTTGAGCCGAAGCTGTTCCATGACATGGTTGACCTTGCCGATGTCGTGCTTTTCCAGCGCTTTCCGGCGTTCCCGGCGCCGGGTCACGTCGTTGTGATACAAACGAAACTGCTTCCAGGCCGCTTCCGGTACAGAGGCGACAGTCTCGTCCCCGATACGAAAGGCGGCCGGTATCCCGTAGAACCGCCCCCATGTCAGTCGTTCAATAACGACTGCCCATTCGGGATGGTGAATGCCATCCGGCGCGATTTCGAAATCCGCCACCCAACGGAAGTGTTCGCCAGTCAAGCGGAAGTTGCCGGTACGGATCAATTTACGCGACGAAATGCCGTTGTTGTTCCGCACCGCCTCCCGGAAAGATTCGGGAACCGTCGCCAGGCGTTCCTCCGAAGGTTCGAACGATCCCCGTCGCGTGATCTCACCCATGTGGTGTGTTCCATTGTTGAGTGTCACCTCGACGATTGGCACGGGCCAGAAGGTGCTGAAGCCACTGTATAAAATAAACCCCAACAGGCCTGCAATCATCACCATGCAGACAATCATGGCGCCGCCTGTGGCCCACAAAGCGGGTTCGGCGCGCGACACGACCGAGGCGGCGGCGGTTAACTTGCGGCGGCGGCGATCTTTCCCGCCCGGCAACGAGGGTTTGGGCGATGGCTCGGCTGTAATGCTCATAGTTCAAAAGCCCTTTTCCTGAAGCGTTGACGAACAACCTCGGCCACGCTGTTGAGGACAAAGGTCATCACGAACAAGGTCAACGCGGCCAGGTACAGCATGCGATAGTGCGTGGAATCCTTTACCGCTTCGGGCAGTTCCACCGCGATATTGGCCGAGAGTGTTCGAAAACCGTTAAAGATGTTCCATTCCATCAGTGCCGTATTCCCGGCCGCCATCAATACAATCATGGTCTCGCCGACCGCGCGCCCGAAGCCGATCATCGCAGCGGAGAAAAACCCGCTTGCGGCGGTGGGAATAATGATTCGCCGCGCTGTCTGCCAGGGCGTGGCGCCAGCGCCAAGCGAGGCCGCGCGCAAGGTTTCCGGCACGGCGTCCAGCGCATCCTCGCAGAGCGTGTATATGATTGGAATCACCGCAAACCCCATTACGAAGCCGACGATCAGGGCATTGCGCTGCACATAGGTATCGATGTACCCACCCCGAGCGTCCAGTCCCATGGCTGACAAAAGAGTGCTGATCGCCCATGCCAGAAAGAATACCAATGTACTGGACAGGAGGAACCGGACGAGATCGGCAAGCACATATGTCATCCGATTTGCCGCGGCGAACCGAGTCTTCATGGTCGGCGTCACCCAGCGGGCATTGGCCACGATGACGGCCACGCCGCACACGGGCACAAGCAGAAACAACCAACCCCCGGCGGCTCCGCCTTCACGGGTAGAAAGCCAGAGCTTGATGTCGCCCAGAAAGAAATAACGCTCGATAACCGGCCCGCTCCATGCAGACAGCTTGATACCAAACCACAGCATGAGCAGCATCCCGGGCAAGCGTACCCAGCCGATTTTTGCAGCCAAGGAGTGTGACAGCAACTGCCACAAATGCGCCCCCAGCAGCATCGAAAAAGGGATTAGTACAAACGAAGCCATCAGGGCCGGCACATGACTTTCAACCGCCGGAGCGATAACCAGCGCGGCCAGAAAGCCGAGAACAACACTGGGCAGGCTGGCCATCATCTCGATGGCCGGCTTGACCACCGACCGAAGCCGTGGCTTCATGACCTCCGAAGTATACACCGCGGCCATGATGGCCAGCGGAAGGCCGATCAACATCGACACAAGCGTTGCTTTAAGCGTACCAAAAATAATGGGCATAAGTCCGTATTTCGGTTCGAAATCATCCGTGCCGCTGGAAGACTGCCAGACATGAGCGGGCTCATTGTAGCCCTCGTACCACACCTTTCCGAACACCTGTTGCAGGTTGATTTCAGGGTGCGGGATATCCAGCGCCCATTTGAAGATGCCCGTATCCGTCAACGCAACCAAACCGTCATCCTTGGGGGACATCGCTAGCGCCATGATTCCGTCACTCACGCGGGGCTCTTCAAGACGTTCCAACGTGCGCTGATTGGTCACATAGTAAAGGTTGAAATGGCCGCGATCATCAGCCACCGCGATCTGACGTGAAAGCCGCGAGGCGCAGAACGAGGTTGCCGTTCCCGGCAATGGCTCCAGGTCGTGAGCGCGCACCAGTACGGCGCCGTCCGTGGTTTCTCCGTCAGCCGGTTTGATTCGAAACCAGACCGAGACGTTGCCAGAATCATCGCCAGCCACAAGCGAGGTCTTGCCGACGAGAAATTCCAGAAGCGTGAGGCGGCTTGAACCGTCTCGAAGCAGATTTATGTTCTCCACGATCCGCATCTCATCGGCGCGGCGGCTGTCCACCCTGAGCAACCGTCCGTCCCGCCAGGCCAGAAAAACATTGTCGCCCAGCCCGGCAAGCCGGAGAAAATCAGGCGGGTTGCCCGCCATACCGGGCACCGCCATGCTGCCGCCGTAGAGCGTCAGGGTTGTCTTCCCCGTCAGCATATTGTAACGGGAGTTGATCTCCTTCAGGTGCAACGTGCCGCTGGAACTTATCGCCGCTACCACCGGACTGTCGTTCTTGAAGGAAATATCAACGCGTTCGATCGCGGTTCCCTCTTCCAAGACGGCTGGTTCATTGAGAGCGATCGTAAGCGTCTGCAGACGGTATTGATTTTCCGGCGTTTGCTCCAGAACACCTTCTCGAAACGCCATCGTCTGCTTCGCCACAAGCGGCTTGATTCGCTCCGGGATATTCCCGGGCCCCAAATAGGATGTTGTATATTCGAGTTTCCCCGTCTGGATACTGCCGTCCGCGAATCCAGCCACAAAAGAGTTTCCCAGAAAGCGCACATCATTCGGCCTGCGATCACCAAAGAGGTTTTTGCGAAGCAACTGTGCCCCGTCACGCAGATGGGAAACGACCAACTCGCCGCTGCGCGTGACAGCAACCAGCATGGTCTGGTATTCGTTCACAGCAAAAAACCGAAGCGGACGGGCTTCAACGGCAATGTCAATTCCCGAAGCGAGACGTTCGGGAGCCGAAACCCGGGGCGGCAGGAAAATGGGCAGCGCAACCGCAACCAGGAATAAAAAAACCAGCATCACCGCGATAACGGTACTGGTGCCCCCAATGGTAATCACGGCAGCCGCCACCTTGTTGCCCAGGTGAACGGAAGGCCGCGTCCTGCGCTCCCGTTTCCGCCCCGTAAAGGCTTGTTGCCCCTGATCCTTCATGCGCCGATACCCTTCCTGGAAGAGATTGCTTCCGGGGCGAGGTGCTGGGTCGCCCCGGAAGCTTTTTCTGTCTAGAAATCAGGCGTAATGCCTACGCTTTCCAGCGCCTTGCGGGCGACGGGGGCGGTCACGGGGAAATATCCGTCCTTCAAAACGTCTTCCTGGCCCTGCTTGCTGAAGATGTACTTGATGAACTCACGACGCAGGGGATCCAACTCTTCGTTGGGCTTTTTGTTCACGTAGAGATACAGGAAGCGCGCCAGTGGGTAATCCCCGGTGTAAGCGTAGTCGGGGGTCGCAGGCACAAACTTTCCGCCTTCCCGTGCAGCCAGGGGAACGGCAATCACATCGGCGGTTTTGTAGCCGATGCCCGAGTAACCAATGCCGAACTTGTCGGAGGCCACACCCTGGACGACCGAAGAGGAACCGGGTTGCTCCTTCACAGAACTCTTGTAGTCGCCCTTGAACAGGGCCACTTTTTTGAAGTAGCCATAGGTGCCGGAGGCGGCATTGCGCCCGTAAAGGCTGATCGGCGCTTTCGCCCATTCGCCTTCAAGTCCGACATCCCCCCACAGGGTAATATCCTTCGCGTAGCCGCCCTTCCGGTTCCTGGCAAAGATCGCATCGACCTGTGGAAGGGTCAGGCCCTTGATGGGGTTGTCCTTGTGGGCGTAGACGGCCAGCATATCAATGGAGGTTGGCAGGGCGGTTGGCTTGTAACCATAGGCCTTTTCGAACGCATCGATTTCGGCGCTCTTCATTTCGCGGCTCATTGGTCCAAATTGCGAAGTGCCATTTACAAGAGCGGGCGGCGCTGTCGAGGAGCCTTTGCCCTCAATCTCAATCTGAACGTTGGGGTACATGGCCAGAAAGCCTTCCGCCCACAATGTCATTTCATTGTTCATCGTATCGGATCCGATGCTCTTGAGCGACCCGGAGACGCCCTGAACCGCTTTGTATTCCGGCAGTTTCGGGTCGACTTTCATTTGCTGAGCGTGCGCGATTCCGGCGACCATAGCGAACATCATGGCCAGACCTGCGAAGTGCATCTTCATGTTCTTCCCTTTCGTTTGTCCTTTGCGATGGTTCACCCAAAGAGTATCCTGTACATCTCCCGGTTCCGTGATCATGCTCTTTCTGCTCGTTTCTCCTCCTTTTCTTGAAGACCTGGGGTCATCGTCATTCACCTTGCGGCGCTGCTGTAATCCATAACGTATTGTTTTTTCCCGGCATGTCGAATAAGCTTTTGATTAGAGAGATGCCTGACGCGCTTTCATGCAAGGATTCATCCCAAGCGAATAAGGCGACCAGAATAAGCGCGCTGACGACCTTGACGAGGATTGTCGCTTCCCACTCGTTCATGGCTGTGCCTCCTGCAGGCGTCTCCCTCAAGACGCAGCCTGTGAATCTTCCTGCAACCATTCCAGGATTCGCGCGTCGATCTGATCTCTTACGATTCGAAACCGTTCGCTGCGTTCGCTGTCGGATCCTTCTGTTTCAGCCGGATCCTCGAAGGGCCAATGAAGCCGCCTTACAACACCGGGAAAGACCTTGCTCCGCGCTTCAGCGTTCGGGCAGACAGTAATCAGAACGTCGAAGTGAGCCTTACCCGCGATGTCGCTGATTGTACGGGATCGCTTGCCGACGAGACTGACGCCGATTTCCGTAAGGGCTTTTCGTGTCAAAGGGTGAATCGCCCGCGGCTCCAAACCCGCACTCTCGGCCTCAAAGCGATCCCCGGCTCGCCGCGCCAGCAACGCTTCCGCCATCTGACTGCGGCAACTGTTATGGGTGCAGAGAAAAAGGACCCGCTGCCTGCGCGTCTCGCAAGCGGGGGTCGATGCTTCGCGTACGACTTTGTCGCGCTCCCGGCGCACCGCCACCAGTCCGGCTTCGTATTCCGCATGATCCCATACCCAGGCCAGCGCCTGCTGCGCGGGAAGGGGAGCCTCCTTTCCCGCCAACCGGAAGAAGTGCCACTGGGCTACCTTGCGCTGCGACACGAGCCCGGCCCGCTCCAGAATGGCCAGATGCGTGGAGGTCGTCGACGGCGCGAGCCCCAGCAAGGCGGAAAGATGGCACAGGCACAGTTCGCCTTCTTCAAGGGCCACCAGCATGCGCAGCCGGTTGTCGTCGCCCAGCGCCTTCGCTATATTCGTCAGTGAACTCATTCCCGGTTCTCCTTTCGGGTATTATGGTATTTCGCCAAACGCCGAAACACAAGCAAAAACTGAATTATTTTTCTCCCTATTTGTTTTTCTGGGGTATCCCCTTAGCTCAAGTACGGCGCGAGCCCCAGCAAGGCGGAAAGATGGCACAGGCACAGTTCGCCTTCTTC
>CAYQJO010000193.1:0-8361 GCA_964417785.1 uncultured Anaerolineaceae bacterium | reverse complement strand
TTTGCCTTTTTCGATTAACACTTTGCGGCTGCGTCCACCGGCGACCGGTTCACCGATGACGCCCAGTTCTTCCAGTAAGTCGATGATGCGGGCCGCACGTGGATAACCCAGACCCAGCTTGCGCTGAATCTGCGAGGCCGACGCCTCCTGGTCATTGACGACCATCTCGATGGCATCTTCCAGCATGGGGTCTGTCTCCGCCAGGAATTCGCGCCGGGTGAGGCCGCGCTCCCAGGGGGCGACGATGCGCTGCGGCATTTTGCCAGCGGCGACCTGCTCCTGGTGCCAGTTCTTCCAGTAGTCTACGATGGAGCGGACTTCGTTGTCGGAGACGAAGCAGCCCTGAAGACGACGCGGTCCGGCGGCGTCCTGCGCCAGATACAGCATGTCGCCCTTACCCAACAGGGTCTCTGCGCCAATGGTATCCAGGATGACTCGCGAATCCACGCCGGACGCCACCGCAAAAGAGATGCGGGCGGGGAAGTTGGCTTTGATCAGGCCGGTGATGACATCGACGGAGGGTCGCTGGGTGGCGACGATCAAATGCATGCCGACTGCACGCGCCATCTGGGCCAATCGGGTGATGGTGCGCTCGGTCTCTTCCGGTTTGGTCATCATCAGGTCGCCGATTTCATCGACCATGATGACGATATACGGCAGATGCTCGGACTTGCGCCGCTGACCCAGGCGGGTGTTGTAAATCTCGATGTTGCGGGCGGCGTTTTCTTCCAGAAGTTTATAGCGCCGGTCCATTTCGCGGGTACACCAGCGCAGCACCTCAATAATGCGGTCCAGATCAGTTTCGACTGCGCCCAGCAGATGCGGCAGCCCGTTGAAGCGGCTCAGTTCCACCATCTTCGGGTCCAGCATCACCATGCGCACACGGTCGGGAGTGTTGTTGAGGATAACTGCCGTTGCGACAGCGGCGATACACACCGATTTGCCCGATCCGGTAGTCCCGGCGATGAGTAGATGGGGCATACCACCAATATCGACGTTGACCGGTGACCCGGAGACATCACGACCAAGCGGGACCATCAACGGCGAGTTGGATTTCTGCGACCGCTCGAAGAATGCACGACTCTCATAAACGGAGCGCAGGGCGACGATGCTGGGCTTACGATTCGGCACTTCGATGCCCATGTAGCTCTCTCCCGGCACTGGTGTTTCCAGGCGGAGGCGTTTCACCGAGAGCGACAATGCCAGATCATTCGCCAGTGATGCGATTTTGCTCAGACGGGTCCGCCCTCCACTTTCCCGGTAGGGCTGGACGGCGTACTGTGTGACCGTCGGCCCGACTTTCACCGCGACCACATCAATGTCGATGTCAAATTCCAGCAATGTGTTCTCGATCAGGACCACGTTGTGGTTGATTTCGTCTTCGTCGGGTGGGTTGATTTCCAGGTCTTGCAGCAAGTCAAGTGGCGGCAGGTCTTTGGGCCGGCGACCGACCTTGCGATCTTCCTTCATACTCTCCACGCTGAAGTAGCGTTTGAGGCGGCCATCCGGTCGCTGAATCATCTGTGGGCTGGATTTGTTCTTTTTGGGGACCAGCGTGCCGATAACTTCTTCGCGGTCGCGCTGGATCGGATTCTCCTCCTGCTGTTCTATATCGGCAGCGTGCGTAAACGCCCGTTCCAGACGTTCAACAGTTTCGTCTTTTGGGATTTCTTTGACGACTGGCGGCGGTGTGGTCTGGCGCTGTGATGGCGGGATGGTGGTCATATCCGGGCGAATCCGGACGACCGGCGACCGTCGCTGTTGTTCGATCTCGACCGGGGTCAGCGGGGGAGGCTGAGGGGCGCGTTCGGGTTGAGCAGGGGTGCGCAGCCGATTACCGTAAGTCTCAAGGCGCTCGATAGCTGTGCGCAGCCACGCGCTGATCTGTGTGCGGCGGAGGCCGATGGCGACCCCCAGGCTGATGAACAGTACAAGCCAGAAGACCATTACCGCCACTGTTTGACCGATCATCCAGGCGAGCGGCGCACTGACGCCCCAGCCAATGAATCCACCGCCTTCTCCGCCACGTACCAGCGCTCGCAGTTCCGTATCACCGGCGGAGAGGTGTAGAATAGCGAGGGCGGCCAGAAATGCCACTTCCAGCGCCAGAATGCGCCGGGTAGAAAATCGGATGATGATCCCCATCTTGGGTAAAAGGATGATGATCCCCAGGGCGAAAATACCGGCGGCCACAATAAAACTGCCGCTGCCGAACAGGCTGGTCAGGGCGTCGGACCATGCGATGGACAGGGTGGCATCTGAGGAGACATCCAGCAGCGCCATGAACGAGATTACGCCGAACACCAGCAGCACAATCGCACTGATCTCGTCCAGCCAGGGCGGCATGGCGTCGAACAGGTTATCCCAGAATTCGGGTTGAACGCGCAGGTCTTTGTGTTTCGGCTCTGCGTTTTCTTCAGACTCGGTTCCGGTGGGTTTGTCTTCAGCCACAGTTTGTTCCTTCTAACTGTATCAATGATAGCCCATTGACCCGGAATCAAAAAGGGACACGCGCCGGGCGCATCCCTGTGTGCTGATTGTGCTGAACTTACTCTGTCAATCGTAGGCTGAGTCCCAACCGGCGGGCCGGACCGTTGATTGTCAGAATGCGTGCCTGGATCAACTGGTCTTCGGTGACGACATTGCGTGGGTGCAAAAAGTGGCCTTCAGCCAGTTCAGAAACATGGATCAGGCCTTCCAGCCCCTCTTCGATGCAAGCAAATGCACCGAAATCGACTACGTTAGTGATCACACCTTCGACAATCTGGCCGACTTCATAACGATCTTCCACTGTCTTCCAGGGATCGGGCCGCAGGCGCTTCAGGCTGAGTGCGATGCGCCCGGCGTCCTGATCGACGCCCAGGACGTAGGCGTCCACTTCTTGTCCGCGTGACAACATACTGCCTGGATGACCGACACGGCCCCAGCTTAGCTCGCTGATGTGGATCAGACCCTCCAAACCGCCGAGATCGACAAATGCGCCGAACTCGCACAGGTTGGTGATGATTCCGGTGACAATATCGCCGGGATTCAAGTTGGTTAGAATGTTGGCTCGTTCCCCCGGTTCAGCCTGGGCTGCCCGTTCCGACAGAATCAACCGGTTCTTCTCCACGTCCAACTCAATCACCCGCAGGCATAGCGTCTCGCCGACGCGATCCAACAGGGCGTTGCGCCGCACCGTGCTGTTACCCGTCGACGGGAAGTGGTTCAATTGGCTGGCTGGTACGAATCCACGCAGTGAACGCCACTCCACCAGAAGGCCACCACGATTGTAACCGACGACATTCAAATCGATGGTTTCGTCGTCGTCCGTGATGCGCTGGATTTCTTCCCAATCCGACTCAATTGCAGTGCGGTGGTTCGAAGAGAAGAAGTCGTCCGATTCGTCGTAATCCGAATGCTGGTTCTCGAATCCATTGTTGGACTGAACGGGATGGGCGTGTTCCCCCTCTGATAATAGCGCTGACCAGTAACCCTCATCCACAGTCGGCGGCGGCGGCTTCAAATCATGCCGCTGCAATTCAGTAGTCATAATTCCCCCATAAACATCATTACAGCAAACGTGCTAATTTCCCAATGACCTTAAATATCATTATAAGAATTTTACGTTAAGGTTGCAAATCTTAGCCTTAACGTTTACGTCAGACGCCGTTCTTGCTCAATCAAACTCTCGGCTATGGCTTCGATGGCAACACTTTGTTTACGATACAGGTTGGCTTCGCTCATGTAAAGCCGCTGGGCAGTCTCGCGGGCTTTTTGCTTATCAATAAACCGCAGTTTCAGGATGTTATACAGTGTCCATTCCGCACTCTTGAAGCTGCGCTCGCCGTCGGGAGCCTGCTGCTCGATAGCATCGACCAGAATCTGGCGCAGTGCCTTAACCGGGTTGTTCTCGTTGTCTGCCAGCGCCATCTGCACAATAGACAGTTCAAGCAGGCGGCTGCTGCTCAGACCGGGGCCTCCCCAGAAATGGCGTAGAGCGGCGTGAACCTGTTCCACGATCTCTTCGCGATCCGGTATATCGTTCCTGACAAATCCTGCTCGTCCCGGACGATATTCCAGCTCAGCGGCGCGACTACGGTTCAGGGCAAATTGTGGCAGCAGGCCTTCCAGGGCAGCATAGACCTCCGATTGCAGCAGCATATCGTCCAGGGTATGGCTGGCACGTCGGGTGAATGTCTCCAGCAGTTCCCATTCATCTTCACTGAAGTCGATTTGCGCTGTCCGTCCCTCAAGGCCGAACATGCCGATGAGTGTGGATTGACCGCTGTTGTCGTTCATCCGGTGACTGTAAAGCGGAAAGACCCAGTAATTCTCCCATGTGTGCAGCTTCGGTTTGCCGTTGAGGAGGCTCAGTAGTTGATCGACCTCATCCTGTAGGGCATCGGCAGTGAAATCGACCGTTCCGACCGCCCGCACGAATTCCGGGCGCTGGTCGGTGAGTGCTGCGACGAACGCGCTGTTCACTCGCAGATAGTCGCAGGCGGCTTCCAGATTCGCCCCGGTCAATTGCAGCAGATCGCTGCGCGTCAGAAGCCGTTCACTCAGGTCCTGAAGTTTTGCTAACTGGTCGTCATCTTCATGGCGATAGATGAACCATTTTTCCAGCCAGGGTAACGCCAGATCGACACCCCACTGCCAGACCAGGATGGCCGTGACCACCGCGAAGGGAATGAAGTCGATTCCTGGCACGCCCAGTAGTTCGGTGGTGGGGCCGATATAGATGATTGTCACCAGGGCGACGAGACCCGTTCCCGGCCCTAACAGCATGAAACGCATCAGGTCGGCACGCACAACCCGGTCGGGAATGCGCGAGCCGAAGAATGACAACGGATAAGACAGGAACAACAGCATGAAGATGACGATGGTATTCCCCAGATTGACCAGCAGCAACCCGTTGATCGAGAACTGGTCGCCAGGGTTGAGCAGCGCCGAATAGGGGAAGATACCGATGCTCGGCGTCAACATGGCGACCAGCAAATAGGTCATGCGCCGTTCGGTGCTGGGGGTCAGGCAGCGGCGGAGGGCACGCAGCACATTGTAGAAGGCCACACCGTTGACAATCAGGAAATAGCTCAGATACAACCAGAACAGCGGCGCGGCTTGCAGGCTGATGCGTCCGTCGTATTTCGTCGCATAGATCACTGCGTCAGTAGAGGTTGCCAGCACCAGAAACGCGGTTGCGATGGCGTACAGGATGCGGATAATGCGACGGCGGCGGCCCCGCGAAGGCAGTCCGGTTGTTGCCAGAAGGGCGTCTGATAGATGGAAGGTGGTGACCGGAACATAAGCGACTCCCAGCCATTGTAGGCGCAGCAGGGACTCAAATGTCCCGGCCCCTGGACCCAATGAGATCAACACATCGCTGATGTAAGTAATGGTGACGCAGGCCAGCACCGCGCCCGATGTCCGGGCTACACGATTCTTGAGGTTGCGCGAGAGGTTATACAACAACATGGACGCGGCAACGACCACGATGGCGGCTGCCAGCGTCTCGTTGAACAGTTCAAGGAACGTCCGGAAATCTTCCACGATTCAATGTCTGGCCGAAAAAAACGGCAATATCCTGATTATCAAAATAATGGTCATTGTAACCACAAAACGACATGCTGGCTTTCTGGCAGAATAGAATGCCGGGGTAATTCTTGGTTTGCGTTTCTGCGATTAACGAGATCAGTTGATGTTCTTCAGCCCAGCGACGAGCCACATTGAGAAGCCGGGTGCCGATCCGGTGGCGGCGAAATGGCTGTGAGACAACAATGTCGTGGATCAAGGCGGTGCGGCGAGCCGGAATGGGCGACATCGTAAGTAAACCCAGAATGGCCGGGTCATCCCGACCAACGGCCACCAGAAAACATTGGCTGGTGCGCAGGCGGTGTTCGGAGATCGGGTAATCGACATCCATTGAGCGCGGCAGGTGGTCGGTTTTGAAGCTGATACTGCGCTGGCTGCTTTCGGGGTCAACGGTCATCTGCCAGACATAATCAGTGGTGTAGGCTGTTTCCAGTGCCAGACAGCCCGGAATATCACTTTCCATGCCATCACGAATGACAAAACCAAATTTATCCGACATGGTGTTAGCCCAGGTAGGCGTCGCCGAAGGTGCCGCTGATATGGATTTCAACCAGTGGACTGCCGACGGCGGGATCAACGGATACATACACATCCGTTTCCGGGTTTTCGTAGCGATAGATATTGTGTTTGACGCGAAACATCCATCCGCCATTAATGACAATGCGGACGTTGCAGCCGAGGGGGGTGTTGATATGGATGTTGCCCAGGGTCGAACGAACATACAGCGGTCCCAGGGCTTCGCGTGGGGCCGCCAGCCGTATGTCACCGATCCCGGTGGCGATATAACCATCGTGAACGATGAGGTCGGACAGATCAGCGTTGACCTGACCCAGCGATGTGCTGACCAACACCTGCCAGGGCAGGTCTGCGGCCAGACCAACACGCCAGTCGTTAAACGACAGCCAGCCGGTATCGGATCGGTCCAGCCGGATATGGGCGTAGGTGTCCTGCACGTCAAGTTGAGGACGGGCGCTGCCGGCAAATTGACCGGCGATGAGCCGGCCTTCGCGGTGAAGCGCCCGCACATCAATGTCGATTTCGCCGCTGCTGATTTCCAGCGTACCGGATTCGACACTGCCGCGTGTGATGCCGAAACTCTGAGGTTCCGAACTCGGCAGTAGATCGCCGCGTATCAGAATTTGCGCCCCCGCCACAACCAGAAGCAGGGGTAGCAAAGTGCTTGCGTCAAAGTCGCCCAACAACAAGAAGTTATCCAGCAGCAGGACGACACCCACGATGACCAGAATCACCGCCCACAACCAGGGGGTTCCGGTTTTGCGTGCTGGCACACTCAAGTGATTACTCCTCGTACAGGTAGTCCCGAAGAATAATGTGTGCCGACGATTGGCGCAGCCGGTTGAGGGCCTGGGCTTCCAGTTGGCGCACACGCTCCCGTGTGACACCGATGGTCTGCCCGACTTCTTCCAGTGTGTAAACGCGACCGTCCTCCAGGCCGTAGCGGAGGCGCAAAATCTGTGCTTCACGCGGCGGCAGACGATCCAGAGCACCCTGAAGCTGCTCGTGCAGCAGATGTGTGGCGACTTCATCGGCAGGAGCGGGGCTGCTCACATCTTCGACAAAATCACCGAAGGTAGAATCGCCGTCGTCGTCGATTGGTGTTTCCAGGCTGACCGGACGGCGGGCGATTTCCAGAAGATTCTCCACCTTGTCGGGGGTGGTCTCCATACCCTGGGCCAGTTCATCGATATTCGGCTCGCGGCCCAGTTCTTGCAGCAGGTGAAGCTGCACGCGCCGCATCCGGTTCAACTGGTCGCCCATGTGTACCGGTACGCGGATGGTCCGGCCCTGGTCGGCCACAGCGCGACTGACCGCCTGCCGAATCCACCAGGTGGCATAAGTGCTGAACTTGTGACCACGCTGGTACTCGAATTTGTTGGTGGCCCGGATCAAACCGATGTTGCCTTCCTGGATCAGATCAAGGAAAGGGACACCGCGTCCGATATATTTCTTCGCCACACTGATGACCAGACGGGCGTTGGCACGGATCAGATGTTCCTGCGCCAGTTCCCCGTCGATCAAGATGTCTTTCAGGTCGTATACATCGTCAGGCGGCAGAATGTCGCCTTCGTCTTCCAACCGCTGGCGGGCGATTTCCGCTTGTTCCATCCGCTTCGCCAGCGAGACTTCTTCCTCTGCTGTCAACAGGGGAACACGACCTGCTTCTTTGAGATAAAGCCCCACTACATCGTCGGTGTCGAGCGCTTGCTGGTAGCCAGCGTCCTCCACCAGATCGTCATAGAGTAGACGACCTTCCTGGGCTTCGAGGGCTTCATCGTCATCTGCTTCTTCGGTGGACAGGTCATCGATTGATTCCGCTTCATCGGGAATCTGGTGCATGTTGCCGACTTTACCCGGCAGCACATCCACCCCTGCGTCCAGCAGGTTGTCCATGACTTCATCCAGGAGTGCTACATCGTTTTCGATGTCCGGGAACACAGACAGGATATCGTCAAACGAAATCGAACCCTGTCGTTGTCCCTTTTCAATCAGCCTGGCTTGAAGCTCATCCTTTTGGGTCATTTGTAACATTACAGCCATATGCACACATGAAGCCCTGCCTATGAGGCAAGGCAAATCACCTCTATACTCGATTTACTGATTGATCGCCAGTTGCAAATCCAGTCTCAGGCAATAAACCCCGCTTTGTAGAGCGGGGAGCCGTTCGCTGATTCAGCACAGACAAGTCAGACCTGCACATGCGATGAATCATACGTTAACGAAGTCTGTGATTATTGTCAAGTTAATGTGGCATTGGTATATCGGTGA
>CAYQJO010000192.1:2168-8383 GCA_964417785.1 uncultured Anaerolineaceae bacterium | reverse complement strand
GCTTGTTGGCGATCAACTCCGGTGTCATCCGTTTTGCCCCAGGGACAACACGTACTGGTACAGATTGCGGCTGCCGTTATCGCTCAGACGGTCGGTGGAGAAGAGATGGTCGCTGCCCAGGTCGCCACCCGTCCGCAGCCAGTCGATAAATTCATCTTCGCTGAGTTCCAGACCGATCAGCGAGGGGGCTTCAGTGTCGCCGATGCTGCCCGCGCCACCTTCGCCATTTTCACCATGACAGGACGCACATTCGAGCCGCTCCCAACTGTTCAGACCCCTTGCGATGGCTGTCGGGTTCAGGGAAACACCTTCGGTCTCAGCGGTGGGCGTTGCTGCAACCACCGTCACGATGATGGCCGGTTCGGTAGCGGTGGCTGCCTGTTGGAAGCGCGGTAAAAGTGTGTTGGTCGGCAGTTCGGTGGCGTCATCATCACCGCCACATGCCGCCAGGATCAGGATCAGGATCAGAATGTATGGACGCATTTTCAACGACTCCTCCTGCAAATCACGTCGAACGGTGCGGGTCGAGGGCTTCCTGCAACCCATCACCGACAAAGGCAAAGCTCAACATGGTTAATCCCACCAGCACAGTCGGGAACAGAGCCAGATGATAATAAACCTGGATGGCGGTTCCCACACCCGACCCCACCATTCTACCCCAACTGGCGGTCGGTTCGGTAATGCCGACGCCGAGGAAGCTCAGGGCCGCTTCGGCAAAGATGGCGGTTGGCACCAGGAAGGTGTACGCCACCAGCAGCGGTGTGAGCGCGTTGGGTAAGATGTGGATGAAGATGATGCGCAGATCGGATGCCCCGTTGGCTCTGGCAGCGGTCGTATATTCGGCTTCACGCAGCGCCAGAAATTGCGCCCGTGTCAGGCGTAATGGTTCAATCCATGTCGTCAGGCTCAGAACTACGATCATGTTGCTGACATTGCTGCCAACGACACTCAGAATGATGGCCGCCACCAGCAAAGGCGGGACGGCTGTCATGATTTCAACCGTGCGCAACACCACGTAATCGACAACTCCACCTCGATACCCGGCCAATGCGCCCAACGGCACGCCAAGCATGAACGAAATGGTGGCGACGGAAATACCGACAAAAAGCGATGTGCGGGCACCGTAGATCAGGCGCGTCAGGTAATCGCGCCCAATACCGTCGGCCCCTAGAATATGATTCGGGTCTTCGAAGGGGCGGAGATTGGCGATGCGGAAATAGGCCTGATCGTAGGGATAGGGTGAGATTACATCGGCAGTGACGGCGATGGTGGAAAACACCAGCAGTATGATAAGGCCCGCCATTGCCAGACGATTACGACGGAAACGGTAGGCCGCGTCAACCCAGATGGAACGTGGTTTCAGAAGTTCCGTTTGTACCTCGTTCATGCGCTGCGACCCCCGCCGACGCGGACACGCGGGTCAATAAACGTGTAGAGAATGTCCGTGAGCAGGTATGTGATGCCCCATAAGAAGGCGATCAGCAGCACCAATGCCATAATCATCGGGTAGTCCTGGTTGAAGATGCTGGTGACAAAGAACTTGCCCAGGCCGGGAATGCCATAGATGACCTCGATGAACAGCGAACCAGTAAGCAGATTGGGGATTTGCGGCAGCAAGATCGTCACCATTGGTATGAGTGCGTTGCGGGCGACATGGATGGCGGTGATCCTGCGTTCGGTCAACCCTTTGGAGCGGGCCGTGCGCACATAGTCTGCTCGGAGTGCGTCGGCGAAGCTGGACCGGGTGTAGCGGGCTGCAATCGCCAGTGGTGTCAGGCCGTAGGTGACAACTGGCAGAATATAGTCCCTGGACAGAAGCGGTGCGCCACCTTCGACAATGGGTCCGATGATGACCTGACTCGATTTCCCCCAGCCGAGTTGGTAACCGAAGATGAGCAGAAACCAGGTGGCAACGATGAAATTAGGTACGGCGTAGCCCAGAGTCGCCACAAATGTGACGGTGTTGTCGATCCATGTGTTGCGCTGGTAAGCGGCGATCATGCCCAGGGGAATGCCGAACCCGAAAGCGAACATGATCGTATAGAGTCCCAGGTGCATGGTCACCGGCCAGGTCCGGGCGATGACCTCTGTCACCGGGGGATTGCCAGCTACTGAAAATGAATAGCCAAAATCCAGTTGTAGGGCGCTGGTGAGGTAATTCCAATAGCGCTCATGGATGGGTTTATCCAGACCATACTTGCGCAGAATGTTCTGCATGGCATCCTCAGTGTAACCCCGTTCACCCAGACTGAACGGTCCACCGGGAATCTGGTTCATGAGGAAGAAGACAATAACGGAGACGACGAACATCACGAAGATGAGTGAAAGCAGTCGTCGAATGATGTAACCGGTCATGAATGGATTCACCTGAATAGCAACCATCCGGGGAACAGACTCCCCGGATGGTCGAACGACATCATATCAGACAGCGGGTGTTATTCGTCTTCACGGTAGGTGTCGTATTCGTAGACATCCTGTGTGATGTAGAACTCACCCCAGCACCACTGGTTGTTCCAGTGATAGGCGGAGATGCCCTGATTATCGGGGGTGAAGCACTCACCACCAGCGACATAGGGCTGGAAGAGGTCGCCCAGGTTACGGTGGAACAGGAACACGCCGCCGACGTCTTCAACCAGGATGCGCTCAGCGTCGTGATACATGGCGAGACGGGTTTCTGGATCGCCCACAAGCTGGTCGGCTTCGTTTACCAGATTATCGTATTCAGCGACCCGCCAGGACTGACGACCGGTAGATTTCCACAGGCCGAGCATGTTGGCCGGGTCGAGGTAGTCCATACCGTAGTCAACGCCACCGAATTGCAGTTCGGTCGGGCGGGCCAGCAGCGCATCCATATAGGCGCTGAACTCCATATTGTTCACGCTGATGTCAATGTTCAGGCATTCACTGATGGAAGCGGCCACCGCCAGATACCAGTTGAGGATACCTTCGGACACACCGCGTAGTTTGAGTTCCTGATCGGGGAACCCCTCACCATCAGGGTAACCAGCATCGGCCAGCAGTCCTTGAGCGGCTTCGCAGTCATAAGCCTGATAATCGGTGAATGCGCCTTCTTCGTCCCAGGCCGGGAAGCCCGGAGCCAGGAAGGTGGTCGCCGGGTAAGCGGCTTCGGCACCACCGACATTGATGACATTATCGACAATTGCTTCACGGTCAACGGCTTTGGCAAACGCCAGACGGACATTGACATCGTTGAAGGGTGGGTTGAAGGTGTCGAACAGCAGATAGTCGGTACGGAAGTCACCGGCGTGTGGGCGGAAGTTCTCGCGCATGGTCGGATTATCGTTCATGATCTCGTAATCCGCCGTTTTCAGGTGAATGTAGTTGACCTTATCGATTTCGTGGTTCTGGTAGGCGATGAAACTGCTGTTCAACTGATCGCCGTAGATGCCGCGAATCTCGCGCAGCCAGGGGGTACGCGGGCCGACATAGGTGGGGTTGGCTTCCAGGACGAGACGATCACCAGGAACGAATTCCTTCAGGATGAACGGCCCGGATGAAACATGGGTTTCCGGATCGAAGATGTATCCCGGTGTCCAGTTGCCGGGTTCGCCCAGGGAAGCGGCCTGCATCGGCGGCCAGTAGACCATGGTGGCGGGCAGCGGCGGGAACGGATTCTGCGTTCTGACGACGAGGGTGTTATCGTCTTCGGCGATGACGCCGATCTCTTCGACGGAGATTTCGCCAGCGACGGCCTCATCCCAGCCTTCGATCACACCCTGCCACATCCACACAAAGTCATAGGCGTTGTCCGGGTCAGCCATGAACTGGAAGCTGCGCACCCAGTCGTTGGCAGTGACAGGCGTGCCATCGCTCCATACCTGGTCGCCGCGCAGGTTAAACACCCATGAGAGACCGTCTTCGCGGACTTCCCAACTGGAGGCCGCGCCGGGGAACAACTGCATGTTCTGGTCAAGTTGCACCAGCGAGTCGCTGAACTGGTCAAAGCCGTGAATGTCGCAGATGCGCTGGTACACGGTTACCACCGATGAGAGTGAAATCTCGGTCCGGTTGGCGTTGCAGAGTTCCGTCCAGACCTGATCCTCATAGTCAGCGGCGTCTGCGGGCAGTTCTCGTCCGTAGACATCCACTCGGGTACCCTCTTCCTGGGCGCTGACACCAGCCAGCGTACCCAGCACAAGGAGTACAATCAACAAAGGCAAGGCAAATTTGCGTAACATCCAACTTCTCCTTAGTATTTAAGCTTCAACAACGGTACATCAGCAGCCACACGGACTGCACCAGACCCAAATCCCTGATATGTGGTTGCGTTTGGAACAGGTTTGATTGTGTAAAAAACATTAGCAAATATTTTAACGGAAAATTATTCTGCTTACAGGTGAATTGTTTAAGAATGTAACGCACACTGTCTGACCTGTCAAATTTCAAGCCTGTAGAAAGGATCATCGATGCAACTGCTTATCCAGGGTGATTTAGCCCGACTCAAGTCCCGTTATGCCGCTCCTGAATTCGGCGCGGTGGTGGCGAAGATGAAAGAGACATCTACCCGTGAGATGACGCATCCACTGGATGTGCCGTCGGAAGGTGCGGGTTGGGTGCATGATTACACCTGTCCGACTCATGCCACTCGACTGATCTATGACCGCGACAAACCACACGAGCATGTCTGTGAGGTAGACGGTGAGGTGTTCATCGGCGGCGTTTACGATGAAGCGTGGCGAGCCTTTCGAAACGCCGAGTTGATCGCCAGTGCGCGGTCAGCGGCGCTTGTCTGGGTCATGTCCGGCGACGAGATGTTTCGCCAACATGCCGTTGATGTGTTGATGGCCTACGCCCGCAATTATCCTGATTACCCGGTGCATGGTACGCATGCCGGCCAGGGTCGGGTGATGGGACAATCGTTGGATGAGGCCGTGTGGGCCATTCCGGCGGCCTGGACCTTTGACTTGCTGCACGAATCGCTCCCGACGGAGGACGAAACCTATATCCGTGAGCGCCTTTTGCGTGGCCTGGGCGACCATCTGCTGACGCAACTCTGGACGCGCATTCACAATATCCAGTGCTGGCATCTGGCCGGGCTGGCGACGATTGGCGTGGTCCTGGATGATGAGCGTTACATTCTACCGACGTTTGACCCGGAGTGGGGCATGGCGGCGCAGATTCAAAACGGCATCATGGAAGACGGTTGGTGGTGGGAAGGCTCCCCGCATTACCATTTCTACACATCTCAGGCGATGACCTCGTTGGGTGTGGCGCTGCGCTATCGTCATCCAGAACTGCTGGACAATCTACGCCTCAAGCGCATGTTCAGCGCTCCGTTGGAGATGCTGCGACCCGATTTCAGCCTGCCGGCGTTCAACGATGGCTGGTTTGATATTTCACCGCCTGGCGGAATCGCCCAATATGTTGAGGTGTTTGAACGCGTTCATGCCTTCTGGGGGCAGCCCATACATGCCCAGGCCATGTCGCTCATCTACGACCGCTACACGCAGCGCGATTCGCTCGACGCGCTGTTATTTGGACCGGAAACGCTGCCCGATCCTGAACCCTTGCCCTCCGAAAGCACGGTCCATGAGGCAAGTGGATATGTCATACTCAACAGTAACGACACGCAGCTACTGCTCAAATACGGGCCGCATGGTGGTGGTCACGGCCACACAGACAAGCTGGCACTGGTGTTGTGGGGATATGGGCAGCGGTTATCGCCTGATCTGGGAACGCCCGGTTACGGTATTGCCATGAACTTCACATGGTACAAGCAGACGGTGTCGCATAATACCGTGTTGACAAACAGCACATTGCAGCCCGAACTGACGGGCGAACTGGTCCGGTTTGAGACGCATGACGGTGTAACCATCGCTGAAGCTGTTGCGGAATTTCCCGATGACTCCGACGAATCCTATGCCGGTGTCCGGCTGCGGCGTACTATTCATTGGACCGGGCGGTACTTTGTCGATGTGGTACAGGTGACGTGTCCGCAATCGCGCCAGATTGATCTGGCATGGCACCATGCTGGCGTGTTGACCTTTGATGGTCTGGCGGCTACCGATGTCGTCTTCACTGAGATCGGCTACGAACATCTGAGCAATGCGCGGTCGAGTGAAGCTGTTCAATGGCAGGCCGTCTGGCGGACCGCTGCCGGACCCGGAAGCGCGATGTGGGCGCTCAATCCATCCGGAACGACTACACTGGTCTGCGATGCGCCCTATAACCCGGCCTCAGAAACCATGTCTTTG
>CAYQJO010000192.1:0-2068 GCA_964417785.1 uncultured Anaerolineaceae bacterium | reverse complement strand
TGGATTATGTGGTCTGGCGCTGCCTGTATCCATGCAGGCTGCCAGCGACGCCGAGGTTCAGGCCGAAGATAACGTGTGAAATCAGCAGCACGTTGAAATAGGCGACTGAGTCGGTATCAATGAGGTTAATGACGAGCGGCAAAGTGATGAGGGCGATCAACCATACAGCGATTCCAAAGAGCAGGCCAGCGACGATCCAGAATCCTCGCGGCATCCTCGGAGATATAAAGGCGAAAAGTGCGCCGTAGATTGCACCAGAAATCAGATGCATAATGGTACCCAGAATAACCGGGAAGACACCGCTGGCAGCGCTTTCTCCCAGCAGTGTGCTGGCAATGACACGCGCTGACAGCCACACGCTTTCACCGGTACCCAGGCTGAGGGCGGCCACGCTCAACATGATGACGACCGAACCGATTAATCCGATGATGACACCAAACCGGATGGGTAGTTTGCTGTAGTAGTTCTCCGGTAAATTCGAGGGGACCTCAATGGGCTTTTCCTGGGAAATGTTGGACTCGTACATGATTAACCTCATTACATTTCATCTATTAGAATCACGATAACACTGAATTCAGCAAGTTGCCTTAATATGCGGTAGGTGAAATATTAGTGATGTTTTGCACATCTTATCTTGTGATAATATTCACGGAGCGCAGAGAAATTGCGCTCCGTTGGCTCGCCTATCAGCCAATGTGATGATAGACATCCCACTCGAAGTAGGTCTCGAAGGCTTCTGCCAGGACCGCCGCTGAATGAGAGGCATTCATGGCGGCGTGGTGTTCAAAGCCATTCTTGCAGATATGGCGCATCAGGCTCTGGAGTCCGGGTACCTCGACAACGGCACGACTGCCGAATGTCTCCAATGGATCATCGACAAACATGCCATCGCCGATATATGCTTTGATGACACCATGCCGGTCGTCGGTGGTCACACGGGCAAAGCTGAATGGACCCGCCGGGGTGCGACCGGAGACAACGCCGTAGGTGTTTTCGTCACCGAGTGTCGATCCCAGGATGGGCGCGTATTCCATTTTGAATTCATCGCCGAAAAAGCTCTTGGCCCAGTTTCCGCAATGGAACAGCACGCACTTATCCGGGTTGTCAGCGTAGTTGTTGTTCCAGTCCACCAGGGCGCTTGGCGTGTTGGACGCCAGTTGCAGCGCGTACATGGACACCACACCGGTGACATCGACTTCGCAGGCGCTCGGCATCAACTGCTCGCTCATCATGCTCATTAACGTACAGACGTTCACACCGTAGTTCAATTGCAGCGAGTCCCAGCATTGGATGGCCGAGGCTGTCAGGTCTAACGACCCCATCCATTCATCCAGGATCACACCGATCTTTGCCATCTTAAGAATCGACGGCGACGGCACACCCTCGGTGTTCACATAACCCTGGATGCGATCCAACCGTTCTTTCACGCGGCTGTCATCATCAGCCAGCTTGCGTGCTGGCCCGAAGACATCCGACAGGTCGATGGTCTGTACACTGATGCCGAAGGCTTGCAGCAGTTTTTCACTGTAGCGGGTGGTGTTGAAAGCGTTAGGTCGCGCACCAACCGCGCCCAGACGTGCCCGCTTCAATCCGCCGACAACGCGGCACACACCCTCGAACTTCTTCAGATCAGCTTTGAACGAATCCGATTTGGGGTGAACGGTGTGCTGTTCGGTGACAGTATAGGGATAGCCGTACTGGTATAGATTATTGCAGACGGAAATCTTGCCGCAGAATGCATCCCGGCGGCGCGATGGGATCAACTGGTCGAGGTCGTCGGGATAAGCCTGCACCAGGATCGGCACCTGCAAATTGGCGAGATGGATGGTCTCGGCGATTCCTTTTTCGTCACCGAAGTTGGGCAGACATACCAGAATGCCGTCGATTTCGTCCTCGTGTTCTTTGAACAACGCTGCACACTTTTTGGCATTTTCCCAGGTCTCGACCGCGCCCAATTTGGTCGCATCTTCGTCCAGCATCACATAGTCGATACCCATTTCAGTTAGCACATCAACGATGTCAGATCGGAAGAGCGTCGTGTAGGGAAAGAGTGTAGATCTCGGTGGTC
>CAYQJO010000191.1:3883-8409 GCA_964417785.1 uncultured Anaerolineaceae bacterium | reverse complement strand
TATCCGGCCACGATGCGCCCCTTTTTCCAGACCCCCCACCCCCTGCCGGTACCCCGACCCATAGTTATACACCAGATGCCGCATCACCGCCGCGCTGATCCCGTCCGGCGCGTGTTCCGTCTGGCGCTCGATGTAGTCGAAGAAGCGCGTGATATGTCCACCCACGAGCGGGGTCCGGTCGGTGACGCAGGCCGGCGCGGGTTGTCCCAGCTTCTTATACACCAGATCGACCGCCCGCTTGCCCATATAGCGCCCGGTCGTCCATTTGACGCCCATTGCCGAGATCAGGCCAGCAACGCCGTCAGCCTCCTCATGATCGACAATCTGCCCCTCGCGCACCAGCGACACATGCTCGGCCTCCGGGTTCTCCATCGGCAGGAAGCCGCGATGGACGAACTTTACATCCTCGCGGGTCAGATTCGCGCCAGGATAGGCGGTGTTCGCTTCATCCAGGAAAAGCTGAATCTGCTCCTCGGTGAGTTGGAAGTCGTCCGGGTCGCCGTGATACGGGAAGTGGAAGGTGCCGACAATCGAATACTCGCGCCAGGGGGCAAACACCAGCATATTCGAGATGCGCTTGTTGGTGCCGTCGGACTGCGGCACATCCAGCTTGCTCTGCACGCCCACACCATAATCGGCCAGGACCTGCCGCGTGACCAGATTGACCGCCACCGACATATTGAACAGGCGCGGTCCCCGGTGCAGATCATCCAGCAGGTTGTCGATCCAGGCCCCGGCGGCGTTGACCACCATCTTCGCCTGGATGCGCACCGTCTCACCCGTCATCCGGTCGCGGGCCACCACGCCGACCACCCGGTCATGGGTCTTGATAAATTCCTCAACCTGCATGTAATTGGCAACATGCGCCCCGACCTGTGCCGCCGACCGGACGAAGGCCAGCAGCAGGCGTTCGGTGTTGTAAATCTGCGCGTCGTACCAGATGACCGCGCCGGTGTACTTATCTTCCAGCCCCGGCAGCAGGTCCTTGATCTCGTCCCGCCCGATAGCACGCCCGTTGGGCAGTTCCTTCTGCGGATCACCGGTGCGGTTGCGGTCGAAGCTCACAATGTCGTTGAGCTTCATGGCCGCCTGCATCAGCGGTCGGCTGCGCATGAGTTTTTCCGTCAGCGGCGTGGTCGGCATCATGAAAGGCAGCGGATGCACCAGATGGGGCGCGATCTGCATCAGTGACCGGCGCTCGCGGATCATCTTGCGCACCAGCCGCAAATCGGCATCCTGCAAATAGCGCAGGCCGCCGTGTACCGTCTTCATGCTGTTGGCCGAGGTTGCATGGCCGAAGTCGCCGCGTTCCAGCAGCGCCACCTTGAGGCCGCGTTTGGCGGCATCCCAGGCGGTCGCCGCACCCGTCACACCGGCCCCGACCACCACCACATCATAGGTTGTCTCGTTGAATTGTCCGATGTTTCTGTCCATCATTTTGCCTTTATATGTCCATCCGTTGCTACCGGCGGACGGCGCATGCGCCGTCCGCCTATTTATACGCAAATCCCATGATATGCCACCCCGTCGGACGGACCACCGCCTTCGGCAGCAGGTTGTAGGTCCCGACGAACACGTTGTTGTATATCTGCCCCTTCAGGCCGGTGTGCAGCCGCGAGCGGACCGGGAAACGCTCCGGCACGATCTTCAACCGCTTGAAACTGGTCAGCAGGTTCTTGAATTCCGGGATCGAATACTTCTTCAGGACCGGCGCATCTTCGTGTTCCAGATCGACTTTGGTGATGGCCGACAGCGCGTTCAGCCACGAGATGCGGTTGTACACCATCATGATGACCTCGCCGCCGGGTTTGACCACCCGGTACATCTCGTCCACCAGCTTTTGCGCGTCGGCGGTGTACTGGATGACGCCGTGTGCGTAGACCATATCGAAGCTGTTGTCCTCGAAGTCCATCGCCTCGCCGTTCATCACGCGGAAGTCGCCTTCCAGGTTTTGCTGCTCGAAGTTCTGTTTCGCCAGATCAATCGAGGTCTCGGCCAGGTCGATGCCGGTGACATTCGCGCCACCTTTGGCGAACCGCGCCAGGTCCAGGCCCACACCGCAGCCGACTTCCAGCACATCGCGGCCCGGATAGCCGTAGAAGTTGACCACCTCCGGCAGATAGCGCAGCTTATCGAAGCGGTAGTCTTCTAGCTGCTGGAAGAACTCTTTGCTGCCCACCGGCGCGGTGGCAATCTCCAGGTCATGGATATGGTCGTTCCAGTATTGGCGGATCGCCTCGATCAGGGCTGCATTGTCGGTTGTTGTTGCCATGTATTCTCGCTCCTTGTGTTATTGCGGGACGGATATCGATTTTCCGCACCGGTCACGATTTGAATGTGTCGTTCGGCGGACGCCAAGAATGGCGTCCCTACCTCGGAATCGTGTCTCTTATCGTAGGGACGGCCTTCTGGCCGTCCGTTGGACAACATCGTGCCTCTATATCTTCGCCGGGGCCGCATCCAGGTTGGCACGCTGCCACTGCTCGAAGACCATCAGCGCCCACAAACGGTGGCTGTGATTGTGCTGGTTGCTCATATGCTCGTGAATCCACTGGCGGACCGTGCGGGCATCGAAGAATCCGCGCCGCTTTACACTGTCCTCGCCCAGCAGGTCCATCATCATCGGATTCAGCGGGCCTTTCAGCCAGTTCTTGATCGGGATGCTGAAACCCTCTTTCGGCTTGTTCAGAATACCCTCCGGCATGCGCGGCTCCACCAACTTGCGCAGAATGTACTTGGTAGTCCCCTTGTTCATCTTATAGTCCGCTGGCAGGCTCATGGCGAACTCGACAATGCGATGATCCAGCAGCGGCACCCGCGCTTCCAGTGAGACCGCCATGCTGGCCCGGTCCACCTTCGTCAGAATGTCATCGACCATGTAGGTCTTCACGTCGGTGTACTGCAACTGCGCCAGATGATCGCCGTGTTTCATCTCAGCGAAGTAGCGTTCCAGTATCTCCTGCGGTCCCATGCCGTTGCGACCGGCCCGCACCTCCGGGTTGAACAACTCGGCTTTGGCCGCTTCGTCCATAAACATCATCCAGCGGGTGTGCTGCAAGGACGGCGGCAGCGCCCCACCCTCCACAAAGCGCTTGGCCTTGTTGATGAGACCCTTCTTGGCCGGACGCGGCGGCACCATCCCCAGGATCGCCGGCAGCATCTTCTCGCGGATGGGACCCGGCACGCGATCATACATCCGGGCCATATTCTGCGCCACATAGGTATCGTAGCCGCCGAAAATCTCGTCGCCGCCGTCGCCGGAAAGCGTGACGGTCACGTTTTCGCGGGCCACCTTGCTCACCAGATAGGTCGGGATAATCGAGAAGTCGCCCAACGGCTCATCCAGATGGCCCATGAGCATCTCGGCCAGTTCCGCGATGTCGGGTTCCAGGAAGCGCTCGGTGTGGACGGTGTTGTACTTCTCCGCCACCATCCGCGCATACGGCAGTTCATTATAAGTGGGATCGCCGAAGCCGATGGAGAAGGTCTGCACCGGCAGATCAGAAGTCTCCGCCATGAAGCTGACGACGGTACTTGAGTCGATGCCGCCGCTCAGAAACGCCCCCAGCGGCACATCAGCCATCAGCCGGATTTTCACCGCGTCACGGATGAGGTCTTCCAGCACTTCCATACACTCCTCAAAGGTCGGCGGTGTGACCTGCAAGGCGATGTTCCAGTACTGCTCGATATGCAGCCGGCCATCCTCGAACACCATGAAGTGACCCGGCGGCAGCTTGCGGATGTGCTTGAAGATGGAGTAGGGAGCCGGAACATATTCCAGCGTCAGGAAATGGTCGAGACCGGTATAGTCGATGTCACGCGGGACTTCGGGATGGGCCAGCAGCGTTTTGATCTCCGAGCCGAAGAAAAACTGCTCCCCGACCTGGGCGTAATACATCGGTTTGATGCCCACCCGGTCACGCGCCACCAGCACGCGCTTGCGGTTGCTGTCATAGATGGCGAAACCGAACATGCCGTTGAGGTGCGTCATGAAGTGATCGCCGTATTCCTCGTAGGCATGGACCAGACATTCGGTGTCGGTGTTGGTCGTAAATTTGTGACCCTTCGCTTCCAGGGCCGCCCGCAGCGGCTTGTAGTTGTAAATCTCGCCGTTAAAGACCACCCACACCGTGCCATCTTCATTAGAGATGGGCTGGTGGCCGGTCGAAAGGTCGATGATGCTCAACCGGCGCATAGCGATGCCGGTATTGGTATCGATGTGGTAGCCCTCGTCATCGGGACCACGATGGGTAATCGTATCGTTCATCGCCTTCAGCACCGCCTGTTCGACCGGTTTATCGGCGACAACGCCACAAATGCCACACATATGTTATTCCACTTTCACTGCTTGTCGGACGATTATCTGTCTTGCCTCACGTCGGACGCCCGGTTGGACGTCCCTACATCCTTTCGCCGGTCTCGGACGCCCGGTTGGACGTCCCTACATCCTTTCGCCGGTCTCGGACGCCCCGTTGGACGTCCCTACATCCTTTCGCCGGTCTCGGACGCCCCGTTGGACGTCCCTA
>CAYQJO010000191.1:0-3783 GCA_964417785.1 uncultured Anaerolineaceae bacterium | reverse complement strand
ACATCCTTTCGCCGGTCTCGGACGCCCCGTTGGACGTCCCTACATCCTTTCGCCGCCGTAGGGACGCGCAAAGGCGCGTCCGGGTGAGGTCATTTTTCACCTAGGACACCGCCGGCGATTCGGTCGCGGCCTGCGGCGTGATCGACTGGTACGCGGCCCGGAGCCTCTCTACGTATCGCGCTTTCGAGAGTTCCTCCTCGGCGTAGGCCAACCCGCCCTGCGCGACCTTCTCACGGTAGACCGGATCGTCGATAGCTTTCACCAACCCCTCGGCGTAGGCTTCCGGGTTAGGATCAGCCAGCACCGCCGTCTCGTCGGTGAGGACGATGGTGTGTGCCGGGATATTCGTCGCCACCATGGCCCGGCCCGATTGCAGGTAGGTATACACTTTGAGCGGCACCGAGAGGCCGGACGAACGCGGCGACACCAATATATCGGCCATATCCAGATAATAGAGCGAATCTTGCAGCGGCACCTGCCCCACGAAGATCACATCCTCGCTCAGGTCGCGCCGGGCCACTTCGCCCTTCTGCTCCGCCACCTGCTCCGGCTTGCCGCCAGCCATCACCAGCGCGAAGGGCGTTTCTGTCTTCGTTCTGGCGATCTTCACCGCGTCGTAGAGCAGATCGAGTCCCTGGTAGGTTTCCAGCGTGCCGGTGTACACCAGCACCACCTTATCGTCGATGCCCAGGTCGATGCGCGTCTGTTTGGCCTTGTCATGATCGACCGGCAGGATATTCTGGATCGCCATATTCTCGATGCGGTACTGGTTGGCGTTGGGCTTCACGCTGTAGACATGCTCCTCCAGGTCCTTGCCGATGGTCAACACCACATCGGCCAGCCGGATCAACATGTTTTCCAGCACGCTGAAGCTGCCTTTCATCAGGGCGTTGTTGCCGAAGCTGAAGTTGCCAAGTTGTTTGGGCAGGCTGGAATGCATATCGTAGACATGCGGCTTGCCCAGCAGCTTCGCCAGGAACATCACCATAAACCCGGCCTCCTCATGCGTGTGGATCACGTCGTAACGGCGGGTGACCAGCATCCACACAATCAAAATCGACACCAGAAAATCCAGCGGGATTTTGGCCGGTGAGGGGCCGATCTTCACCTTCTTGATGAAGGGCAGCGGCAGCGTCCGGTGAATATGCACATTGGGAATATCCACGTTGTTGCCGACGTGATAGGTCACGACATCGACCTCGTGGCCCAGTTCAGAAAGCCCGTGCAAACGCTGAAAAACGCTGATCGGCGTGCCACGCGGCTCAAAGAAGGGCTGTGGTGCGATCATCAGTATCTTCATTCAAGCAAGTCCTCTCGGCTGAAATTTGTCGTCATGTTCCATGATAAGCCAGAATGGCACCGGAATGCCAGTTATTGTTGAGCGTACTCGCAGCGCCCTTGCCCGTTCCTAAAGTGGTTTGTAAGGTGGTTTAATGTGGGGATATAAAAAACAGGACGCCAGAACGGCGTCCCGTGAAGATAATGTCGATTGAATTTTAAAGCGATGAGTTGCTACGAGACCAGTTCGCGCTGGCCGCTGTAGTTCGGCTGTTCCTGCTTGACGGTTTCCATCTGACGATCTTCTCCCGTGTCCGCAAGCATGAGCATGCGCCCCACAATTAAGCTGATCGGAATTGATGCTACTACCCAGATTGCCAGGATTGTCAAAATTGTTGTCATTGGTCAGAGTCCGTTTAAACTTGGCTTCTCAACACTCTTTCTATGTTTCAACCCATCATACCCCACATTTGCGGGCAGAACCCTTAAGATTTGCAAGTTCAGACAAATGTCATCTGCTTTTCCGATAAAAGTAATGCCGAATTTACGACTTTCACCTTTAAAGCATAGCACTTTTTCCTTGTTTTCCTCATTACAATCCTCTTAAACCAACCAACTCCTAACTTTATACGTTGCCCATTAATTATTTACTCATACAAACATGCCACATTGCGCCGTTTTTTTACAACTTTTTTAGGACTAAGCAAGGCACACCGCCTAAAGTAGACAACATAAGCGGATCGGACAGGTATCAAAATTATGGAAGTTGCACGGATTACCCAACTCGAAGAAAGAAGCGGCCTGCATCGCGAAGCACTCATCGAAGCGATGCCACGCCGCGATATTAATTTTGCGCTGCTTTCATTCGTGATGGACATGCTCATCACGCTGGTGGCCCTGGCAGCCGCATCTGCTGTTACCGGAATTGCGCTCACCGCCGAAGTGCCAGCCCTCGCGCTGCCGCTCAAGGTGGTCGTTTTTATGTCGATCTGGTCAGGGACATTCATGCTCACATCGCTATACGATCTTTCGAGCAGCTATAAATATAAGGAAGAGGCCCGCCGGGTGGCCTACTCGGTGACGCTGGCGACACTGGCTTTCATCGCCGTGTGTTACATGCTGGAAGTCACCGTCGCCCGTGAACTCATTCTGGCGCATGTCGGCATCAGCCTGGGCCTGCTGCTCGGCTGGCGGGCCTTCGCCTACTATCTCGCGGCAGCCCGCTGGGCGTTCGCGCCGAGCAATGTGCTGGTGATCGGCACCAGCGAACACGGTCGCCAGATGCACGACATCGTGCGCCGCATCCGCAGCCTGAACATGGCTGGCTTCGTGGGTGATGGCACGCTGGAGAGCTTTGCCAACGCCCCCGTCATCGCCACAATGGACGAAAACATCTATCAGGTGATCCGCGAACACGAAATCGACCACATCGTCGTGGCCCAACCGGCCCGCAACAACGAGCGCTTCGATCATCTGATGGACCGGCTCCAATACGCGCCCATCCCGGTCCACATGATCCCGAACTATCTCGACCTGTCGCTCTACCGCGCTCGCGCCAACCGGCTTAACGATTTGCCGCTGGTCCGCATGAGCGAATCGGCCATGAACAACCGCCAGATTTTGCTCAAGCGCGTGTTCGACATCCTGGTGGCCTCGGCCATTACGCTGGCGGTGCTGCCGGTGATGATCTTCGTCGCCATCGCCATCAAGCTGGACACACCCGGCCCGGCGCTGTTCTTGCAGGATCGCATGGGCCAGAACGGTCACAAGTTCAAGATTTACAAATTCCGCTCCATGGTCAAAGACGCGGACAACCTGCACAAGGAAGCCAGCATCGTTGATGAGGACGGTACCACCATCCACAAGACGAAAAACGACTTCCGCGTGACCCGCGTGGGCAAGTTTATCCGCAAGACCAGCCTGGACGAACTGCCGCAATTGCTCAACGTCATCAAGGGCGATATGAGCCTGGTCGGTCCGCGCCCGGAACTGATCCGGCTGGTGGATGAGTACGAACCCTGGCAAAACGAGCGCTTCGTCGTGCCGCAGGGCATCACCGGCTGGTGGCAGGTCAATGGCCGCAGCGACAAGCCCTGCCATCTGAGTACCGACAAGGACATCCACTACATCCGCAACTATTCGCTGTGGATGGACATCAAAATCTTGCTGATGACCCTGCCCGCCGTCATGCGCGGTAAGGGCGCGTTCTAAACAACACCGGAAGGGGCGCAATGCCCCTTTTTGATTCGCTTCATACGGTGGGACGGCCCGCGGGCCGTCCCCTACGGTCACGCCATTCTTGGTGTCCGTTGGTACAGTTTGCCCCCTCATCCCCCGACCCCTTCTCCCACAGAGGGGAGAAGGGGAGAAAAGCGGTTTTCAAGTCCCCTCGCCCCTTGTGGGAGAGGGGATTTAGGGGTGAGGGGTGTTCCGACTTTGCAAAAGCCCTGATTTCCGAATGCACCCACCTGTTGCTCATGGCGGAGAATGTGATAGAATCGGTGC
>CAYQJO010000190.1:0-8444 GCA_964417785.1 uncultured Anaerolineaceae bacterium | reverse complement strand
AGTGACCCTGGAAGGACTCGAACCTTCAACCAATTGATTAAGAGTCAACTGCTCTGCCAATTGAGCTACAGGGCCATGATAACGAACATTATAGCAGTCTCCATGTGAGCGTCAACGCCAGAGTTGCACTTTCCCCCACACTGGTCCTAGAATGGGGGGTAGCCGATCCTTAATCCTGGTTGATTGCATTATGATGGGTCATTTGATTGTGCGGCGGGGACCTGAACCCGGAACGATTTACCGCCTGGATTCCGATGAGGTCACCATCGGTCGCGGGAACAAGAACACGATTATCATCCGTGATAATGAAGTCAGCCGCGATCATGCGCGGATTGTTTTCACGGAAGCCGGATATGAACTCTACGACCTGAATTCCAGTAACGGAACATTTGTCAACGGACAGAAAGTCGAAGATGTCTGGCTGTTGCAGTTCCAGTGCATTGTTGAACTGGGCGATTCGATTACACTTGAATTTCGTCCCGGCGAGCCACAGCAAACCGACCAACAGATTGTACAGGACCTGCACAATCATGTCGCGAATGACCCCTCATATCTGGTCGTCCATACCCGCAAATCCACATCAGAACCCGCCGTCTATGCCCTGGACAAAGTTTCGATCATTGTGGGCCGCTCCACCACCTGTGATATTGTCATAGTCGAACCGGAGATGAGCCGTGAACATTTTCGGCTGCTTCTGACCGGCCAGGGATATCACATCGAGGACCTGGGATCAACCAACGGAACGTTCGTCAACGGCGAGGAATTACAGGATACCCGCCGACTTTACGCCAATGATCTGATTCAGGTGGGTGAACATCTGCGCTTCCAGTTCACCGATTCCCCCGAACGGTTCACATCCTCGCTGGAGACGGATATGCTGGCGGAAAAGAAGAAGACCCGGTCGCGCCGTCCGAGTGACGTACCCAACATCATCCAGCCACCACCGTCACCCACGCCCATCGGCACCGGTGTCGATCATATGTCGCTAGAAGACAATGTTCTGGTCACGTACATCCGCCGGGATTGGGAGCGGATCGTCGCCCCGATGGTCGACCGGCTGTACGCAAACGACATCGGCGTCTGGGTCGATCAGTATCTTGTTGAAAACAGCCAGGATTGGCTGGTGGCGACTGAGCAAGCACGGCTGGAGTGCTGGCTGCTGGTGGTGGTCGTATCACCGGAAGCGCTGGCGTCGGAATCCATAATGAAAAATCTGCGCCATTTCCAGAACCGGGAAAAGCCGGTCATTCTCTTCATCCACCAGCCGGTAGACCGCATGCCCATGGGTAGCCGCAAGCTCACCCGTGTCCAGTACAATCCCGGTATTCCGGAGGTGGCATTCCAGCAGCTTGTCAATGAAATCCGGCGAATTAGTGGTTGAAGAGTAAAAATACTATAAAAATTAATGCTCTAACTTGCAGATGCTTCTATAATGGGATTACCGTAATCGATCAGAGGCGCTTATGCACGACGGTAATCCCTATCAAACATTGTATAAACTGTCCCGCGCCCTGTATCAAGATATTCATGACCGGGACAAACTGCTGCACACCATCCTCAAACAGACGGCCTGTTTGATCGAGGCCCCTTACGGCTGTTTGTTCGCCTTTGGTCAGGATCAAGACATCCAGGCTGTTCATACATTTGATGCGATAGATTTCGACACCGAAGGATGGCGTATCCTGGTGGAACAGGGCATGGTCGGATTTGTCTACTACGGCCAACGTCTGCTCATCATCCGGGATGTGGCAACCGATCCTCGTTGGATGCCGCTGAGCGTGCTGCCCACTGAGGGAGCAGCGATAGGTATTCCACTGTTTTACGGCAGCCGGGTGGTGGCGGTAATGATTTTAATGCATGATACTCCCGATTACTTCGACCATCATCATATCAGTCTGCTGGAAGAGATCAGCGGATTGGCACGCGATGCGATCTGTGCCAGTTACGACGAAGAAGAGGCCGAGATCGAACAACTGCGGCGTGATCTCTCCGCCATGATCTACCACGACATGCGCGGCCCGCTGCAATCCATTCGTGGCAGCATCCAGAAACTGGCCGAGGTCCTCGCCAACCACGAAAACCCGCTCGTGCTGACCATGCTGCAAATCGGCATCCGAAGCACACGCCAGTTACGGGTCATGCTGGACAGTTTGCTCGATATCCAGCGCCTGGAAGCGGGGCAGGCCATTCTGCGCAACTCACCAACCGAACTGCGCGTCTTACTGGCGGACGCCATTCAGCTTGTGCAGCCTCTCGCGATTGACGCCAACCAGCGGCTTAAATTCGAGTGGGACAACAACCTGCCGATGGTCGATGTCGATAATGACATGATTCTCCGCGTCATTATCAACCTGATGGAGAACGCCATCAAATATACGCCCGAAGGTGGGATCATTACGTTAGGTGCTTACCCGCTCACCGATGAGCGAATCTGTGTCACGGTCAAAGACTCCGGCCCTGGCATTCCCCGCCACATGAAGGACCGCATTTTTGACAAGTTCAGCCGTGTTCGCTACCGTAATGCGCCCCAGGGATTGGGGTTGGGGCTGGCATTCTGCCGTCTGGCAGTTGATGCACATGGTGGCGACATCTGGGTTGAAAGCGAAGCAGGTGATGGTGCGATGTTCTGCTTTACCCTGCCCATCTGCCTGACTGAATCTGACGACATAACACTGCTGGCTACGACGGCCTGAAACAACACAATCCGGCAAATAGCGGATAAATGTCCGCTAGAAATTACTTTTAAGCGTACTGCGAACGGATGGTAGGGATCAGATATTCGTCAAACGCTCGATCCGCATCGTAATCGGGCGACCAACCCCAATCACGCTGTGCCGCCCTATCATCGACATCCGCCGGCCAGCTATCAACAATCTGCTGGCGACCTTCTGTCGGCTCAAAGGTGATGGTGGCATCGCTGAAGGTCGTCCGGACTCGCTCGGCAATCTCCGCCGCCGATAGACTGAAGCTGCTCACATTGTAGACGCGCTGTTTCAGGTTCTCGGCTGATGTGGCCGCCAGTTGCAGCAGTGCTTTGATGGCATCCGGCATAACCATGAAGGGAATGGTCGTATCCGGTCGAACAAATGCGGCATAGGGTTGGCCCTGAGCCGCCGCGTGCAGCATTTCCGGCGCGTAATCACTGGTACCACCGGTGGGCATGGTGGTCGCGCTGATGATACCGGGAAAGCGAACACAGCGAAAATCCAGACCAAGATTATCGCGCCGGACCGCAAGCTGCCGGTAATGAGACGAATAGTAGCGGCCCAGATGTTCGCAGTAGAGTTTGTTGCAGCCGTACATGGTAGTAGGCATGGTATGTTGCTCTTCAGTGACCGGGGCAGAGGTCCGTTTGGTTGCCAGGTCGGGAACGCCGTAGACGGCGATGGAACTGGGGAAAATGAACTTCACCGGCACATCCCGCCACTGGGCCTGTTCATTCGCCAGTTGCAGCAGGTTGATCGTCCCCTGCACATTGACCCGGTGCGCCGACTCTGGTCGAAATTCGGAATGTGTGGAGAGCAAGGCGGCCAGATGGAAAACCATGTCGATCTCATATTCGCTGGCAATAGTATCCAACAGGCTGGTATCGAGAATATCGCCTACAATTGTCGTATCCACGTAGGGGGCCATCGATTCATCCAGACCACGAATATCCAGAACAACGACGGGCGGGGCCTCCGGTATATCATGAAGTTGGTGGATCAGTCCATGGCCCACTTCACCATTTGCGCCGGTAATGAGAATAACTCTAGGACGGACCATGACACCCTCTCATTCTTGTGCAATATAGATCAAAATATCTATACAACCTGCTCAAACATATAGTACCCCTAAACCGGGTTGACCGTCTATGTTATATTTGGCGGTATGCGCTATATTCTGCTATTCATCTTTCTCCATCTGCTGACGATCAACCTGAACGCTCAGGATCAGGAGGGGGTTGTCTACGGTCAGGTAGTCAGCGGCAGCATCGACAACCAATCGCCACAGGTCACTTTTGAATTCGACGCCCTGCGCTGCGATTTCATCTCGCTGCGGGTGCGCGTCACCGGTGGCAATCTCGACCCGGTTCTGACCGTCATCGATGCCAGAGGTGCCGTCCTCGTCCGACGAGACGACAGCGGCAGCGAGTCGGCTGTTCTGGTGGAACCGCTCGCCATCCCCGCAAACGGACGTTATACAGTGGTCGTGGGACGTTTTGGCTACGGTCTCGGCACCACCAGCGGCAGTTTTGAACTGCTCGTTCAGCGCATCGGTAACGGTTCGGCCAACTACTGCGGCATGCGCTATGGCGATACCGTCTATAACACTGTCGATAACATGGAGCCGGAGCTATTCTACTTTTTCCGCGCCCGCCAGGGCGACATTGTGAACATTCATATGCAGACCCGCGCCGGTGATCTGGACCCTTACATCCGGGTTGTCGATAACAACAGTTATGTGTTGGCCCACAACGACGACTTCCCCGGTGCCGGAATCGATGCGCTGATCCAGGGGTTCATGATCCCGGCGGACGGCACCTATTACGTGATCGCCAGCCGCTACGGGTTGGCCGCTGGCAGCAGTTCCGGCAGCTTTTTGCTCACGGTCGAGGAGTCGCAGAACAGTGGCCTCGGCAATTCGCCGCTGGCTGCCGTTCCCTTGCGAGCCGGGGCAGCCGTCGAAGGAGCGCTGGCCGAAAGCCGTTCCGAGCAGTATTATCGCTTTGAAGCCCGCCGTGACGACATCATCAGTGTGAGCATGGATCGCATCGGCGGCAATATCGACACTTTTCTGGTGATCGCTGATTTGCAAATGAACGAACTGGCAGTTGATGACGACAGCGGCGACGGCCAGAACGCGCTCATTACCGATTTTCTGGTCCCGGCGGATGGCTCTTACTACGTGATTGCCACCCGTTTCGAGCGCGAGACAGGGATCACGACCGGCCCCTATCGTTTGCGCCTCGTCAACCAGGGCAATGCTTTCGACCCGGTCCCCGCCAGCGTCCAACGAATCGATTATGGCGTCAGTCTCACTGGCAACATTGACGATGTAACCACACGGGTGCGCTACGCTTTTCGCGGTGAAGCGGGCGACATCATCACCGCCTCTATGAATCAAAGCGATGGCGACCTTGATCCCTTCATCAACATCCTGGCAGCAGACGGCACCACCGTTCTCATCAACGATGACGACGGCGGGGGCCGGCCCAACGCCCGCATCGACCGCTATACACTGCCGGAAACCGGCATATACTATATTGAAGCCACCCGCTATAACGGCGCGGACAATCCGAACACACGCGGCGGGTATGTGCTGGTGTTGGCTCAAATCTTTGACCCGTAAGGAGATTTTCATGCGTCTGGGATTGATGTTAGGATACTCCGGCCACACAATCGACCTGCCGGTATCATTGGTCCAGGAGGCCGAGCGACTCGGTTATCATTCGGTCTGGACATCGGAGTCGTGGGGATCGGATGCGGTCACACCACTGGCCTGGATCGGCGCACAAACGGAACGCATTCACCTGGGGACCGCCATCATGCAGATGCCCGGTCGCACGCCCGCCAACACCGCCATGACCGCCATGACGCTGGATCAACTCTCCGGCGGGCGGATGCTGCTCGGCCTGGGACTCTCCGGGCCGCAGGTGGTCGAAGGCTGGCATGGTGTGGCATACGGCAAGCCATTGGGCAAAACTCGCGAATATGTCCGCATTCTGCGTCAGATTTTCCGGCGTGAGGGACCGCTGGCCCACGAGGGAGAAAACTACACCATCCCCTACACCGGCGAGGACGCGACCGGACTGGGTAAATCGCTCAAAAGCATTCTGCACGGACGCGCCGACATCCCAATCTATCTGGCGTCAATTGGTCCCAAAAACGTCACGCTGACGGCGGAGATTGCCGATGGTTGGCTGCCCATTTTCTTCTCACCGGAACACTATGACGACACCTACCGCGAGTATATCGAAGCCGGGTTCGCTCGCGTTGAGGGCAAGGGCTACGCCGATTTTGACATCGTGCCGACTGTCAGTGTGGTGCTGGACGATGATCTGAGCGCCGCTCGCAACCAGGTCAAACCGATGCTGGCGCTCTACATCGGTGGCATGGGAGCCAAAGGCAAGAACTTCTATTACGATCTCGCCTGCCGCTACGGCTTTGAGGCGGCGGCGGAGACCATCCAGGAACACTATATGGCCCGTCGAACTGGCGATGCTGTGATGGCGGTCCCCGATGAACTGGTCGATCAGGTGGCGCTGGTCGGCTCGAAGGATCGGATCAAGGATCGGCTGCAAATCTGGCGCGACAGTCCGGTGACGACTCTGAGCCTTTCGGTGTTCAACAATCTCGATACCGTCCGTTTAATGGCTGAATGGGTGTTATGATGCTGCGAAAAATCACACTGTTCTGTATCGCCTTTCTGCTTCTGCCGGCCATCCAGGCGGACCCGGCTACTGAAACAGCGGATTTCCCCACCGTGACGGCGTTGTCCGAAACCCATGTCCCACCGGCTGACCCGGTACATCTGGCACAGCGCTTTCTCGGTGTCGGTGAGATTATCGCTGATCCTGTTGTATTTCCGGCGTTGGGCGACCGCCAGGTGTTCAGTACGACCAACTCCAGCGCGGGTTACACCTTTGAGGTCGAAGCCGAACTGCGCGTTGTCGGTGAACATGTGTATCTGTGGGTCCAAAACGATGCAGACGTTGCCCAGGACGGACTCGAGTCGTTGGCGCGAACATGGGATAGGCATATCTATCCCGATGTGCGCAAATTGTGGGGCAGCGAGGCATCCCCCGGCGTGGACGGCGACCCACGCATACATGTGTTGTTCGCCCGTGATCTAGGTGCGACCACTGCCGCGTATTTCGCCCGCCGCCATACCTACCCGGACGAGGTTTTTGTCAACAGCAACGAGCGCGAGATGTTTTTCGTCAATCTGGACGCCTACGGCATGGTCATCGACGGGCCGACCCTGGCAAGTACGATGGCGCACGAATTCCAGCATATGATCCGCGACAACGTGGACTCTAATGAAGACACATGGCTGAACGAGGGCTTCAGCACCTTCACCGAATTGTATCTCGGTTACGACAGTGCCAACTGGCTGGCGGGGGCTTTCCTGCCCTATCCGCAAACCCAGTTGAACACCTTCGGTGAGACCAACAGCGCTCGTGCGGTCAATTACGGTGCCGGATTCATGTTCGTCACCTATCTGTATGAGCGCTACGGCCTGGAAGCGATTCAACAACTCAACCAGAGTCCGGTAGATGGTCTGTTCTCGATTGATGAGGTTTTGCGGGAAATGGGCGAGCCGGGTGCGGACGATTTCTTTGCCGATTGGGTGCTGGCGAACCTGCTGCAACAACCGGGATCACGCTATGGGTATGATCTGATCTCCATGCCCGATCGGGTGCCGGTGATGACATTCAACGGTCAGACAACACAGACGCTTCCCCAATACGCCACCGACTACTACCGGGTACCTGACATCAACGGCGGGCAGACACTTGAGATCACACTCGCCCTGCCGGAGACAGTCGGCCTGATCCCGACGGAAGCCTACAGCGGCGAGCAGATGTGGTACAGCCATCGCGGCGATGGCAGCCATATGGCGCTGGAACAGGCGTTTGATCTGCGCGATGTGGAGAGTGCCACTCTTTCATATAGAGCATGGTACAGCATCGAAGAGAATTGGGATTATGCCTATGTGACAGTCAGCGTGGACGGTGGCGCGACCTGGGACATTCTGACCACACCGGCATCGACCACCGCCAACCCGTTTGGTAACGCCTATGGCCCCGGTTATACCGGCCAATCGGACGGTTGGATCGAGCAGATCATCGCGCTGGACGCCTATGCCGGTCATGAAATCTTGCTGCGCTTCGAGATGGTGACCGACGATGCCGTCAATCAGCCGGGACTGGCGCTGGACGATATAGCCATCCCGGAGATCGGTTACATCAGCGATTTTGAGACAGACAACGGTGGATGGCAGCCACAGGGCTGGTTATGGATGGATAACCGTCTGCCGCAGCGGGCCTGGGTGCAGTTGATCCAGATCATGCCGGATGATGTGCATGTAGATCGCTGGCTGGTGCCGATTGACGCGCTCAAGCCAGTGGAATTGCGCGACGGGGTTGAGGATGTGCTGATCGCTGTGTCACCGTTGGCCCCGGTCACGACGGTTCCCACGACATACACACTGTCGGTGGATGTGCGTTAGGCGATGGGCAGCATGAAGCCGAAAATGCTGCCTTTGCCATACACACTGTGGACGATCATCTGACCGTTATGGCGTTCAACAATGTTCTTGACCAGATGCAGGCCGAGTCCGGTGCCTTCGATATGCTCGGTCTCATCGGTCTTGGCCCGGTAGAAGGGCTGGAACAACCGTTTCTGAAGTGATTCCGGGATACCGTAGCCGGTATCTTCAACGGTGACGACTGCCATATT
>CAYQJO010000189.1:0-8585 GCA_964417785.1 uncultured Anaerolineaceae bacterium | reverse complement strand
GTATGTCCGACCGGCACGATAGTCCTCAAGTGCTTTCCGACCAAGCTTCTCAAGCTGTGGCAGCGACTCGGAAAAGGCACGATCCCAACGCGCTTCGTCTTCCAACTCATCCAGTATCCATTGCGCCATCACATCCTGCTCCGACTCCGGTAATCTTGAGAGTTCGGCAATGGCTTTCTCCATCAGGTCCGTCATAGTATCTCTCCTCCAAATAGCCTGTAATTTTACCATAGCATACGTGTCCGTGCTTTCGTCCGTGTAACAATTTCGCTATACTGTCCCCGATGAGCAGGAGTATGGCGGTATGATCGAGAAAACCCCGGAACAACTCATGAATGATCTGGTGGCGATGCACCGGCGCAATATGCGTCTGGAAGCCCAGGCCGCCGAACATCACCAGGCGGTGGCCCTGGCCGACGCGCTCCAACGCATCAGCCAGACCATGCAGGTCACGCACGATTATCGCATCGTCTTCAACGCTATTCTGGAACTGATTCCGCAGGTGATCGCTGGCAGCGTGGCGACGATGGTCTTCCTTGATCCATCGCTGCACTACCGTGATGATCTACCCACAATCGATCCGGATTATGTGGTCGCCCAACCGCTACTGGTCGAGGACGATTACGTCATGGCTCCGATCCACCATCAGGGTGACGCGGTGGCTGTGCTGGTGGCGCTCAAGGAACATCTCAAGGCGAGCGATCTGGGGGTGCTGGTCACGCTGGCGTCTCAGGCGGGCATCGCATTGGAAACCAACCGGCTCGAACAACAGCGGCTGCACGAGGAAGCAAAAGCGCAGCGCTTCGTTGAATCCGCACCCGTGCCAGTCCTCATCACCCGTGCTGCCGATGGCATGATGCTGTATGCCAACCCGCTGTTCACTGCCGCCACCGGTTATGATACAGCCATCAATTCCCAGGCACCGGACATCTACGCCGAGGACCAGGGCGAAATGCTAAAGCGCCTGCGGCGTGACGGTCGCCTGCGCGATTACGAAGCCCGGATCGAACGCGCCGACGGCTCCGCTTTCTGGGGCCGTATCTCGCTGGATTTCGTGGACTATAAGGGTGAACGGGCTGTCTATACCGCCTTCAGCGAGATTCCGGTGGCGGACCCACGCGAACTCCCCCACTTCGAGGGCGAACCCGGCGACGACACCGTGATGATGACAGTCACCGGGTCCAACCGCTTCCGTCAGCTTCTCGATGCCGCGCCGGTCGCGGTCATGGTCACACGGGTGGCGGATGGTGTGGTCCTGCACGCTAACGAAGACCTGGGCAGCATGCTGAATGTGTCCGCGATGGAACTGGTGGGCAAGACCATGCCCAATTTCTATGCCGACCCGGTTTACCGCCAGCAGAGTTACCGTCTGCTCGAACGTGAAGGCCATGTGGACGGCCTGGATGTGCAACTGCGCACACACGACGACACCCTGTTCTGGGCGCAGATGTCCATGCAGCGCTTCGACTTCGGCGGTGAAGAAGCGGTCATCACCATTCTGTTCGATGTCAGCGATTATAAGGAACAGGAGAAGCGGCTGCGCGATCAAACTGGCGATCTGGAAAAACGCAGCTTTGAACTGACGCAGCGCTTAGAAAAGGCCATGGCCGGGGCATATTTCGCCGAGGAAGCGCTGGCGCGGCGGGGCGAGATCGACCGGTTGCTGCAAGGCGTCGCCAACCATTTCAGCCAGCGCGACCTGGACGACGCAGTAGATGATGCCCTGGAAGCCGTCACCGTCTTTACCGGTGCGGATCGGGCCTATCTATTTGAATTCGAAGGCGAGCGGTTCTCAGCTACCCATGAGTTCTGTAGTGTCGATGGCATTTCATTCTTCGATAGCATGCAAGATGTGGCCCAGGGGACACTTGGCTGGGTTTTCGACCGGATTGAGGACGGCCAGGGGGTCCGCATTGACCGGGTGATGGACTTACCGCCAGAGGCCACCACCACTCGCGCTGCCCTTACCAGCATGTTCAACCAGTCGGTGCTGGTCGTCCCCATCGAGGACGGCACGACGATCACCGGGGCTATCGCTGTGAATGCAGTCTTCAACGAGCGCAACTGGACCGAAGACGACGAAACCCTGCTGCGGCTGGTCGGTGAGATCGTCGCAATTGGACAGGCGCAGCGAGCCACCGAAATCGCGCTGGCCGATATACACAGTCTGTTGGAGACTGTGTTGAACACCGTGCCGGTGGAGGTCTTCTGGAAGGACCGCGATCATGTCTATCGCAGTGCCAACGACCTGTATGCGCTCAACTACGCGCCAGGGATCGTGGGACTGGACGATTTCGATCTACTGCGCAGCCGCGAACAGGCACGGACCAACCACCAGATCGAGCGCCAGGTGATGGATACCGGCGTACCTTTTATCGCGGACCGGGTCCCGCGCAAACGCTACGACGGTGTGGACGAGTGGCTGCGGGTCGCACGGGTACCGGTCCATAACTGGACCGGAGAGGTAATCGGCGTCCTGGGGGCGCAGATCGTGCAGAACGATGTGGTCCAACTGGAAGCCACACTGGCAGACAAACGCCACCATCTCGACCTGATTCATGATGCTGTGCCGCTGTGGAACTGGAACGTCCAGTCCGGCGAGATCAACGCCAGCGCCGCCTATTACCGGATGCTTGGTTATACGCCCGACGCCTTCCCCATGAACTTCGACGCTCAGGTTCACCCGGAGGATCGCCAGCAGGTAGTCGATACGCTGGAGGCCTATCTGACGCAGGAACGCCCGGATTACGACATCGTTTACCGGCTGCGCTGCGCCGACGGATCGTATATCCGTGTCAACGATCAAGGCAGCATCATTGCACAGGATACCAGCGGACTGCCGTTGTTCATGATCGGCATGTACCGCCCCGTGATGACCGGGACCAACCACCGCCTGCCCCCGGTCGAACGGCTGCAAAATCTGATCCAACTCGCCGACCAGAGCAACATCCGGGACATCAAAACTGAAATCGATCTGATCGAAAATGACTTCGACGAATTTGTCGAAAAGCTGCGCCATTTTGCCCGATATTTCCAGGTCGATGCCATCCGCTCATATGTGAAGCAATTTTTGCCATAAGCATCAGTATATTTCAAGCAATCTATCGGAATTTCGCTGATGGTGGTAAAATCAACGTGTATTCGTGCATTCGGACGGGGACACGATTATGCTAACGGCCTTGATGGCTCGCATTAAGGCACTGCAAGCGGAAAACCGACAACTTCAAGCTGCCATTTCTCGGCGGGATGAAGAACTGCGCCAGTACCGCCGCAGCGAGCAGCGCATGCGACAGAGCGAAGAACGTTACCGCACGGTGGTAGAAGATCAGACGGAGTTGATCTGTCGATTGACTGCTGATGGCGTTTTGACGTTTGTCAACGAAGCCTACTGCCGCTACTTCGGTGCCAGTCGCAAAGACCTGATCGGCACTCGTTTCGAGCCGAGGATTCCCGCCGAAGACCAGTCGCTTGTAAGAGCGACACTGATGTCGCTGGTACCCGCTCATCCGGTATGCACAGTCGAGCATCGTGTCATCCTGCCATCAGGTGAGATACGCTGGCAGCGCTGGATTGACCGTGCGATCTACGACGTAGAAGGCAATTTGCTTGAGCTTCAGGCGGTCGGCCAGGACATCACTGACTGGAAACGGGCCGACCTTGCCCGCCGCGAAAGTGAGGCCCGACTACAAGCTTTGCTGAACAACACGCACCAGTCGTTCACCTTGATCTCGGTTGACGGGTATATTCAGGCACTTAACGCGGCTGCCCGCCGCAGCATGAGTCTCACGGTCACCGAACGTGAAGTGCAGGTCGGTGATCCGATTGAAGACTATATTCCTACGAACTACATTGAGTCATTCCGCGAGAATTTTCATCGGGCGCTGAACGGTGAAATCGTCACGGTGGAGCGCGGCCTGCATGACAACTGGTGGATATTCAGTTACTACCCGGTGCTGTCAAATGAGGGCGAGACCATCGGTGTCGCCATGAGCGCTCTGGACATCACACAGCGCAAACAGGCCGAGATGGCCCTTCTGGAAAGTGAGCGCAAATTTCGCAGCGTCATTGAGCAGTCGTATGATGCCATTCGCCTGATCGATACCGAGGGACGCATTACCGAGTGGAATCAGCGCAACGAAACCCTGACCGGTCTGCGGGCTGAGGACGTGACCGGGCGCTTCTTCTGGGATGTTCAGTATCAGTTTGTCCCACCCGACCACCGCAACACGGAGACCTACAACCGGCTGAAGCGCAACATTCAGGAGTTCCTGCGGACGGGCAAGGCAAGCTGGGCCAATGTGCCGCAGGAGTTTCGGTTGGTCCGCCCAGATGGTACCGAACGGATTTTGCAGTCAGTGGTTTTCCCCATCCAGACAGAAGCTGGCAATATGGCGTGCAGCGTCGTGCGCGATGTCACGGACTTCAAAGAAGCCGAAGTTGCCCTGCGCCAGAGTGAGCAGAAGTTCCGCAGCATTGTGGAACAATCGAACGATGGTATCGTGCTGATCGACCGCCAGGGACTCATTCTGGAGTGGAATCGCGGTCAGGAGCAGATTACCGGCCTCATGCGGGAGGACGTGCTTGGCACCTTCATTGGCGATCTTCAGTACAATCTGGCACCATCGGAGCGGCGAACTCCCGAACTAAAAGCACGTATCCACAGGGTCGTCCGCGATCTACTTGACGGCGAGGCGACCATAGACCCTTCAACACCGATGGGCTATGAGATCGAACGCCCGGACGGCACCCATCGCACGATTGAGAGTGTCATGTTTCCCATCGAAACCGATGGTGAGCGACTCCTGTGTTCGATCATCCACGACATCACACCGCTGAAGATAACCGAGCAGACACTTGCCGAGGCGCTGCGCCTGGCGCATGAAGCCGAGCAGCGTTTCCGCAGTGTGGTCAATAACGCTCCCGACACCATCTACATCCTGAATGCCAAAAACGGCACCCAGACCTTCCTCAACCGCCCCATGTTCCTGGGCTACACCATTGAGGAACTGCTGGACCTGGCCCCCCTGCTGCACCCCGAAGACGCCGAGATGGTGTTGGCACATCGGAAACGGCTGTTAAAGGAAGGGGTGTATTCACACAACGATCTGGAATATCGTCACCGGCGCAAGGACGGCGGATGGGAGTGGGTACGCAGCCGCGAGAGTGTACTTTCAACCGACGAAGATGGGCAACCCCAGGAGATTCTGGTCACGCTGACGGTGACGACCGAGCGCAAGAATGCAGAAGAAGCGCTGAAAGTCGCCAAAGCCGAAGCCGAAGCCGCCAGCCGCGCCAAAAGCTCGTTCATTGCCAATATGAGCCACGAACTGCGCACCCCGCTGAACGCTATCCTGGGTTTCGCCCAGTTGATGCAGCGCGACCCGGTAATGACGACACAGGAGGAGAATCTGCGTACAATCATGCAAAGCGGTGAGCATCTGCTCAGCTTGATTAACGATATTCTTGAGATGTCGCGCATTGAATCCGGTCAGGTAGTCCTCACCAAACAAACGGTCGATTTGTACACCATGCTGGATAACCTGGAACGGATGCTGCGGGTGCAGTCCGACGAAAAGCGACTGTATCTTGAATTCGAGATTGCGGAAAATGTACCCCATTATGTGCAGGCCGACGGCAACAAACTGCGCCAGGTGTTGATCAACCTGATGGGCAACGCCATCAAATTCACACATGAAGGGGGCATCGACCTGCGTGTGAACTATGACGCAGCCTGTCTTTACTTCGCTATCCAGGACAGCGGTATTGGCATCGACGAATCGGATATTGAGCGCCTGTTTGAGTCTTTCGCTCAGACCAACCGCAGCAATCAGATTCAGGAAGGTACCGGTCTGGGTTTATATATCAGTCGCAAGTTCGTGCAGCTTATGGGCGGTGACATCACCATCGACAGCCAACCTGACCAGGGAACGCTGGTCCGATTCCACATTGCGGTTGGCACGGTCCGGGAGCAGGATGTCCCCAACGTCGATCCGGTGCGCCGGGTCGTCGGATTGCAGCCGGGGCAGCCCGATTTCCGGATTCTGGTAGCGGAAGATCGCAGCGAAAACCGGCGGCTGTTGATGCAGATGTTGGCGGGTGTCGGTTTCATGGTACGCGGGGCTGCCAACGGTCAGGAGGCGGTGGAAATCGCTGCCAGATGGCAACCTGATCTGATCTTCATGGATTTGCGCATGCCGGTGATGAACGGTTACGATGCCACCCGTTTCATCAAACAGGAGCGCAGCGACGTGACGGTCATCGCGCTGACAGCCAGTGTCTTTGAGCACGATCAGGTGGTCTCGCGTCAGGTAGGCTGCGATGACTTTATCAGCAAACCATTCCGCGAGTCCGAGTTGTTTGAGAAGCTTGCCCGTCACTTAGATGTCCATTATGTTTATGAAGGGGACCCGTCACCTGCTGTATTGCATCCGGGTACACTGCGTAGACTCGCGCCGGACTGGCTGAAAAACCTGTCGCATGCTGCTGTGCGTCTCGATGTGGAGGAGAGCGAGCGCCTGATCAGCGTCATCGAGCGGGATCACCCGGCAGTTGGCGGACAACTACGTACAATGGTCCAGCAGTTCCAATTTGAGGAGTTATTACAATTATTGCAGGAAGCAGATAGATGAACGCAGATCAACCCAAAGCCGATATCTTGATTGTCGATGATACGTTCGCCAATCTCCAATTGTTGTCCTCAATGTTGACGACACAGGGCTACAAGGTGCGCCCGGCCAACAGCGGTCCTGTGGGTTTGAATGCGGCCCGGAATGCCAAGCCCGATCTGATTCTGCTTGATGTGAAAATGCCAGGTATGAACGGCTACGAAGTCTGCGAGATTCTTAAAGCCGACGAGGGATTATGCGACATCCCTGTGATCTTCGTCAGCGCCCTGGACACCGCCATTGATAAGGTCCGGGCGTTTGACGTCGGCGCGGTGGATTACGTAACCAAACCCTTGCAGGTCGAGGAAGTCGTGGCCCGCGTGAACACCCAGTTGACACTCTACCGGCAGCGTCAGGAATTGGAGCGCCAACGTGACGAGATCATGGACCTGCGCCAGCGGGAACGCACCCATTATGAGGAGTTAAGCCGTCTTAAGGACGAATTCGTCCAGGCCGTCTCCCACGATCTCAAGAATCCGGTTCACACCATTATCAATTTTGTCTACATGCTCGAACGCAACGGCACCATCGCCGACCCGGATGAGGCCGAAATTCTCCAGCAAATACGCTCGGCGGCCCAGCGCATGAACGATCTGATTATGGACCTGCTCGATCTATCGCGGTTGGAAGCAGGCAAAGCGCTGACCTTGCACAATCTGTCGCTGAACGATTTCCTGCGTTTCCGCCTGTCCGAATTCCAGATTTCGCTCCCCCGGCATGATCTGACCTTCACATTTATGAGCGAAGACGAGAAGATTTTCATCATGATGGACCCGATGCGCATGGGCCAGGTGGTTACCAATGTACTGTCTAACGCTGCGAAATATACACCGAGCGAAGGCAACATCGCTGTCAGCCTGCGTCGTCAGGGAGATGAAGCGCTTGTCACCATCAGCGATAACGGCCTGGGTATTCCCAAAGACGATGTTCCCCATCTGTTCGAGCGCTTCTACCGCGTCAAAGCCCATCGCCACATCAAGCAGGAAGGCACCGGCCTGGGATTGGCGATTGTCAAGGCAATTGTCGAACAGCACAGCGGCCACATCTGGGTGGAAAGCCAGCTAGGTCAAGGCACAGACGTCCACATTGCCCTACCCATCACCAGCGAAGCGATCTAAATGGCACGGACACTGGTCATGGTTCAACTGGTCTTATTCGTGCTGATTCTAGCGGCGTTCGTCGTATTTCCCGTCGTCATCGACAACATGCTGCGGCTGCCGGGGTTGGTGATGATGCTGACTGGATTAGGATTGGTGCTGGTAGCCTTTGCCGAACACAACCGGGTGAACAACGGCGGCCCCAGTATTTTCCCCACACCACACCGCTCGGCTGATCTCATCCGAACCGGCATCTATCGCCGGGTGCGCCATCCGATCTACACCGGTGTCATGATCGCGGCGCTGGGTGCGGCCTTGTTTCACGGTCACCCGGTCGGCGTGGTACTGGCCGCACTGCTAATCCCCTTCTTCACCTACAAATCGATGGTGGAAGAACGGATGCTGCAAGCGGCTTACCCGGATTATGCGGCTTATGTGCGCCGCAGTGGCCGTTTTGTCCCGCCGCTCGTGGGTGAGAAGCGTTAACTAATTCGTGTTGGCCGTCAATGTGACAGCTTGCTGAAGGTGCATTTCAATATGTTGGCATGGTTGCATACCGGTGCAAAAAGATGCAAAAATTGGCGGGTTCCACATGTGGAACCCCTACCCAAAATGACGATCTGTGGTAGGGGCGGCACATGTGCCGCCCGCGACCTCACTTTCCCGTTCTACCCGTCGCACCAATGACTGCGATTTTCACGATCCGCTCCTTGTAGATTAACGTATCTTGACATTATACGCAGTTGCCGGCGGACGCCCGGTTGGGCATCCCTACGGCGGTTGGCGTCGTGGCAGGACGGCACGCGGGCCGTCCCCTACGGTG
>CAYQJO010000188.1:0-8587 GCA_964417785.1 uncultured Anaerolineaceae bacterium | reverse complement strand
TTCCGCGAACCGAAGGTTCGACACCCGCTAAAGCAGGTGGGTTCCGCCGCATAATTTCGATGAATCCAAACGCCCCTGGAAGTCAGGGGCATCTGGTTATCGGGGAAGCCTATCCGGCAGAGCGGTGGGGGCGCTCACTGCCGGATGATGCCCTCAATATAGCATGGATCACCGGGACGAAAATGACGCCCTGCCTACGCCAACCCTACGGCCTGAATTGTCAAAATCGCGGTTTTGGCGCATCATTAAACCATTGGACAACCAATATAGAGGAGCAGCAACATGAGAAAACTGGTGCTTGTGCTTTTCATCCTGATGATCCCGGTGGCACTGGTCAGTGCCGGTCAGCGCGATGGGCTGGTCATCACCTCGGACTGTGAGGGATTCACGATTGTCAGCGGCGGCATTTTTCTGGATCGGGACAACACTGGCGACAACCGCGAGGCGGTGCAGATCGTGGCCGTCGATGCGGCGGGCAACACCGTGTACGAAGCTGATGAGTACGTCTTCGCGGTGGGCGGTGCGCTGTATTTCGCTGAAGACACTTTCTTCGAGTGGACGGCAGCGCCTGAACTGAACCCGATCACGGTCTCGGTGGTGAGTCTGGCAGGTAACGGCTTCGAGGAGCAAATCATCTACGCCATCAATGGGGTCTGCATCGGATTACCGACCGACACCGATGACTTCGGAGTGATTGACGGTGAGCCGTCACCCTCAACCGACATCAATCAACTGCCGCCGGAAGCCGATAACCCGATCAATATCGCGAGCGACCAACCCGGTTATCTCATTGTCAACATCCCGCGTCTGAACATTCGCAGTGGTGACGGCCCTGGCTACACCATCGTTGGACGGTTAGACGGCGGCACGGAACTGGTGGTTCTCGGTCGCAACGAGGACCGGTCCTGGTGGTTTGTCCAGGCAGGCGATATTCGTGGCTGGGTGATCGATGAACTGGTGTTTGTGCGCGGTGATCTGCGCGGCGTTCCCGTCGTGCCGGTCCAGGGCGAGATTCTGCCGCCACGTTTCGTCACCTACTCACGCACGCCACTGTATTCCGGCGACCGCCTGAGTGGTTTCCCGCTGTGCGAGATTCCCGGCAACCTGGAGTATGTCATCATCGGCCAGAGTGCCGGTAACGCGGTGCCGCTGGGTACATTGGTGACGGGCAGTTCTGCCGGTCGGACTTCGATCAAGATTATCGCTGCCTGCAATGGTGGGGCGGTCGAGGGTTGGGTATCCGCCTCTGCTGGTGCCGTGCGTAATTCAGGCGATTTTGCCGTCCCGGTGCTGGATGATTAAGCGATTTTTGCGGCAGGGGGCCTGGTTCCCCCTGCTGATTTTACTGGCGCTGCCGGTCCGGTCGCAGAGCTTCCTGGAACCGCTGGTGGGTCCATTGGTGGCGACCACACCGGCGCAGCAGGACCAGATTCTCATCTACGATGTCGGCGGTGCGGCACAGCGCCAACTCAGTTTCGGCTACGGTGAGCATCATATGTGGGATTTCTCACCGGATGGCTGCCGGATTCTGTTCACCCTCGATCACGATTTCAGCGGTTTGCCTGCGTTGTATTCGGCGCGTCTGGATGGCAGCGATATGCAGTCGATGGTGGTTTATGATGACCCGGATGTTCTCATTTGGGGTGTGTGGGAGCCGGACTGGTCGGTGAAGGGGCGGATCGCCTTCACCTTGATTCGCAATTATCCTGACCCGCGTGAAGAAGTGCGCCGCGAGACCCACATCGCCTGGATCGATGAACCGGGGCCGCCAGAGTTCTACAGTGTGACCGGCAGCGAATACACGCCGGTGTGGTCGGCAGATGGCGAATGGCTGGCCTATGTCTCCTATTTCGAGCGGGTGCCGGGGGCTGATGTCTTCTCGACGGCGGTCCCGACGACCGAGCCATCACCCGATCAAGCGGCGCAAGAACTGCCCACCGTCAATGAGGCGGATATGTGGGTGGTCAGCCATGATGCCGGGTCCAAATACCGGGCAACAGCGTTTACGGTCGGCAGCGTCCACATGCCGCGCTGGAGTCCTGATGGCGACCTGATCGGCTTTATCTATTCGCCCAGCCCGAATAATGACACCTTCTGGATGATCGGCAGCGACCCCAACGCCCGACCCACCGAACTCAGTTCGCGCTGGAATCTGACCCTGGATTTCACCTGGCTGCCAGAGGGTGATGCCATGCTGGCCTCCGTGCGCGATTTCCAGGACTCGGACGAAAATCGTCTGTGGCGAATCCCGCTGGTGGGCGACGCCGATATTGACGCCAGCCTGTATCTGGCCGAGGACATCTTCGCCTTTACCGATTATCCACGCTTCAGCGGGGATGGGCGCTACCTGGCTTTTCGCAATGAGTACAGCATCGTGGTGCTGGACCTGACCACCAACACAATTCAACGCTTCGCCGAGGACCTGCCTGGCAACACACCGCCGGTCTGGTCGCCGGGTGAATTTCGCGGCGAAAGTGAATGTCGTTAGATTCTACCGAATTTATAACCTCCGCCGAGACATTTTTGTTGTAAAATCGTAACATGCATTGTAAAGCGGAGAGGCAATCTTGATTGAACATGTCCTGTTGACGGCCAGTCGTGCCAACATCGAAGACTGTATCGCTCTGGCTCTGGAATTCGATCTGGGCATCGAGATCATGAATTTTGCGGTGCCGGATGTACTGGATGGTAGCTGGCAGCACGATCTGGCGACCTACCGCACCATCCTGCGCCCGGTTCCCGGCCCGATCACCCTGCACGGCCCGTTTATGGATATGGTGTCCGGCAGTCCTGACTCACGGATCAATCAGGTCACGAAAGAGCGCTACCAGCAGACCATCCACATCGCCTCGGAACTGGGTGTGCCGCTGGTCGTTTTCCACGCCAATTTCATCGGGGCGCTGCAAAATCCTTCCTACCGCATTGGCTGGCATGAGCGCAATGTGTTGTTCTGGACCGAGATGGCGGATTATGCTGGCAGTCGCGGTGTGGTGATCGCTCTGGAAAACATGTGGGAGTTCGAGCCAGCTATCATCGCTGACCTGCTCAAAGCGGTCGATCATCCCCATCTTAAAGCCTGCCTGGATATTGGACATACAGTCATCTTCGGTCAGGCGCATTTCCGGCTGCAAGATTGGCTGGATACACTGGAACCCTGGCTGGTGCATATCCATGCCAACAACAACAACGGTGTGCTGGACGAACACTACGGTTTCGACTGGGAACATGGCGTCCTGGATTATCATACCGTTCTGGAACAACTGCGTTCCCTGGAAAACCGCCTCAACGTCGTCCTGGAAATGTGGCATGTCGACGACATGCGCCAGAGCCTTTCATATTTTTTGATGGAACAATCCCGGACCGGTTGACGTCTCCTCACCATAGATCAAGTGGAGGGATGCACCATGTACCGATGGATTTTGCTCATATTGGTTTTCTTGCTGGCGGGCTGCGGGTTGTTCAGCGATCTGGGCAGCGGTGACAATGAAGCAGGAAATATTGAACCGTTGGTTGAAGCTGAGGCAGCACAGGATATGGCGGTTCCGCCGGGGACCGCAGCAGCGTTTGCGGCTGGCGCTCCGCCACCACCTCAGCCGGGCGTGGCCCAGGATCGGGCGAATGTTCCACCAGCAACACCGGACGCCATGACCTTCGATAACCCCGGTACCAACCCCTTCCTGGATACAGAAGACGATAACCTCAGCACCTTTGCGATGGATGTGGACACCGGCTCGTACACGGTGGCCCGCAACTATCTGATGCAGTACGAGCAGTTTCCGCCGGAAGACGCCATCCGCGTCGAAGAATTCGTCAATTACTTCGACGGCAATTACCCCCCACCAGCCGACGACTCCGCCTTCAACATCGTGCTGGATGCGGCCCCGGCTCCCTTTGGCTACGACAATCATATTTTGCTGCGGGTCGGGCTTCAGGGGCGCTACATCCCGGCGGAGGAGCGCGATCCGGCACTGCTGATCTTCGTGATTGATGTTTCCGGCAGTATGAATCGCGAAGACCGCCTGGGAACAGTCAAGGAATCGCTGGCACTGCTGGTGGATGAACTGCGCGAGGACGACCGGGTCGGTATTGTGGTTTATTCGGACCGCAGCCGTGCTGTTCTCGAACCCACACCGGCCAGCGACCGGACCGCGATCATGGCGGCGGTCGATGCGCTGGTGCCGGAGGGCAGCACCAATGTCGAAGCCGGTTTGCGTATCGGCTACCAGATGGCCCGCTCGCAGATGCGCGATGGTGAGATCACACGGGTGATCGTGCTGAGCGATGGTGTTGCCAACGTTGGCAACACCGGACCCGACACCATTCTGGAGACGATCCGCGAGGGTGTGGAGTCGGGGATTACCCTGAGTACCATTGGTTTTGGCATGGGCAATTACAACGATGTCCTGATGGAACAGCTTGCCAATGACGGTAACGGCAATTACTACTACGTGGATACGCTGCGTGAAGCGCGTCGCATTTTCGTACACAACCTGACCGGCACGCTCCAGGTCATCGGCTACGACGCCAAAGTCCAGGTAGAGTTCAATCCCGCTGTGACTGACCGCTACCGGCTGATCGGTTATGAGAACCGTGCCATCGCTGACGAGGATTTCCGCGATGATACGGTAGACGCCGGTGAAGTAGGTGCTGGACATAGTGTAACGGCGCTGTATGAGCTGGCGCTTCAGGATGCGTTTGTGTCCGATGACGTGATGGCGACGGTATATATCCGGTACGAGAACGCTGGCACCCGCGAGGTGATCGAGCAGGAAGCCAGCATCACGGCGGAAGATCTGCTGGACAGCATGACCGATGCGCCGGAAAGCTTCCGCGTGCAGGCTGCCGTCGCGGAATTTGCGGAACTCCTACGCGAAAGTTACTGGTCTGAGGGTGGCACCTATGGTGGGGTGTTGGCGCTGGCTGAACCGGTTGCGGACGCCCATCCGGAGGATGAGACTCTGGCGGAGTTTGTCGATATGGTTCAGCGGGCGATACGCCTGGGCGACCAGTAGGGTGATCGTTGGCAGGACGCGCCGTTATAGCGCGTCCTTTTTTTGGTACAATCGTGACATGGAAGGAGTGGTCTATGGCGAATTTGTACGATGATACCGTTGAACGTATCAGAGCTTTGCCGGAAGAACAGCTAAAGATTATCGCCGAACTGGTCGAGATTCTGCAAAGAAAGCCAGCTTATCGTGAAGAGGATGACCCATTCTTAAGTGGTGGACTGTACAAAGGCACATCGACCGATCTTTCTGAAAAAGCGGAGGATGTTCTGCTGTCAGAGTTTGGGCGCGAAGATCATCCATGAATCCGATTGCGGATACGGGGTTTATCGTAGCCACGTTCATTGAGCGTGATAAGTGGCATCATGATTGCCTTGAACTTTACAGAAAAGCCACAAGTGTTATTGTTCCACAGACAGTGTTGGCTGAAGTGGCGTATTTGCTCCATCGTGACGGTGGAAACCGATTAGTTCTTTTATTTCTTGACGCGCTTCCACGGAGCAAGTATTTGATTGTACCGTTGACAGACTCTGACATGGATCTTTCCGCATCAATTCTACGGAAGTATGCTGATACCCGCCTTGATTTTGTCGATGCCAGTGTTGCAGCAATTGCTGAGAGACTGAATGTTGAGTTAATCTGGACGCTGGATCATCGCGATTTTGGTATGTTGCGCCCAGGCCACGTAGACCATTTTGTGTTGCAACCCCTATGACTATAGTTCTCACGGGCTTTGACCCGTTTCCCGGTGTACCCGTTAACCCATCGCAGCATATTGTGGAGGTGATCGCCGTGCGGAACCCGGCCATCATCGCTGAGATTTTGCCGACTGCGTTCGCGCCTGCCGAAAAGCGAATGCGTGACCTGATCCAGAAGCATGCGCCCGATGTGGTGTTATCACTGGGGGTGGCCGCCCGCCGAGATGCGATCAATCTGGAACGGTTTGCGCTCAACATCAACCATGCCGAGCAACCTGACAACGATGGTGTTCAACACGACGGCAAGCCGATTGTCGCCGATGGTCCCGCCGCATATACCTCAACGCTGCCGCTGGCCGCCCTGCACAAAGCCATCCAGACACGTCGTGTGCCGGTCAAGTATTCCAATCACGCCGGAGCCTATGTCTGTAATCATGTTTTCTACGTGGCACGCTATGAAGTCGAACGGCTCGGACTGACGACGCGCTGTGGCTTTATCCATGTGCCGATGCCGAACGATGCACTGTCACTGGCCGATATGATTGACGCGATTCAGGTGTGCATCCAGCAGTTAACGGAAGGCAGATAAGATGCGTATTGGGATTGTTACCTTGCTGCTTTTGTTCTCGATGGTTGTCCCTGTCCAGTCACAGACCTGCGTGCCAACCCTGCCGCTGGAAAGCGGTGATACGGCACGGGTGCTTGCCGGATTGATCCTCAATGTGCGCCCAGAGCCGACCACATCGTTGCAGCGCGTGGGGACGGTCACAGCCGGGACGACCTTCACCGTGCTGGACGGTCCGCAGTGCAACGAGGGGTACGTCTGGTGGCAGGGTGATTTCGGCGAGCAAACCGGATGGGTGGCCGAAGGCGGCGACGAGTTATGGCTGGAAGCACGCGGTGAACGCGTGATGGTGGATGGTGAAGCATTCATCCGTGTGGAGTCCGACAATCCGGAGATCGACGGGATGCTGGAACCGGAAGGTTGCCTGCGTCCGCCGGATGATTACACCGTCGAACAGATCGGTTACGCTCGCCTCAACCGGCGCACACTGGCGATGCTGGATCAGGCGCAGCGGATTTATGATGGCCCGGTGAACTTCCGGCAGGCAATCACCCAGGGCAGTTACAATCCCGGTGCGGTGGCGGCCAGCTTCGGCACCCATGATGGCGGCGGCGCGGTCGATCTATCGGTGCGTGATTACCGCGACTGGTCGGTGCTGGAAGACGAAATTGAGCCGATGCTGCGGGCGCTGCGCATTGCGGGATTCGCGGCATGGCTGCGTGATACCGGTGAGCTATATCCCAATTCATCCATTCATATCCACGCCATCGCCGTTGGGGATGCTGAACTCTCACCGGCGGCGCAGCGCCAGATTGACGGGCGCGAGGGCTATCTATATGGCTATAACGGTCTGCCCACCGAAGATGATGTGCCGCCGATCCCGGATCGCTACGGCGGGCCGGTCATTTGTGGCTGGATGCTGGAAGATTAAGGTTCTGGATCGACAAAAATTGGTAAAATAGAGCAAACCTACAGCTAAAGATCGAAAATCTCAATGGAACTCACACACTTTGCCCCTGCAGAACGTACACCAGTCAAAACCCTTGATAAGCAGGCCGAGACATTTATCGACCCGCCGCTGCTGCACCACATGCTCGACGCTGTTCCTGAATTGTTCCTGGTACTGAACCAACAGCGGCAGATCGTCTTTGCCAATGATGCTATGCTGGACCTGGTTGGATTGGACCGGAAAGACCTGGCTTTTGGTCTGCGTCCGGGTGAACTGTTGGGCTGTATTCATGCTTCGGAAACCGACGGCGGCTGTGGTACGACCGAATTTTGCCGCACCTGTGGTGCGCTCCATGCCATTCTCGCCAGTTTGAGCGGCCATAAGTCGGTTCAGGAATGCCGGATCACGCAGAATACCGGCCAATCGCTCGATTTGCAGGTCTGGGCGACACCGTTAGACCTATCCGGTGAAATTTACTCGATTTTCGCTGTCAAGGACATCAGTGCGGAAAAACGCCGTCGTGTATTGGAGCGTATCTTTTTCCACGATCTGCTCAACACGGCGGGGGGGGGGATGTCCTATGCTGACATGCTGCAATATATGGATGACGATGACGACATCAAGGCCGCACTCAACGACGCCTCGCGGCGCTTGATCGACGAGATTCAGGCGCAGCGCGATCTGCTGGCCGCCGAAAGTGGCGAACTGGTCATCAAGCTCGACCTGGTGGATGTGTACGGTCTTTTGCATCAACTCCAACACAGCTATCAGAATCATGTGCTGGCGGAAGACCGGTCGGTTGTTCTGAAGTCTGATCTGGAACCGGTTGTATTCACCAGCGACCAGCGCTTGCTCGGACGGGTACTGGGCAACATGATTAAAAACGCGCTGGAAGCGTGCCAACCGGGCGAGACCGTCACAGTGGGCTATGTTGTGGAAGACGGCCACATACGTTTTGAGGTGCATAACCCCAACTTCATGCCACGCCATGTCCAGCTACAGGTGTTCCAGCGGTCGTTTTCAACTAAAGGCGGTGGGCGCGGCCTCGGCACCTACAGCATGCGTCTGCTGAGCGAGAAGTATCTACGCGGCAAAGTCGAATTCATCACCTCGGTGGACGACGGCACCACGTTCCGAGCGACTTACCCACTTGAATAACCTCAATTCGGAACTGTCTTCGTCCCAATCGCAACTATTGGGATGAAGCAATCGAATTGAGGAGAATTTCATGCGCCAACTGATTATTGATCCGGTGACGGCTGATGTCCGATCCAGACACGGTGATCTTCCCGCCACTGCGTCCAGTCGAAACGCTGCTGCAATATGAGCTTAACGCCGCTTTCGATAATTACGTCCTGGGCGACGCTGA
>CAYQJO010000187.1:0-8663 GCA_964417785.1 uncultured Anaerolineaceae bacterium | reverse complement strand
GCGCGTCCGAAAATGTCACGGATAGGCGAATAGATACCTTAAATGTTGCAGCCAATTTCAGAATTGGCTAGACTTCTATGCGGGTGGGACAGCATCTCGCCATTATGTCCAAATATAGAGTGGAGTTATTTGTTGATGAAAGAGAATAGTTTATCCCGCAGGCAGTTTTTACAGGTGATGGCTGGCAGCACCGCCGCCGCCATCGTGGCATCGGCAGGACCACTGACCGTATTCGCCCAGGACGGCATGACCTATAACGAAGCCCCCATGCTGGCCGAACTGGTGAACAGCGGCGATCTGCCACCCCTTAGCGAACGTATCCCCACCAATCCGCGTGTGGTCACACCGCGTGATGAGGTCGGCGTTTACGGCGGCACCTGGCGGCGGGCCTTTAAGGGCATTTCCGACCGCTGGGGACCGACCAAGCTCAACGAGGAGTTCGCCATCGAGTGGTACGCCCCCGACCCCGATACGATCACGCTGGTACCAAACTATATCTCGGAATGGACGCAGAACGAAGACGCGACCGAATTCACTTTCATTCTGCGTGACGGTCTGAAATGGTCCGATGGCGAGGCTTTCGACACCGAAGACATCCAGTTCTGGTATGACTGGTTCTATATGGGCGAACTCGGCAGCCAGCCGGGACACATCACGCTTGACAATACCCCAATGGAACTGGAAGTGGTCGATAGCCTCACCTGGACCGTGCGCTTCCCCGGTCCCAACCCGCTCCTGCCCACCTTCATCGCCAAGCTCAACGGCGGTCCGGCTGTCGGTCCGACGATGGCGGTACCGCAGCACTACCTCAGCCAGTACATCCCCGAATTGGGCGATCAGGCATTGATCGATGCGGCACTGAGCGAGAACGGTCTGGACGCCTGGCAGCAGTTGTTCGGTGACGGCGGCAACCTTGAGGGACCGATTGCCTTCTGGTTCCGCAACCCGGACCTGCCGGTCATCAACGGCTGGATGTCGGGCAACAAGCCCACCGCTGACCCCTATCTCATGGTCCGCAACCCCTACTATCACGCCGTCGATACCGGGGGCAACCAGCTTCCGTATATCGACCAGATCAATCACGATCTGTTTGAAGACAACTCCGTCTTCGACCTGTGGGTCGCCCAGGGCCGCATCGACATGCAGCTTCGTCACACCCAGGCCGGCAACTTCACGCTGTATAAAGAGAACGAGGAAAACGGCAACTACCGGGTGTTCATCTGGCGCGACGCTAACACCAAGACGATGTTCCCCAACATCTCCTACCAGGACGATCCGGGTCTGGTGGAACTATTCGAGAATCCGGCCTTCCGTGAGGCGCTCGCCATCTCCATCAATCGTGAGGAGATTGACGCGCTCATTTATGATGGCCTGTCGGAACCGCGTATGATGTCGCCGGTCACGGGGTCGCCGGAGTTCGATCCGGAGTTTGAAACGCGCTGGGTCGAGTACAATCCCGACCGCGCCAACCAGCTTCTCGATGATCTGGGACTGGCACGCGGTGACGATGGCATCCGCCGCCGCGCCGATGGCGAACCGGTCGCATGGCGCATCCTGCACAATCAGCCCATTGGCTCGAACGACGCCGACATGATCGATCTGGTGGCCGGTTACTGGGCGGAAATCGGACTGGATGTCAGCCAGGATGTGGTGGAGCGGTCGCTCTACGAGCAGCGCTGCCAGAACGGTGATGTTCAGATGGGTTACTGGTCAGCCGCCCGCAACTCCATCGTCAAGGCCGACCCCACACGCTACCTGGGGACCGTCCCCGACAGCCCCTGGGCCGTGTTGTACGGTAACTGGTGGCTGCCATCGGCACCGGGCGCTGAGGTCGAGCCGCCCGCCGACCATCCGATCCGCGAAATCTGGAGCCTGTGGGAGCAGACCCTCTCCGAACCCGATGAGGCCACGCGCAACGCGCTCTTCCAGCAGCTTCTGGACATCCACAAGGTCGCGCCCTACATGATCGGTGTGGTGGGTGAACACCCGGCGCTGGTGATCGTCAGCAACAACTTCTTCAACGTCCCGGATGGCATGATTGCCGATGACACGCTGCGTCATCCCGGCATCGCCGATCCGGTGCAGTTCTTCATGCGCGAGTGATCCGTCGTTGGGGCGCAGCGGTGCTGCGCCCCAATGCAACGCAATGGCGTTTCAGACCGCCATACGGCGTGTAATCCGAGCGACCGTTGACACTCAGCGCGGCGGATGATACCCACCGCTGACCCATCGGCTGCGGGCAAAGATAAGCGAAGGTCGGTTCATCTTCAGACGCAATACGGTGGCGCGACCGGTGGCTGTCAAACCCTGTACCACTGTGGCATTGCCGGTCCATTCGAAGTGATCCGACCAGACTTGTTTTCGAGGATCGAACAATGGTACTTCCGTCCCGGTATCGGGATCAACCGCACGGGTTGCCTGATGCTTGTGATTGTTGCAATTCCAACACGCAAGGCACAGGTTATCAAGGTCGTCACCGCCATCTGGATCAATGTGATCGACCTGCATTGTCTGACCTGTGTTCGCCTCGCAAGTCTGGCAATATTCACAACAGCCACCGGCTCGCCGGTACACGCGATCACGTATGTCGTTCCAGGAGGGATTACGCATCGTGTGCGCGAAAATCACTTTGCTCGAAGTGATGTCCCCGCTGGCGCAGTAGATGGGCCGCTTCAGCTTTGCGCACCATCACATGGTCCGCCCGCTGCACCAGTTGTTCTAGCTCTGCGGCTTCGTCATCCGTGATCGTGCCATGATTGTTTCTGTCCATCAACGTGCGAGCGCGGGCCTGCACCGCGTCCGGCACCTGTTCACGAGCGATGGTCCACAAGGCATCGTCTGACAGTTGGGGCAGTACGTCGAGTTCCGCTTGCTGGTCAAGCGGCAAGCGAACCGGTAGATCGCGCAGATGTTCGAGAATGACTTCCTCGACGGATTGTGAGGTCGTTTCAGCAATCTGACGAATACGCGCTGCAATATCGTCTGGCAAAGTCAATGTGATTGGGTCCATCTTCGCACTCCAACTCCAATCTCACGATGGTAGCATTATACCGCAGCCACCCACGTTGACCGCCACCGGCGAATGGGCTACACTCACGGCTATCTCATTTACGACAAGCACAGGGGGGCAAATGTATCCACCAATCAATCCCAAAGCGCCGGTCATGCTGCACGGCGGCGACTACAACCCGGACCAGTGGCCGGAAGAAGTCTGGTCCGAAGATATGCGGCTGATGAAGCTGGCACACTGCAACGCCATGTCGGTCGGCATCTTCTCCTGGGTGGCGCTGGAACCGGAAGAAGGCCGCTTCACGTTCGGCTGGCTCGACAAAATCATGGACATGCTGGCCCAGAACAACGCCTATGCCGTCCTCGCCACACCCAGCGGCGCACGTCCGGCCTGGATGTCGCAAAAGTACCCGGAAGTGCTGCGCGTGCGCCCGGAACGCCTGCGCAACCAGCACGGACGGCGTCACAATCACTGCTTTACCTCGCCCGTCTACCGCGAGAAGACGCAGATCATCAACACCCAACTGGCCGAACGTTACAAAGATCACCCGGCGCTGCTGCTGTGGCACATCTCCAACGAATACAGCGGCGACTGCCACTGCGAATTGTGCCAGAAAGCCTTCCGCGAGTGGCTGAAGGCACGCTACGGCACACTGGACGCGCTCAACGAGGCGTGGTGGACGGCCTTCTGGAGCCACACCTACACCGACTGGTCGCAGATCGAATCCCCGTCCGAGACCGGCGAGTCCTTCCTCAACGGACTCAAGCTCGATTGGCGGCGCTTCGTCACCGACCAGACTCGCGACTTCATGCTGCACGAAATGGAACCGCTCAGGCGCATCACACCCGATGTGCCGGTAACGACCAACTTCATGGGCCTGTACTATCACCTGAATTACTGGCGGCTGGCCCCCGATATTGATGTCGTCTCCTGGGACAGCTACCCGCAGTGGCACCAGTACGAGCCGGATTACGATCTGGCCTCGGACATCGCCTTCGTCCACGACATCAACCGCAGCATGAAAGGCGGCAAGCCCTTCATGTTGATGGAGAGCGTGCCGAGCGCCACCAACTGGATGCCCTACGCCAAGCTCAAGCAGCCCGGTGCGCACCTGCTGACCTCGTTGCAGGCCGTCGCGCACGGATCGGATACGGTGCAGTATTTCCAGTGGCGCAAGAGCCGGGGCAGCCACGAGAAGTTTCACGGCGCGGTCGTCGATCATGCCGGCCACGAGAACACCCGCGTCTTCAACGATGTGGCCGATGTCGGTGACGCGCTGGAAAAGCTCGCGCCGGTGGTCGGGTCGTCGGTGCGCCCGCAAGTGGCCGTCATCTTCGACCAGGAGAACCGCTGGGCGATGGATGCGGCCCAGGGTCCGATGAACGGCGAAAAGGGCTACCCGGAGACGGCCCAGGCCCATTACCGCGCCTTCTGGAAGCGTGGCATCCCGGTGGACGTCATCGACATGGAGCAGCCCTTCGACGGCTACGATCTGGTCGTCGCGCCCATGTTGTATATGGTGCGGCCCGGTGTGGCCGAACGCCTGACCGCCTTCGTGGAGCAGGGCGGCACCTTCGTGGCGACCTACTGGTCGGGCATTGTCGATGAGCGCGATCTGTGCTTCCTGGGCAAATTCCCCGGCCCGCTCAAGGACGTTCTGGGCATCTGGGACGAGGAGATCGACGCGCTGCCACCGGGCCAGACCAACACCGTCGTCGGCCTGGACTTCGTACACGGCAGCTACACCGTCCGCGATCTTTGCGCCCTCATCCACGCCGAGAGCGCGACCGTCCTGGCGACCTACACCGACGACTTCTACGCCGGACGCCCGGCGCTGACGGTCAACCAGTACGGGCAGGGCAAGGCCTATTACATCGCCGCCCGCAGCGAACAGCGTTTCCTGGACGACCTTTACCGCGCCATCGGTGACGACATCGGCCTGCGACCGGTCATCGACGCCGACCTGCCGGAGGGCATCAGTGTGACCCTGCGCAGCGACGGCGACAAAGATTTCGTCTTTGTGATGAACTTCAGCGAGGCAGAAGCGCCGGTGCCGCTGGACGACCGCGATTACACCGACATGCTCACCGGCGAGGCGGTATCGGGTCCGCTGGTGCTGCCACCCTTTGGCGTAACGGTATTGCAGCGGTAGCCCCCGCCGATGCGGCGGGGGTTGAAATCGACCGCCGCATCGCCGGGATGGCACATGGGCCATCCCCTACGCACGCCCGTTGTGGGTGCCGCATCGCCGTTGTGGGTGCCGCATCGCCACCGCCGTAGGGACGCGATTTTTCGCGTCCGCCGCCCGTTCATGTGTGCGTAGGGACAGGCCCGCGTGCCTGTCCGCTGCATCGCCGGGGTTTGAAATCGACCGCTGCATCGCCGGGGTTTGAAATCGACCGCCGCATCGCCAGGATGGCACATGGGCCATCCCCTACGCACGCCCGTTGTGGGTGCCGCATCGCCGTTGTGGGTGCCGCATCGCCACCGCCGTAGGGACGCGATTTTTCGCGTCCGCCGCCCGTTCATGTGTGCGTAGGGACAGGCCCGCGTGCCTGTCCGCTGCATCGCCGGGGTTTGAAATCGACCGCCGCATCGCCGAGATGGCACATGGGCGATGCCGTGTCGTCGCCCGCCAATTATCATTCGTGGAACGGCACGCGGGCCGTTCCCTACATAACAATGGAGGCAATAAAAACATGAACATCCTGATTCTTTGCTCCGACCAGCACCGCTGGGACGCGATGGGCTGCGTCACCGAAGACACATGGCTGCCCGATGTGGAGACGCCCAACCTGGATAAACTGGCCGCCAGCGGCACCCGTTTTAACAACGCGGTGTGCAATTACCCGGTGTGCATGGCCTCGCGCCATTCGTTTATCAGCGGCATGTACGGCTACCAGACCGGCGCGAATCTGAGCAACCACAACTACTTCCCCGACCAGATGCCGGTACCGACGCTCGGCCATCACCTGCAAGCCCAGGGCTACAAAACCGCCGCCATCGGCAAGATGCACTGGAAGCCGTTCCAGTCTGCCCGACACAATCTGCCGGATACACGCGGATTCGAGGTGCGCATCGCCCACGAACCCACCCGCGAAGACCCGGCGCAGAAGTTCTACATCGACGATGTGGACCCCGACGCCTGGGAGAAAATGCGAGCCGAGCAGCGGGCCGCGCCCGGTGAGTCTGCCGCCGGTTATGTCGGTCTGGTGAGCGAAGTCCCGGCGGCGCAGCATTACGACTCCTGGGTGTGCGATCACGCCATCGAGTTCCTCGACCATCACGACGGCTCGCAGCCCTTCGGCATGATCGTCAGCATGCATAATCCGCACGCACCGGGGATCGTCCCGCCGGAGTTCGATGAATTGTATCGCTACGACCAGATGCCCATGCCGCCGCAGCCGCCGGAGGGTTTTGAAGAAGAAGACCCGTATGCCGCCGCCAGTGGGCGCTGGCCGGATTACGACTCCATGACCGACGACGACACGCGCATGGCGATCAGCCGCTATCTGGCGCTGGTGACGATGGTCGATTGGAATGTCGGGCGGGTACTGGATGCCCTGGAGCGCAACGGCCTGACCGACGATACGCTGGTGGTGTATATGTCCGATCACGGCGAACTGCTGGGCGAGCGCCGCTACTGGACCAAATACTGCTCCTATGAAAACGCGCTGCGGGTGCCGTTTATCGTCCGCTGGCCGGGGCAACCGGCGCAGGTCAGCGACGCGCCGGTCGAATTGGTCGATCTGCTGCCGACCTGCATCGACGCCGCCGGTGCCGAAGTGCCGGAGTATCTGGCCGGGCGGTCACTGCGCCCGATTCTGGAAGGGCAGCGTCCCGACGACTGGCGCGAAGCCACCTTCAGCGAGTTCGGTGCCGGGACCGACTGGTCGATCCGCATGGATGGCTACAAGCTGATCGAGCGTCTGGGCGGTCCGAGCGCCTTCTACGATCTCAACGCCGATCCGTATGAATACGACAACCGCATTGACGATCCGGCGATGGTGGAACCGCTGGCCCGATTGCGCTACGCCATGCTGCAAAACGCCCGCCGGGCCGCCGCTCGCTATCCGCACGCCTGGGTGCGCGATCACAGCACCCAGGACCCGAATATCAAGAAGGAATTCTGACCTCACCCCAACCCCTCTCCAAACTGGAGAGGGGCTTAATCCTCGCATGACTCCCCCTCGCCAATATTTGGAGAGGGGGTTGGGGGGTGAGGTATATAGATCGCGTTCTTATGGTGTGGGAGAGGGCCTATGTTAGCTGCCACCCGCGAACTGCTCAACGAGGCGCAGGCCGGCGGGTTCGCCGTCGGGGCCTTCAACGTCTACAACCTGGAAGGCGTCAAGGCGGCCATCGCTGCTGCCGAAGCCGAACACGCGCCGGTGATGCTGCAAATTCACCCGAAGGCGCTCGAATACGGCGGGCCGCCGCTGGTGGCGCTGTGCCTGGAAGCCGCCCGCCGCTCGACCGTGCGCGTCGCCGTCCATCTCGATCATTGCAGCGATCCCGACGCGATCCGGTCGGCGCTGGAAGCCGGTATGGCGTCGGTGATGGCCGACGGCTCCGCGTTGGATTACAACGATAACCTGGCGTTCACCCGCGAGATGGCGGCATTGGCCCACAAGCACGACGCCGGTGTCGAAGCTGAACTGGGCATGATCGCCGGGACCGAGGACGGCCTGACGGTCCAGGCCATCCAGGCTTGCATGACCGATCCGCAGCAGGCCGCCGAGTTCGTGAGCGAGACCGGCGTGGACGCGCTGGCCGTGTGCATCGGCAATGTGCATGGGGCCTACCCCGGCGATCCGCAGTTGGATTTCGACCGGCTGGCCCAGATTCGCCGCTCGGTCAGAGTGCCGCTGGTGCTGCACGGGACATCCGGCCTGCCCGACGCGATGATCCGGCAGGCGATTGGCCTGGGCGTGACCAAGTTCAACGTCAACACCGAAGTCCGCCGCGCCTACCTGGACGTGCTGCGGTCCGCGCCGGATGGCGATCTGTTGGATGTCATGGCGGCGGCGGTCGACGCCATGCAGGCGGTCATCGCCGCAAAGATTCGGTTGTTTATGGGCGTCTAGCCCATGCTGTACAATGACAGAAATGAGTAGTGAGGCAATGTCATGACCGTCAAAGAGATATTGGAACAGGCGATGGCGCTCAGTCCGGCGGAGCGCGAGGAATTGGCAAAACGGTTGATTGATACATTGGACGTAGGCGAAAGCGACACAGCCAAAACCGGTGCCGAAATTGTCGCCTATTTGCGCTCATTGCCAGAACCAATTGCGCTGGTAGACCCGGAGATCGAAGACCCAGTTGAGTGGGTGAAGGCTCAACGGCAGAAACGGCAGACCAAGCTCTGGAATGACGAGACATGATACAACAATTGGATCGCTTTCAATTCAGTCACCATATCGGGCGGCCTTATGTATGACGTCAGGGCAATCGCTCTAAATCCCTGGTGTAGGTGCAAAACAGCGTGAAGTGCGCAAATTACATGTGACCGTGATATTTTCGGACGCGCCATTGCGCGTCCCTACGCGATGACCGCCACACCGTAGGGGACGGCCCGCGTGCCGTCCCGCCGTAAGACGTTTCCAAGAAAATAGCTATTCTCACGGCGGACGCGAAAAATCGCGTCCCTACG
>CAYQJO010000186.1:0-8669 GCA_964417785.1 uncultured Anaerolineaceae bacterium | reverse complement strand
GCCGTTGCGGTGCATCCGTTCCAGCAGATCGAAGAGCGGCTGGTGGCACTCGCTCAGGTTGCCCACCTCCGCCGGCCAGTAGTTCATCTCCGTGTTGATGTTGATGGTGTACTTGCTGTCCCAGGATGGCAGCCAGCGGTCGTTCCAGATGCCCTGCAAGTTGGCGGGCAGCGTCCCCGGTCGGCTGGACGCGATCAGCAGGTAGCGGCCAAACTGGAAGTAGAGGCTGTCCAGGCCGGTGTCGCGCTCGCCCTGCTTGACTCGTTCCAGGCGTTGATCGGTGGGCAGATCGCCGGCGCTGGGACCGTCAAAGCTCAGGCTCACCCGGTCGTACAGGCTCCGGTAATCGTCGATGTGGTCCTGGACGAGTGTGTCATAGGGCTGTACGCGCTCGATCCTCTCGATCACGGCGGTCTCCGGCAGATCGTGGTAGAACGACGTCGCCGCCGCGACGAAGAACGTGACCGATTGAGCGCCATTGACGAAAATATGCTCGCCAATCCGCGACGGCGTGGCCCCCTCCACAAAGACGTTCAGCATGGCACAGAAATCGACGCCGCCGGTGTCGCCGCTGAGCATGACGGCGGTGTCGCCGTGCTGCCGGACGTTATCGAGGTAATGCGAATATTTCTCACCGGCACCGAGTCGCCGCAGCCAGCCGCGCACACCGAAGGGCGCACTGGCGGTCAGACGGACGGCGATCACATCATCCGGCGCACTGGCGAAGATTTCGCGCCGGTAGTCCACGCCATCGGCGGTATATGCCACGCGGACGATGGCGTTTTCGATGTCGAGTTCGCGCCGGTAGCCGGTAACTTCGTCGCTGTGATCGAAGTCCAGGAACAGGTCGGCCAGCGGTTCATAATGGCGCTGGTTTTCCGGGAGTCCGGTCAGCGCCAGCGACGCCAGATCGTGAGCTTCGGCGGTCTTGCCGTCAAAGATGAGTTGCCGCAGTTCCGGCAGATAGCGCAGCGCGTCCGGGTTGTGCCGGTCACGCGGTCCGCCGTACCATACGCTGTCCTCGTTGAGTTGAATATGCTCCTGCGGTACGCCGCCATAGACCATGCCGCCCAGGCGACCGTTGCCGATGGGCAGGGCGGTGTTCCAATCGTCGGCAGGCCGATCAAACCAGATCATGGGGTATTGTCTCTTTCTAGTTATTGTTGATGTGTAGCCCTCATCCCCCGGCCCCTTCTCCCTGAGGGAGAAGGGGTGAAAGCCCCTCTCCCAGCGAAGTGTTTGGGAGAGGGGTTTGGGGTGAGGGCTGATCCCTACCACGCCGTCGGCACGTAGTCAAACCAGTCGAAATAGGCCGGGCTGCCGGTGGCGTACATGCCGAAATAGACACCGGTGAACCCGTCGGCGACTTCCTTAGATAGATAGCGTGTCTCGCCGCTCGCCAATGCCGCACTCTGACCGTCCATCAGCGCATACGAGAACGTATAGCGGTCGCGGTCGGCGCTGATGCGTAATGTCACCGGGCCGGGGTCGATGGGCTGTTGCGCGACGACCGCCTTCAAGCTGCCGGTGCGCTGGCGCACGATCACCGTCCGCTGGCCGTCGATCAGGGTGACGGCGATCTCGTAATGGTGGCGCTCGTTCATCAGGGCGGTCAGTCCGGCTTCGTCGCCGGCGTGCTGCGGATCGAAATCCAGCACCGCCGCCGCGTAACAGTTGACATGCTGCTGCCGCCGTCCCATGAAGGCCGGTGAATCGACATCATCCAGCGTGACCCCGGTCCCGCTCAGCCGCAGATAGCCGGGCCGCTCGTCCAGCGACCAGTTGGCGTCAACCGGATTGCGCAGGAAGTTCCATTGCAGATTGGGTTCCGGCAGGACGAAATCGTCGTGCGGGTCCGGCTCTGGACAGGGTACGGATGGGAGTCCGCCGCGAACGTCCATGTTCAACTCAACCGGCATATCGACCACCGGCCAGCCATCGCGCCAGGTGACCGGCGTCAGGAAGGTCTCGCGGCCCAGATGATGGGCGTGGCGGTGGGGACGGATGCCCAGAAATACCATCCACCAGGAGCCATCGTGGGTCTGGATTAAATCGGCGTGGCCGGTCGCCTGGATGGGATGATCGAGGCTGCGGTGCGACAGGATCGGGTTGTGCGGGCAGCTTGCAAACGGGCCGTAGGGGTTGTCGCTGCGGGCCACCGTGACCATGTGGCCGTACTCGGTGCCGCCTTCGGCGATCATCAGGTAATAGCGCCCGTCGATCTTGTAGAGATGGGGTGCTTCTGGATGCGATCCGCCGGTGCCGGTCCACACCAGGCGCGGTTCGCTGAGCGGCTGGCCGCTGCTGAGGTCGATCTCGAACTGGTAGATGCCGCGTGGACCGTCATCGTAGACGCCGTTGTTGGTGAAATAGACCCTGCCGTCGTCATCGAACAGCAGCGACGGGTCGATGCCGGGGTAGTCGATCCACACCGGCTCGGACCACTCGCCCGCCGGGTCATCGGTGTGGACTACAAAATTGCCGCCGCCGGTGACGTTGGTGGTAATCATGTAGAAGGTGCCGTCATGGTAGCGGATGGTGGGGGCGTAGATGCCGCCGGAACTGCGGGCGTGTTGCAGCGGAAGCTGCGATGGGCGGGTGAGACAGTGGCCGATCTGGCACCAGTGGACCAGATCGCGGCTGTGAAAGACGGGTACGCCAGGGAAATACTCAAAGCTGCTGGTGACGAGGTAATAATCCTCGCCCACGCGGCACACACTCGGATCAGGGTAAAAGCCCGGAATGACCGGGTTGGTGTATTGCATCGGGACTCCTTGCGCTGCAAATGACCTGCCTCTATAGAGTATGACGCAACCCGGCGCAAACGTAAAGGAACAGGAAAACCCGACTCGCGCTATGATAGAGCAAGATATACGATATGGGCTGATAGGCGATGCTGCGCAGACTACCGGTGCCATCCGTTCGGGTCCGGCTGGGGGTGGTATTTTCCCTGCTGACTTTTCTTCTTGCGGATTATATTCTAAAACCCATGTTTGTGGGTAGGGACGGCATTATTGCCGTCCGCAGAAATGTAGAGTACCGGGCTATGTATCTTTCTGAAAAAGCCTTACTTGAACCGCAGAGGCGCAGAGAACACAAAGATTCCAAAAAAGAGCCTACTCTGTTTTTTACAATTGACGAAGAAATCCTTGGCGTCTCAGCGGTTCAAAACATCAATTGAGCCACATTTCGATTTGAAGCGATTGCCTTGCCGACCTCAATGCTTTAACAGGCCAAACCTGCCTATAATAAGTAGGAGAGACGAAGCGTGAGTTCGGCAGAATGCCTTCAACATGGAACAGCATCCGTACCCGGTTGGCACTGGCTGTGGTGGCAGCGACACTGGTGGCCGGTTTCATCATCAACACCCTGAATATGCTCTACAACATCCAGACGACGGTCGTGCTGTCAGCACGGCAGTTGGAGTCGGTGGCGACGCTCAAGTCGGCCCAGGTGGGTCGCTGGCTGGATGATCTCAGCGTGGAGATGGGGCTGCTGGCGGATGCGTCCGAATCATTGGTTTCACGATGGCAGCTTTCTATCCAGGATTTTCCCGCGCTGCGCAGTGACAGCGAGAATCGCATTCGGGTGTTCTTCACCGACCAGCAGGCCCGCTCGCAGCGCTTCCGCTTCTACTATCTGACGGACAACAGCGGGCGTATCCTGGTCCAGAGCGCCGGGGCGTTCAGTGGGATGAGCTTCCAGGCGACCGCCTACTTCTCCGGCGAAACCCGCGATCACGAAATGCTGACTTTAGATGGTCGCGTGGCCGGTATCCTGGTCTATCAGCCCATGACGGTCAACGGCCATGACTTCGTGCTGGTGGGATGGGTCGATCTGGATCGATTGGACGCCATCATGGGCGAACGCGCCAATATGAGCAGCGCCAGCCGTACCTATGTGGTGGATACACACGGCCAGCCGGTCACCGGCGATAAATCCATCCAGGTTGACAGTGACGGGTACCGGCGGGCGCTGGATGGCGAATACGGCTGGCACATCTACCGCAACCCGGACTGGGTGCTGGGGGCCTACCACTGGCTGCCCGATATAGGATTGGTGCTGCTGGCGGAGCAGCCACTGGGCGAAACCATTGGCGGTTCGCTGGTGGTCATCGCGGCCAGTGCGCTCATTGCACTGCTGGCGGCGGGCGTGGTCGCAGCGCTGACGCTGCGCTATGTCTCGCGCTCGGTCAGTGCGCCGCTGGAAGACCTGGCCGATAAGGCCGCCCGCATCGCCGCCGGTGATCTGGATATGGAGACCCATGTCGGACGCAGCGACGAGATCGGGCAGCTTGCCCTGGCCTTCAACAGCATGACACACCAGCTTCGCCATTCCATCGATCACCTGGAAGACCGCATCGCCGCCCGCACACGCGATGTCGAAATCGGGGCGAAGGTGGCCCGCGAGGCGACCACCACGCTCGATATTGATGAACTGCTGCCATTGATCGCGGACGAGACGCGCCGCCGTTTTGGCCTGCTCCAGGTGGCGGTATGGCTTTACAACGATGACGGCCCCCTGAATATGGTGGCTGTCGCCGGTGAAGACCGCGATGCTCGCCCCATCCCGGTGGATAAACCCGACTGTGTGCTGGCGGAGTGTGCCACGCTCAAGAAGCCGATGTTCTCAGACGATCAGCATATACTGAACGGCTGCACCTGTGTGCGGCGGCCCGAAACCACCCGGTCGATGGCCGCGCTGCCGATGATGATCGGTAACAAGTTGATCGGTGTCCTGGATTTGCAATCGGAGCAGCCGCACCGCTTCGACGGTGAAGATAAGCGGGTGCTGGTGTCACTGGCCGACCAGATGGCGGTGGCGGTGCGCAACGCGCAGCTTTACGCCCGTCAGGTGCGGATGGCCGAGGAACTGCGCGAACTCGACAGGATGAAAAGCCAGTTTCTCGCCAGTATGAGCCACGAACTGCGCACGCCGATGAACGCCGTTCTGAACTTCACGCAGTTCGTCGCCAATGGTATGCTGGGGCCGGTGAACGAGCGTCAGGTGGATAAGCTGAATAAGGCGCTCGCCAGTAGCAAGCACCTGCTGTCGCTGATTAACGATATGCTCGATATTACCAAGATCGAAGCCGATATGCTGCATCTGTTTGTCGAAGCCGACGTGGACCTGAAAGAGGAACTCGCGACGGTGCTGGCGACCGCCGACTCGTTGCTGGCTGGCAAGCCGGTGACGCTGGTGAGCCATATCGCGCCCGATCTGCCGCTGCTGGTCGGTGACCGGCGGCGCTTGCGCCAGGTGCTGCTCAATCTGATCAGCAATGCCTGCAAGTTCACCCAGCACGGCACGGTGACGGTTCGTGCCGAGAATAGAGGGGAGACGGTGTACATTACGGTGCAGGACACCGGACCGGGCATCGCCGCCGAGGACTTCAATTTGATCTTCCAACCATTCCGCCAGACCACCCCCGGCCTGACCCAGGGTGGGACCGGTCTGGGCCTGCCGATCAGCCTGCGGCTGGTGGAGGCACACGATGGACGCCTGTGGTTGGAAAGCGAACCGGGTACCGGTGCCACCTTTTTTGTCGAACTACCGGTGGCGTCTGTCCGCCTGCTGCAAACGATGGCGGACGAAATGGAGGAGGTATAGCGTGGAACCTGTTTTTCTATATGTCGAGGATGAACCGCTCAGCCGGGAGATTATGCAAATGCTGCTGGTCGAGGCGCTGGGCTACCCGCATTTGCATCTGTTTGAGGACAGCGCCAATTTTGCGGCGCGGCTGGATGCACTGGCACCGGCCCCAAATGTGATTTTGCTGGACATCCACATTGCCCCTTACGACGGGTTCGAAGTGCTGAAGATGCTGCGCGAACATCCGGCGTATCGCGCCACCGCCGTGATCGCCATCACCGCCAGTGTGATGAACGAGGAGGTCTCGCGCCTGAAATCCGCCGGGTTCAACGGTGGCATCGGCAAGCCGCTGGATCAACTGGTGTTTCCTGATCTGGTGGAGCGTATCCTCCGGGGCGAAGAAGTGTGGCATGTGACGTAATACCATGATCACAGACTGGGTACACGCACTCAACAGCAAAGACCTGCCCACACGACAAACCGCGCAGGCGCAACTGCTGGCGCTGGGACCGGCGGCGGTCGATGATTTGATCGCGGAACTGCGTGCCGGACGCCCGCACGGCGCACGGCTGGCGGCGAAGGTCCTGGCCGAGATCGGCGACACCCGCGCCTGTGACCCGTTGATCGCCTCACTGGCGGCGGAGAATCCGCTGGTGCGGCAGGCGGTCGCGCAGGCTCTCGCCAGACTGGGCGACGCCTGCGCCGTCCCGGCCTTGATTGCGCGGCTGGACGCCGAAACGCCGACCGTGCGCGTGAGTCTGGTGGTGGCATTGGGCCAGATCGGCGACCCGGCGGCGGTCGATCCGCTGCTGCGGGCGCTGGATGAGGCCGACTCGGCCATGGTGATCTACACCATCATCGAGGCGCTCGGCCTGCTCGCTGACCCGGTGGCCGCCTCCGCCATCGAGCGCTATGTCGATCATGCCGACCACCATGTACGCGACAAAGCAACCGTTGCGCTCCGGCGGCTGCGTGGAGGTTAACCGTGCAGGTAATCATCATCGAGGATGACCTCATCAGCGCCGAAATTCTGACCGGGCTGCTTCAGGCTGAAAATGTGAGCGTGGTCGTCGAAACCCCGCCGGTCGATCTGGACGCGGTGCGCGGTATGCTGCCGCAGACCCGCGTCGTGTTCATCGACCTGAGCATGCCGGGACAATCCGGATACACCGTGTTTGCCGCGCTGCGAAGCGGGGGGCAGCCATACGGCGTGGTCTTCATCGCCTACACCACGCATATCAGCGAGATCAACGAGGCTCGCCGCCGGAGATTCGACGGCTTCCTGGGCAAACCGCTGGACAGCGCCCGTTTCCCCGACCACTGGCAGCGCATCCTGGACGGCAAGCCGGTGTGGGTGATTCCGTAGGTCGCATTTCACCCCATCGGGACGGCACGCGGGCCGTCCCCTACGCACAATCAACCATCGTGCCTGTCCGCCGCTAACCGCACCGCCACAAACGGCACACCCGGCAGGTCGATGGTCACCTCGCCGGCGACCGTGCCGTCGCGCCGCGTGATGGTCATGCCCCAGGTGTCGATGATGTCCACCGTGTAATCGGCCCCCTCCGGCAGATGATACGTCATCCGCGCTGGCTGCTGGCTGCCGTAATACACCAGGAAGGCTTTCCCCGGCACGCCCACACCCTGATTGCCGACCGCCTGCCGTGACGCTTCCGTGCGTTCCAGCGTGTACGGCGGCATCTCGTCCATGATCTGGCGGAAGAACGCGATCCGCGCCGGACTCTCGCCGTGCAGCACGCCGCCTTTAGACCACCACAGCACGTCGTCCGGGTGCAGATAGGTCTCGCCATGACCGGCATACCCGCCGCGAGACGCCGCATGCCAGAAGCGCTGCACCATCAACTGCGCCGAGTTGTTGCCCCATCCCTGCGGAATATTGCCCTCATAGCCGCTCTCGTCGATGACCACCGGCTTCTTATACTGCTCGCGCCACGTCGGGATATTGTCGAATTCCCAGCGCTGGATGCTGCAATGCGTCACCCAGGGTTTGGCGTGATCGTACATCAGCCGCCCGTTGTGGACCGAGCGCAAACGCTGGTAGGGGTCGTGCGCCTGGATGATCTGGAAGAAGCGGTCCCAATCGCTCTCGGATTTGGCCCCCATGAAATCGAATTCGTTCGCCAGCGACCACCACACATTGCGGAAGGCCGCCAGCCGCGCCACCAGATAGCGCAGATAGTGGTCGTCGGCTTCCGGCGGCATCTCGGCGAAGCCCCAGCGGTCATAGGGGTGGAAGACGATGATGTCGGCCTCGATCCCCAGGTCCATCAAATCCTGCACGCGCTGTTCCAGGTGGCGGAAGTGCGCCGGGTTGAAGCGGGTGAAGTCCCAATCCGTCAGCGGCGTGCCTTCATACGGGTAGTAATCCGGCTCGTTCTGGTTGTAGGTGTAATGCTTGGGAAAGACGCACATGCGCATCTTGTTGAAGGGTGCCGCCGCCAGCGTCTTGAGCGTCTGTGCTTCCAGCGCCTCGCCCTGGTGATTCCACACGTAGCAGGTGGTGCCGACCTGGAAATAGGGCGTGCCGTCGGCATATTGAAAATGGTAGGTGTTGTGAACGCCCACCGGGCCATGATTGCCCGCTGATGGCGGTTCACAGGTGAACGCGCCGGTCTTGCCATCCAGATCGGCGCTGCTGCTGCGCGTGGTATAGGTCCATTCGCCTTCGACATCGGGCATGAAGCGCACCCGGTACACGCCGTCGCCGTCGTAGAAACCGTCCACGTCGATTTTGCGGTGCTTATACGTGAACACCGCCCCGAATTCTACATCCATAAATGGATTGCCACCGCCGGGACCGGTGAACTCGGCCTCAAAGATACCCCATTTTTCGACCATATGTGTGACTCTCCTTTTTTAGACCTCACCCCAACCCCTCTCCGATGCTATGGAGAGGGGGCCGGGGGGTGAGGTAAGAATAATCCGTAACACCCCAACGGGACGGCACGCGGGCCGTCCCCTACACATACGCCGGGAGCCAGTCGCCGTGTGCTTCGATCAAATCATCGACCATATGCCAGATTTGCTCCAGGTCAAGCTCGGCGGCGGTGTGCGGA
>CAYQJO010000185.1:0-8685 GCA_964417785.1 uncultured Anaerolineaceae bacterium | reverse complement strand
CTGATTCAAACGGTCCCCTCGCCCATTTTGGGAGAGGGGATTTAGGGGTGAGGGCTACCTAATAATTCTTAAACCCGTAGCTGATCTCCACCGTCGCCCCCGGTTCCAGCGTCACCTCCCAGCGGAACAGGTTGTCTTTCTGTCTTTCCGGCTCCTGCGAAAAAGCGAATTCGATGGCGTCGGGCGGGAAATAATCGACCACTTCAATCGTGATGGTTGTATCGCCGAAATTGGTCAGTTCCAACACCACGTCATGCTGCGTGTCGCGGTTGCGGACCGGCGCAATGGCCGTGCGCGTCTCACTCCGGTTGACCCGCACATTCTGCAAATTGCCCACCGTCACACTGCCTTCGCCGCCGATGGGTGTCAGTTCCACGAAATCGCTGCCCACAAACAGACCGTTCTCGTAGCTGCGCACGATGCCTTCGGCAAACGGAATCTCGGTCTCATTGCGCACCTTGTAGATGACATCCACCTGCGGCTCGGATTGCGCGTTCCACAGATGCACCCGCCGCGCCGGTAACTCTGCCGTGACCAGCCGTGTATACACCGTCTCACCCGGTATGGCCGAGATCGGATCAATCGCGTAGACATGCTGGATGGTGGCCGCCCCCGTGAAACCGGCCCCGGCGCGATCATACCCGGCAATATACTGGTTGGTCGTCACCCGCGAGATTTCATCCATCTGCTGCATCGTATCCACGCGACCCGCCACCAACCGGATGTCTACATCTTCCAGCGTCAGTGCGTTATCGACAATCTCGGCGTAGAAATCGAACCCGACCGTCTCATCCTCCGCCAGCCACATATCGTAACGCGGCGTCCAGCCCACACCGGCGAGCAGGTAGGTCAGCGTCACCTGGCGTACATCGCTGCCGCTCTCACTCGTCCAGCGCAGCGTCGGGCGGCCTTCGCTGCGATCCATCCGGTAGCTGGCGACTCGCTCACCGTCCTCGCGCAGCACCACCGTATCCGTGAAAACCTGCTCCGGCAGCACCACCGCCATATCCACACCACCGGGCAGGGTGATGTCGTCCTGGGCGAACGCGATGTTGTTCAGGAACACGACAATCTGATCCGGCTGGCTGGTGTAGCTGATCGTATCGGCAGCCGAAGCTGCCCCGGCCACGACAAAAAGGCTCAAGACAAGTGCAAGTAGACGTAAGTGCTTCATGCGAACCACATCCTTTCAATTTGACCTGTATACCAGACGTTTACGCACCGCAGAAAGTTCCCGATGCACCCCGCCAGTCACCCACATTTGCATATCACCCACCGATTGCACTAAAATAACCCTGGTTGGGCTTTTCCAGAAAAATACATAGCCCGTCTACATTTCTGCGGACGGCAATAATGCCGTCCCTACCCACAAACATGGGTTTTCGTAGGGACGCGATTTTTCGCGTCCGCCGTGAGAATAGCTATTTTCTTGGAAACACCTTGAAGCAGCCCGTATGCATGAAGGTAGCCGCCGAATGGCTGAACGCAACATCGACAAACCAGCAACATCGCAGCCCATACCCCAACCCGCCGACTCCGAGTACTACCGCCAGATTCGCGCCCTCGATACACCCGACAAGACCGCTCTCTGGTTCATGGTTGCCCTGGCACTGACACTGGCATTTGCTGCCGCCGCTCTGTTCCTGAATACGCTCTGGTTGTTTGTGCCAGCAGGACTATCCGCTATCTGGATGCTCTACCTTTTCGTCCGCTGGCGTCGAGCCAGTTCATGACCTATCGAAGTCTGTAATCTCCGCCAACCACGCCGCGTACTCCGCCGCACCTGCCGGGGTCGTATGCACCGGCGTATCGGTGAACGCATCCGGTGGCAGCAAATCCCAGGCGTCCACATAGCGCCAGCCGTTTTCCTCCGTGATTTGCGCCAGGATTTCACGGTATTGATCGTAGGCCCAACGCGGATAGAAGCTGTTGTAGCGCAAATCGCTGTTCTCGCCGTCACTGATAAACATCGGCTCGTTGACCAGTACCACCGGCACCTCGCCAGCCATCGCCATGCCCGCCGTCAGCACGTCAAATGCCAGATCGTCACGGGTCAGGTCCACCGGCTCCGGGTAATTCTCCCAGCTTAAATCGTCCTCGAAATCACTGCGCCGCAGCGGAATATCATCCGGGATGGCCTGATCGATCCCGGTAGCCGCCCAGGCGAAGCCATACACCTGCAAGCGGACCCAGTTTGCCAGCGCCCGCCGCCGACCCACCAGCGTTTCTTCCCAGAAGTCGCGCTCCACGAAACGCGGATCGTCCGCGTCCAGCGCCAGATCGTATTCCGCGATCAACTCGCGCACACGGTCGGCGTTCTCCTGCACCAATGGCGGGAATAGTTGTTTTTCTCGCGGAAATGAGGATAACGTCACCGGCCACACGATCAAATCGGGATCGTGGCGCATGGCTTCTTGCAGGATGAGCAGGTCTTTCGTCAGCGACATGATCGGATAGCCCAGGTTATACACCCGAATCGTCCGCCCATCGTCGGTCGTATACGCGCCAGCATTGAGTTGTCCCGCCAGTGTATCGTCGTTGCCCAGGAACCAGCCCCAGGTGGCCGAGTCACCGAGCAAGATCACCCGAAATTCATCATCGGCTTTCGGCTGGCTGATTTTATGGCTGGCGACCATTGCCGGGAGATTGAACAGGCTCAGGTTATACGATTCCGCCGGGTTCTCGCCGTAGGGCAGCCGCTCGCGCCCCGGCACCAGCCCGTTGTAGACCGTCAGCCGCGTTTCGACCGGCGTGGTTAGCGCGAAGACCAGATTGATGCCCGCGAGCAAGACCGCCGCTTTGAGCGCAATCCGCAAAAACGACCACCAGTTCATCACCACGCTACCCCGAATAATCGACCGAACACGCGCACAGACTGCTCAAAATCGGGCAGGGCGAACCACACCCAGCCCAGCACCACGAAATGAAATGTCACAAACCAGCCAAACAGGTCCGACCAGCGCTTTCGAGCCGGTGATAGTCCCCGATACCAGGCCCGTGTGCGGTCGGCGTGCTGCTTGTGGATGAACAACCCGACCCCGTGCCACACTCCCCAGACCAGAAAATTTACAGTAATGCCGTGCCATAGTCCGATGACGATCATGGTGGCTAGCTGCGTCGAGAGTACCACCCGCCGGGGGGCGGTTTTGCGCCGCAGCAGAACACGCGACAGCGGCGTGAAGACATAAAACCGCGCCCAGTTGCTCAGCGTGGCGTGCCAGCTTTGCCAGAATGCAGCGATGTTGGTTTTGAGATAGGGCTGCTTGAAGTTCTCCGGCAGGGTGATGCCGAACAGGATACCGATGCCGATGGCGATGTCGCTGTAACCGCTGAAGTCGAAGAACAGGCGCAGCGCGTAGCCGTAGAGCAGGAACCACAACGCCGGTGCCGAAACCGCCTGATCGGCGTTGCTGGCGTTGAGCGCCAATCCGAGCGCCAGCGTATCCGCGATGACGAACTTCTTGAAGACCCCGACGGCGATGCGTTTTGTGCCTTCGCTGAAGCGTTCAGCGTCCAGGCCGAGTTTATCGGGCAGGGCGCGAAAATCCTTGACGAAGCGTTCAGCACGGTCGATGGGGCCGGCGATAAAAGCCGGGAAGAACACCACATAGGTCACATATTCGCGCAAAGTCAGCGCCGGGAGCCGGCCCGTCTGCCGGTCGCGCACCGTGTGGATCAGACGAAACGCCACATACGAGAATCCGAGCCAGCCCAGATCGTTCATGCTTGCCAGCGAGGTATCCTGACCGGCACGCCCGCGAAAGAACCCGGCCACCGCTTCCGCCAGCGGTTCGGCTTTTGTCACGACAAAAAATGCGATGATCGCCAGCAGCAGACCGGTCAGGGTCCGCTCCCGTCCGGCGAGGCGGGGCAGGGGAAAGACCAGCGCGGCGAAGGCAGCCAGAACCAGTGCCACCTGGAGTGGATCGGGTGGCCGTGAGGGTGTCAGCCGGAAATCCGCCTGGATGAAGCGCATCCCGGCCATACCCAACACCAGCGCCACGATCACGCCCAAAGCGATGCGATCCTCCTGGCTGGTTTTCTGGTCCGGGGCGCGGGTGAACCACCACGACGCCACCGTCAGCGCCAGGGTGAGCGTCGGCAGCATGAAATCGGAGAAGCGGATAGGCAAACGTGGTTGCAGCCAGTAGATAGCGATCCCGCTGCCGACCAGCAGCGCCCATCCGCGCAGCGACCTGGGCAGCAGGGCTGCATAGATCGCTGCCGCGACGACGAATACGGCTATGGTAGTCAGGTCAAAGGTCATCGAGATTCCGACTCGTTTTCAAAAACCCGCCAGCGGCTACGTATGCTGCGGCTGGACATCCTCGGTCAGCAGTGGCAAATCCTCGAAATCGCCAATCTCGACCATGTACATATTGGCGTAACCGGTCAAATCCGATGAGTACAGAATGTGCTTGCCGTCCGGCGTAAAGCGGGGATGCGGGTGCGCGTGCTGGTCATTGAAGGTGCTGCGATGATACGCCAGAATACGCGGTCCGACATAGGCTTCGCCATCCCACTTGAACAACTGGATGAACGGCTGCGCCACGCCCTGATGACTGAACACCGCCCCCGGCGTGCCGTCGCCCACGATCATGCTCTCGTCCAGGCTGTGGAAATGCGTCGAATGAAACGGAAAGCGTTCTTCAACATGGTCGCTGTTATCCCATTTGATGCGCCCGTAAACATGATCGCCTTCACCGGAGCGAGGCCGCCCGTGATAGCCGATGTGTTCACCGTCGGCAAACCAGTATTCATGCCCGATGGCAAACTCCCCATCCGACTGGTCGCGGATTTTCCACACCTCACCCGTCTCGATGTTCATGCCCCAGATACGTTGATCGACCCAGCGCCAGGGACCTTCATGGCAGAAAGTCATCAGTGTTGGGTTGGTGGGCGAGGTATTGATATGCGTGATGAACCGGTGGTCCTCATGCAGCACATCCGTCTTGCCGGTCTCGATCTCGATCCGCACGATCTGCGAGAACGGCTTGCGGTGGAACATCTCGTGGAAGCGGGAATAGGCGAACGAGACCGCCGCTTTCTCCTCTGGCACCGGCTCCTGAATCTTGGTCAGCACATACTTGCCGTCTGCCGTTGGATTAACCCGTCCTGCCACCCCCATTGCTTCGGGGAGTTCGTAGATGATCCGCTCGTCCAGCGTCTCCAGGTTCAGTTCGTGGATTTTGTCCACCCACCAGAAGTAATGGCAGTTGTTGGCGGTACTCAGGCAGCCGCCCGGTCGTCCCGGTCCCTGCAAATCCGTCATCTGGGTGATGGTGCCGCTGTCAAAATCATAGCGGAACAGATTGCTCTGGTTCTCCCGGTCCGCTATGAACACCATCGAGCGGTTGTTATTGAAGAAGCCGGGATCAGTGAAATACAGATGGTTGGAATGGCCCAGGTAATCGGTCAATTGGACGATTTCACGCCCGCTGTAGGCATCCTGATAGCGAAACTGTGGATCGTCAAAGATGCGACCTTTACTCATAGCATAATATCCTTTACGTAAAAAGAGCTTCTCCCCATTGTAACGCAGATCGCTTGCGCTGCACGCCACTTCGGTCCACAATATTCAGCTATTCGGAAGGAAACATTGTGCTTACAGGCAACCGCTATCAACTCCACGAATCGCTTGGAATGGGGGGAATGGGTACTGTTTACCGGGCGCTGGATCGCGTCGCCGGACGTGATGTCGCCCTCAAGCGAGTCCAGCCAGCCGACAACATGCCGCTCAACGCACGGGTGGCGCTGACGCAGGAATTCCGCCTGCTGGCATCGCTCCACCACCCGCATATCATCAGTGTGCTGGATTACGGTTTTGAACCCGATGGGACACCCTACTACACGATGGACTATCTTGAGTCGCCGGTGCCGCTCACGGCAGCGACTCTCGATGTCGTTGAACTGCTGTTGCAGTTTCTTCAGGCCCTTGCTTATATCCACCGTCGCGGGATTGTCCACCGCGACCTCAAACCGGGCAATGTGCTGGTCACCAATGGACTGGTCAAGGTGTTGGACTTCGGTCTTGCGTTGGAGGCCGGTCAGCGCGGCGACCCCAGCGGCACATTGGCTTACATGGCACCGGAAGTTCTTCAGGGCAGCGCTGCTTTGCCCGCATCCGACCTGTATGCGTTCGGGGTTATGGCCTATGAGATGCTTATTGGTCGGCATCCATTCCAGGCTGAGACGGCCAACCAGTTGATCGAAGACGTCATGTACCGCGAACCGGACCTGACGCCATTGGTGGCACAGCCTGCTCGCGATATTCTGAAATGGTTGCTGGTGAAGCAGCCCTCACTGCGCTATGCCAGCGCCAGCGCGGTCATGGAAGACCTGTGCCGCGCCTTTGATTTGCCTGTCCCGGTTGAGAGTGTGGCGATCCGCGAGAGTTTCCTGGAGTCGGCCCGTTTCGTCGGACGAAGCGATGAACTCAGCCAGTTGACCGACGCCATGAGCGCCTCACACACCGGGCAGGGCAGTCTGTGGCTGATCGGTGGTGAAAGTGGTGTGGGCAAATCGCGCCTGGTGGATGAACTGCGCATCCGGTCGCTGGTGGATGGTGTGCTGGTGCTGCGCGGTCAGGGTGTGGTGACCGGCGGTAAACCCTTCCAGCTATGGGGCGAAGCGCTGTTCCAGGTGGCATTGAACACGGAAATCGATCCGGTCGAAGCGGCTGTTCTCAAGGAGATTGTACCCGACATCGACACGGTGCTGGATGGACCGGTTCCCGATCTTCCCGTTTTGAGCAGCGACGAACAACGCCAGCGTTTACTCATTACCATTGTCGAGTTACTGCGGCGGATGACATCGGAGCGCACGGTCCTGCTCATTCTTGAAGACTTGCAGTGGACGCACTTGAGTCTGGAACCGCTCAAGCAGTTGGCATCCATTGTCAGCGATTTGCGGCTGCTGATCGTGGGGACTTACCGCGATGACGAGCGCTCTGATCTGGGTATTAACGGCGCTCAGCATATGAAGCTGGACCGGCTGCCGCCGGATGCGATTGCCGAATTGAGTACCGCCATGCTGGGCGAGGCCGGTCAGCGGGCCGAGGTGCTGGACCTGTTACAGCGCGAGACAGAAGGCAACGTGTTCTTCCTGGTGGAAGTGGTGCGCACATTGGCGGAGGATGCCGGCAGCCTGAGTCAGATCGGCAGCATGACGCTGCCGCCGCAGGTCTTCGCCGGTGGGATGCGCGAGATTGTCCGCCGCCGCCTGGATCGCGTACCCGAAGCGGCCCGCCGCCTGCTGCGGATTGCAGCGGTGGCCGGTCGCCAGATCGACCTGAACATCATGCGACAGTTCGCTGGCGATGACGAGTTGCGCGACTGGCTGACTCTGTGTGCCAATCTGGCGGTGATCGAGCAGCAAAATGACCGCTGGCGCTTCGCCCACGACAAACTGCGTGAGGGCGTCGTGGAGCAGCTATCGGATGCCGACCAGCGCGATTTGCATGGGCAGGTGGCCGAGGCGATGGAACGGGTTTATCCTGATGATCCGACCCGTGCTATCATGCTGGCGCAGCACTGGCAGGCTGCCGGGGTGCGGTCAAAAGAAGGCTATTATGCCCACATCGCCGGTGAACGCCTGATGAAGGTCAGTTCGTTCCAGCGGGCCGCCGGCTTCCTGCGACGGGCGCTGGCAGCACTGACGGCGGACAGGGATCGGCTGGCGGTGCTGCGCCGCCTGGGTGACGCCTGCCGCGTGCTGACGCAGTATGAAGAAGCGCGGGCCTATCTCGATGAGGCGCTGGCCCTGGCGCGTCGTCTGGATGATACGGAGAACACGGTACGGGCGCTGTACAGCATCGGCCTGACTGTTTACTATGTCGATAGCCCCTCGGACGCCCGAGTCTATTTTGAGGAAGCACTGACGCTGGCACGATCCATCGGTCATCCGGAGTGTATCGCCTGTGCGCTGGATGGGCTGGCGCTGGTGGCGCGGATTCACGCCAATCTGTCCGGAGCGCGACGGTATCTGGCTGAGGCGCTTGATCTGCGGCGCGGGACGGAAGATCGGGATGGCTATGCCGGGACCTTGTTGATGCAGGGCGAGATTCTGCATCTGATGGGGGAGTCGCGCTCGTCACTGGATTACTATGAGGAAGCGCTGGCGATCCAGCGCGACATCGGCAATCGTCTGGGCATTGCCAAGACCTTCGCCAGCATGGGACGTGTATATGAGAAACTGGGCGATTATGACCGCACCCGGACCTACATCGAGCGCAGCCTGACCATCCACCGTGAGATCGGCAACCGCATCGGTGTGATCAACTGCCTGAACAACCTGGGCAATGTCGCATCCAGCCAGGGCGATTACCCGGCGGCACAGTTTTACTACGAGGAAAGCCTGCAAGCGCTGCAACGTGTCGGTGCCATGCGCGGGCAGGGGGCCATTTACAACAACCTGGGCAATGTCGCCATGTACCAGGGGGATTACGATACGGCGCATGATTACCACCAACAGGCATTGACCGCCCGACTGCGCGACGATGACCGGCGCGGTGTCGGCTATGCCTATAACAACCTGGGGCGGGTGGCGTTCGGACGGGGTGACTACGCGGCAGCGCTGGACTGGCATGAACGGGCGCTGGCGGAGCGGCGGGCCATTTACGAGATCAACGGCGGGGGGGACAGCCTGTACGATGCTGGGTTTGCGCTGCTCCATCTGGGCCAACCA
>CAYQJO010000184.1:0-8722 GCA_964417785.1 uncultured Anaerolineaceae bacterium | reverse complement strand
AACCTGGATTGTAAGTATTGTTATTTTCTGTCAAAAGAGCGCCTTTACCCCGATAGCCAGTTCCGCATGTCGGAAAATCTGCTGGAAGAATACACCAAACAATACATCGAAGCGCAGCAGGTCCCCGAAGTCACCTTCGCCTGGCAGGGCGGCGAACCCACCCTTATGGGCCTGGATTTCTTCAAGACGGCGGTCGAGTACCAGCAGCGCTATAAGAAACCGGGGATGCGCATTTTCAACGCGCTGCAAACCAACGGCACCACCATCGACGACGAATGGGCGGCATTCTACGCGGAGAACGACTTTCTGTTGGGTGTGAGCATCGACGGGCCGCACCGCCTGCATGATGCATATCGCGTGGACAAAGGCGGCCAGCCAACCCTGGACAAGGTTCTGCGCGGTGTGGACTTTCTGAAGAAACATGGCGCGGAATTCAACATCTTGACGACCGTCCACGCTGCCAACGCGCCTTATCCGCTGGAAGTCTACCGCTTCCTGCGTGATGAAGTCGGCACGCAATTTATGCAGTTCATCCCGATTGTAGAGCGCGACAACGACACTGGCTACCAGGAAGGCAGCGATGTCACGGAACGGTCGGTCACGGCGGAACAATACGGCGACTTCTTAATCGAAATCTTCGAAGAGTGGGTACGGCGGGATGTCGGCAAGGTCTTCGTCCAGATATTCGATGTCGCGCTGGCAGCCTGGTCCGGCCAACGGCCCGGTCTCTGCGTCTTCGAGCCGACCTGCGGCACAGCGCTGGCGATGGAACACAACGGCGATGTCTTCTCCTGCGATCACTTCGTGGAACCGGCCTATAAGCTGGGCAACATGCAGTTCATCCCACTCAAGGATTTGGTCAGTTCTGAACAGCAGTACCGCTTCGGTCAGGACAAACGCGATAAACTACCGCAATATTGCCGCGACTGCGAAGTCCGGTTTGTGTGCAACGGCGGCTGCCCTAAAAACCGCTTCATCGAGACCCCCGACGGTGAACCCGGCCTGAATTATCTCTGTGCCGGCTACCGGGCGTTTTTCAACCACATTGACGAACCCATGCGCTTCATGGCGGCGCAGCTTCGCGCCCGTCGCGCCCCGGCGGAGGTCATGATGTATATGGCGCAAAAAGATATGGAAATGGAAAAGCGCTTCGCCCAGACCGGACGCAATGACCCCTGCCCCTGCGGCAGCGGCAAAAAATTCAAGCACTGTCATGGCAAGAAAGCGGTACGGGCGCGGACAAAGGCTTGAGAGATTCCACGAAGAAAGGACTTGATACTTTGAGTTACACGATTGGCATTGATTTTGGGACCGAGTCGGGCCGGGCGTTGCTGGTCGATACCAGCGATGGCCGTGAAATCGCGACCGCCGTTCACACTTACGGCAACGGCGTCATTGACGACCGCCTGCCCGGAAGCAGCAGACCGCTGCCGCCGGATTGGGCGCTGCAAGACCCACTGGATTACCTGGAAGTTATCAAGACCACCATCCCGGCGGTGCTAAAGCAAAGCGGAATCAATCCGACAGACGTGGTCGGCATTGGCATCGACTTCACCGCCAGTTCGCCCATGCCAGTCAAAGCCGATGGCACCGCGCTGCGTGAGGTGTTCCCGGATAACCCGCACGCCTGGGTGAAATTATGGAAGCACCACGCCAGCCAGCCGCAGGCCGACAAGATCAACGCGGTGGCGACCGAACGCAGTGAATACTGGCTTCAGCGCTACGGCGGCAAGTATTCGTCCGAGTGGCTGTTCAGCAAGCTGCTGCAAATATTGGAAGAAGACCCGGCCATCTACAAAGAGATCGACCGTTTCATCGAAGCCGCCGACTGGGTGATCTGGCAGTTGACCGGCGTCGAAACCCGCAACACCTGCACCGCTGGTTACAAAGCGATGGTCCAGGATGGGGCGTATCCCTCACGCGAGTATTTCGCGGCGCTGCATCCCGACTTCGCCGATGTGGTCGATGAAAAGCTCAGCCGCGAGTTCGCCCAGTTAGGCGATAAAGCTGGCGGCCTGACGGACGCGATGGCCGAAGCCACCGGACTCTCCCCCGGTATCGCTGTCGCCGTCGCCAACGTGGACGCACACGTCACAGCCCCGGCGGTCAAGGCGACCAAACCCGGTATCATGGTCATGATTATGGGGACCTCGACCTGCCACATTATGTCGGACTCGCGCCTTCAGGATGTCGGCGGGATGTGCGGTGTCGTAAAAGGCGGCATTATCCCCAAACTCTACGGCTACGAGGCCGGTCAGAGCGGTGTCGGAGATATTTTCGCGTGGTTTGTCGATAATGCCGTACCACCGGAATATCACGAAGCTGCACAAAAAGCCGGGCTGGACCTGCACCAGTATCTGGAACAGGAAGCGGCCAAACAGAAGGTCGGCGAACACGGTTTGATCGCGCTGGACTGGTGGAACGGCAACCGCTCAACACTGGTCGATACTAACCTGACCGGCATGGTGATCGGTATGACCCTGGCGACTCGTGCGCCCGACATTTACCGGGCATTGATCGAATCCACCGCCTACGGCACCCGTGAGATCATCGAAGCCTTTGAAGCACGCGGCATCGAAGTCCGTGAACTGGTGGCCGCTGGTGGTCTGCCGGAGAAAAACGCCCTGCTGCGTCAGATATACGCCGACGTGACCGGGCGCAGCTTCAAGCTGGCTGGATCGGCACAGGCCCCGGCGTTGGGTGCAGCCATGCACGCCGCTGTGGCTTCCGGCACCTATGCCGACATCCATGCCGCTGCTGACAAGATGGGCAAGCTCAAAGATGAGGTCGTCGAACCCATCCCCGCTAACAAAGCCATCTACGATAAGCTTTACGACGACTACAAAACGCTTTACGACTACTTCGGTCGGGGTGGCAACGATGTGATGAGACGGCTCAAAGCCATGCGACGGGAGATTCACGGGGGTGAATAGCAATCAGCGGGTCCATGCCGTTCTCAACGGCGAACTCCCCGATGGGAACCCGGTCAGGGAGTTCGCCGTCGATTTCGACACGGTAGAGAAGATTCTGGGCCACGAGACCTATCTGCGGGCCAAAGCCAGATCGCAGATCGCCTTCTGGGAAGGCCGTCACATGAAGCTGCTGGACATGTTCATCGAAATCGGCTACGACGCTTACCAGTCGATCCAGCCAACCGCCGCTATGGACATCTGCGAGGTCAAGCAGAAATATGGCGATAAAATCGTCCTGTGGGGCGGCGTCGCCGTCGAAAACCTGATGGGTGGCACACCGGAGGATATTCGCGCCGATGTGCGCCGGGCGATGGCATGTGCCAAACCCGGCGGCGGGTTCATCCTGGGCAGCAGTCATTCGATTGCCGTCGGTTCGCATTACGACAACTACATGGCGATGCTGGACGAATATCACAAACACTGCAACTATTGAAGGGGGCATTAGATGATACTACCCGAACTGCGGCAGCGGGTCTGCGAACTCCACATGGAACTGCCGCGCAACAATCTGGTGGCCTGGACCAGCGGCAACATCAGTGGGCGCGATCCGGAGACCGGGCTTATCGTCATCAAGCCGAGCGGTCTAAAATTTGAAGAACTGACACCGGAGAACATGGTGGTCGTGGACCTGAACGGCAACGTCGTCGAAGGCGATCTGAAAGCCTCATCGGATACAGCATCACACTGCTATATCTACCGCCACATGCCCGAAGTGAACGGCGTCGTCCACACCCATTCGCGTTATGCCACCGCTTTTGCCGTTGTCGGCAAGGCGATTCCCTGCGTCACGACGGCGATGAGCGATGAGTTTGGTGGGCCGATTCCGTTGGGCGGTTTTGTGCTCATCGGTGGCGAAGAAATCGGCCAGGAAGTAGTCAAGGCATTGGAGGGCAGCAGCAGCCCCTCATGCATTCTGCGCAATCACGGGGTGTTCGCCACCGGACCCAGCGCCGAAAAAGCCGTCAAGGCGGCGGTCATGACCGAAGACAACGCCGCAATTGTGTGGACGGCCATGCAGATTGGTACACCGATTCCAATTGATGAGGACGACATCGCCAGGCTGCACTGGCGTTACCAGAACGTCTACGGGCAGTAACCATGCAGCCGCGAGAACGCTTTATCCACGCTTTGGAGCGCAAACCTCTCAGCGGGCGCGTCCCCCATTTTGAACTGGTCTTCTTCCTGACCATGGAAGTGTTTGGCCGCGTCCATCCGTCGCACCGCAGCTATCACCAGTGGTTCCAGATGGAGGAGAAAGAACGCCAGCTTCACCGCGAGGATATGGCCGACCTGTTCATCCTGACGGCGGAGAAGTTCGACCACAGCGCCATCTTTCTGCACCCCAATCCGGATACGGTCGATGAGACCATCCGCCTGATCGACATCATCCGCGAGCGAACTGGCGACCGCCACTACATCATGCGGCACGGCGACGCCACGTTCAGTATTCCCGATGGCGACGAAATGGTCGGTTTCAGCTACCGGATCGCAGATGAACCGGAAAAGGTCAAACAAGAAGCCCAGGCACGGGTGAACGTGGCACTGGACCGTGCCGAACAATACGCGAAACACAGCGGTCTGGATGGCTTCGCCCTGTGCGCCGATTACTGCTTCAACACCGGGCCGTTTCTCAGCCCGAATATGTTCTCCGAGTTCATCACACCCTATCTGGTACAGCTTATTCAGGGCTACCGTGATCTAGGCTTCTACGTCATCAAACACACCGACGGCAACATCATGCCCATCATCGACCAACTGCTCGCAGCCAACCCCCACGCCCTCCATTCACTCGATCCACAGGCCGGAATCGACATGGCGGAGATCAAACGTGATTACGGCAACCGTGTCTGCCTGATCGGCAACGTCAACTGCGGCCTGATGGACACCGGCACCGAATCCGAAGTGATCGAATCGGCACAATACGCATTGCAGCACGGCGCACCCGGCGGCGGTTATATCTTCTCCACCAGCAACTGCATTTACACCGGAATGCCGCTGTCGCGCTACCAACTGATACTCGATATATGGAAAAACTATAAGGAGATTTTATAATGGGATTGGCTCAACCCCTACCCCGCGCAGCATCCGAACTGAATGCGAAGCCGGTCACACTGGCTGTCATCGTTGGCAATCGCGGTTTCTTCCCTGACCACCTGGCCCTGAGTGGACGCAAGACCATTCTTGAAGTGCTGGAAAAGGCCGGCATCAACGCCATCATCACCGATGAAGACTCAACCAACGTCGGCGCGATTGAAAGCCTGCAAGAAGCACGCATGGCGGCGGAATTATTCAAACAGAACCGTGAAGAAATCGACGGCGTGCTAGTCACGCTGCCCAACTTCGGTGATGAGCGGGCCGTCGCCAACACGCTGCGCTTCGCTGACCTGAACGTGCCGGTCCTGGTCCACGCCTTCCCCGACGACGCCACCAAAATGACCATCAGTGACCGCCGTGACAGCTTCTGCGGCAAGATGAGTTCTTGCAACAACCTGCACCAGTACGGCATCAAATATACGCTCACCAGCCAGCACACGATGGAACCGACCAGCGACGCATTCATGGCTGACTTGCAGCGATTCGCCGGAGTCTGCCGGGTGGTGCGCGGCATGAAGACCGCTCGCCTGGGCATGATGGGTGCGCGTCCGGAAGCCTTCAAAACCGTGCGGTTCAGCGAGAAACTGCTGGATCAGGCCGGGATCAGTGTGGAAACACTCGACCTGAGCGAAGTCTTCGGGCGCATTGAGCGGCTGGACGACAACGACTCAGCGGTACAGGCCAAGCTGGAAGACATCAAGGGCTACGCACAGACGGCCAACGTCCCGGCGGAGTCGCTGATGAAGATGGCGAAATTTGGCGTCGTGCTGGACGGCTGGATGGACGACAACCAGCTTGACGCGACTGCCATCCAGTGCTGGACCAGCATGGAAGAGTATTTCGGCGTAGTCCCCTGCACGCTGATGAGCATGAGCAGCAACAAGCTCAACCCGTCTGCTTGCGAGACCGACATCGTGGGTGCGCTGGCGATGCTGGCGCTGCAACTGGCATCGGGCAAACCATCCGCGCTGGTGGACTGGAACAACAACTACGGCGATGACCCGGACAAGGGCGTGGTCTTCCACTGCTCCAACCTGCCCAAAGATGTGTTTGTGGATGAGATTCCGGTGATGGATTACCAGGAGATCATCGCCGGCAGCGTCGGTAAAGACAACACCTTCGGCACCATCTACGGGCGCATCAGCAAGAAGCCCTTCTCTTACCTGCGCATCAGCACCGACGACTTCGCCGGGACCATCAAAGCCTACACCGGTCAGGGCGAGTTCACCGATGATCCGGTTGACACCTTCGGTGGGTACGGTGTGGTCCAGGTATACGACTTCCAGACCTTACTCGCTCATATCTGCGAAAACGGCTACGAGCATCACGTCTCGGTGAACCAATCGCATGTAGCGGCCATCATCGACGAAGCCTTCAACAAGTACCTCGGCTGGCCGACGTACCACCATAAATAGGATAGAAAGGCACAAACTTATGGCTTATCAAGTCCCCGAAGTCAGCCAACCGGCGTCCATCGGCGAAAACGAGGCTATCCTCATCGCTAACGGCGACCTGCGGCTCTCCGCCAATCAGAACTGCTGGGCGGCACAGAAGAAGATGGAAGACGCCATCGTGGAAGCCTTCGCCAAAGAGGGCATCACGGTCAAACGCGGTCATGAATACGACGAAGACCTCAAGCACGGATTCATCTGGAACCAGCGCATGGGCATGGACGTGTTCAAGAACATCCCGCGTGACGCGAAACTGATCGTCGCCGAAGCCGTCTGGCAGTACAGCCATCATATTCTGCACGGTCTGCGCGATCACCAGGGACCCATTCTCACCATCGCCAACTGGAGCGGCGAGTGGCCGGGTCTGGTGGGGATGCTCAACTTAAACGGTTCGTTGACCAAGATGGGCGTGGAATACAGCAGCATCTGGAGCCTGGATTTCACCGACGCCTTCTTCCTGGAAAAGATACGTGAGTGGATCAAGACCGGCAAGATCACTCACGATACCAGCCATGTCCGCGACCTGGACACGGGCAAGCTGCCCGCCGGTGAAGCTGCACTGGGCAAAGCGCTGGCGGCCCAACTCAAGCAGGAAAAGGCCATCATGGGCGTGTTCGATGAAGGCTGCATGGGCATGTATAACGCGCTCATTGACGATGAACTGCTCAATCCGAGTGGCATTTACAAGGAACGTCTGAGCCAGTCGGCACTGGTGGCCGGTATGCGGTTGGTGTCCGACGAAGAAGCGCAAGCCGTGCGCGATTGGCTGGACGCCAAAGGCGTGACCTTTGTCACCGGCCCCAATCCGGAAACCGACCTGACTGACGCGCAAATCCTGGAACAATGCAAGATGTATATCGCCGCCGTGCGCATCGCCGACGACTTCGGCTGCGACACCATCGGCATCCAGTACCAGCAGGGCCTCAAGGACATGGCCCCGGCCTCCGACCTGGTGGAAGGTCTGCTTAACAATGTCGAGCGCCCACCGGTCTATCACGCCGAAAGCGGCGAAGAACTCTACGCCGGTCAGGCACTGCCCCATTTCAACGAGGTCGATGAATGCGCCGGCGTTGATGCGCTGGTGACCAATCGGGTGTGGAACGCGATGGGCTTTGACCCGGCCACCACACTTCACGATTTGCGCTGGGGTGAACACTACACCGGCTCCGACGGTCAGGGCGGCACGGTGGACGACTATATATGGGTGTTTCTGATCTCCGGCGCGGCACCGGCCTCACACTTCATCGACGGTTATGCCGGTGCATCCAGTGAGCGCCAGCCGCCGATGTACTTCCGCCTGGGCGGCGGCACCCTCAAGGGCATCAGCAAACCGGGTGAGATTGTCTGGAGCCGTGTCTATATCATGGATGGCGAACTCCACGTCGATCTGGGCCGCGCTCATGTGGTCACACTGCCGCAGGAGGAAACCGAGCGCCGCTGGCAGGCGACCACGCCGCAGTGGCCGATCATGCACGCCGTTACGCATGGCGTCAGCCGCGATGAGATGATGGCCCGCCACAAAGCCAATCACCTCAACGTAGCCTATGCGCCCACCGCCGAAGACGCCGATAAGGCCCTGGCAGCCAAAGCCGCCATGTTTGAAGCAATGGGCCTCAAGGTCCATCTGGCAGGCGAAGTGAAGGTCGGCTGATAGCCTAAATGTGTGGGCGACCGCACAGCGTTGCCCACGCCCCTGCAAATCGTCTCGTTACCCGAAATTCAACTCAACCATCTCGTGGCCGTGCAGTCGAGGCAGTACAAAATCGACCCGGCCATCCGTCTGCTCAAAGTCGAGCGCGTCACCATCCGGCACAACCGTCACCGCACTGACCGTCCCCGGCACACGAACCGAGACCGCCAGATCATATAGCGGAATGACATCCTCGATAATGTCGAAGTCCTGGCCGCGCCGCTCCGGGATATAGTGCAGCAGATGCAGCACCCGGCGGTTCTCGGCAGTCTGCTCGTTCAAAGCCGCCAGCACCGTCGAGGGGCCGTCGTGGCGCACCAGCGGCTCCGGCAGCAGAAGATTAAGCGCGTTGAGGAACAATGTCTTACACCAGCGCGGCGCATTCTGATTGTACTGGCGGAAAATCGGATGCGAGAAATAGATCACGTTGCCACTACGCACTACCGCCGGACCGGTTGGCCCACCGGCTGAGGGCGTCTGACGGTGGGAGCAGAAATGCTGGTAGGTGCGGTCAA
>CAYQJO010000183.1:0-8795 GCA_964417785.1 uncultured Anaerolineaceae bacterium | reverse complement strand
GCCGCCCGCATCGGTGTGGATCAGTCGCAGTTCGGATAGCAGTTGGGATCGGGGAAGGCACCGCCCCATGAACCGGGTACGCGAGTCGGTGGCGGTGGCTCCGGCGGAGGTGGCACATCGTAGTCGATGGGCAGCGAGGCGATGATGGCCTGCGTATCCAGCGAGATGAGCGCTACCCAACCGATGACACCATCCGGTGCCAGAATCTTCACCCAGGGACTATATGGGCTGCGGGCCAGCAGTTCCACGTTCGCGCCCTGTCCCAGGCTGGAAATCGCGCTGAAGTTGGCGTCGGGGGCGTCACGCAGGTTAACCCCGGCCGGCGCTTTAACCTGTGCTTTTGTCCCCAGGTCGCCGTAGCGCTGCGGCGGCTGCGGTGTCGCAGCATATACGGCGGAAATTGGACCGTGATTGCGGCGCAGCAGTTCCGCGAACACCCAGCCGGTCTCACCTGATGGCATGCTGATGTGATACCAGTCACCGGTGGGATTGCGCCCCAGAATAGTCACGGTGATGTTCGCTGGAAGCTGCCCGACCAGCGCCCCATTGATGGACGGCACCGACCGCAAATTGACCAACCCTTCGGTCGAGGCGAATCCCGGCTGTGGCAGGCGGATACCGCGATCCAGCATCTCGACCGGGAAATACGTCAGTCGCCAGCCGTCGAAGGGTGCCGGGATGGTCGGTGGGGTGGTGGCGCGGGTATAGCCACTGTGACCCACGCGAGTTTGCTGCCCGGCGACGATCACCTGATCGGCACCGGCGGCGATCACCCGTGCCTGCCCGCTGAGCGCCATGAAGATGGTCTCATCGGTGGTGGTCTGAATGGCGACCGTACCCAGCAGGTCTATTGATGAACCGTTGATGGCGATGCGCGATGTGACACCCGGCAGCGCATTCTGGACTGAGAATGTGTTGCGCGGTGCGTCAATGCAGCCGGGATCGGTTTCGGCGGTGGCGACATTCATGATCTGCCACATCGGAAACTCGGAATCCGCCGGGGTGGCGTTGCGCACGGTGACATCACCGATCAGCAGGCCGTGCAGCGATGGGCCGTCGGCTCGCAGCCATGCCAGCCCGCCGCTGCTGCCATCCACTCTATAGCCGGTGGTGGTCAGCGAGGTAACAGCCGTAACCGGCACCAACGCACCCAGCGGGGCCAGCGAATTGGCTACCGGGCCAGTCGGTTCGGCCAGCGGTGGGCTGCCCCCATTGCAGATATTGCCCTCCGCCTTGCCCAGGCAGGCTTCGCTGGCAGTCGTATAAAACTGTTCCAACCTTGCCGCGCACGAGCCATCCTGGGCGGTTGTGATAAACAGCGTTCCAGCCAGAAACAGGCTGCTGGCTGCGACAATCAGGAAACTGAAAAATCTGGTCTTCGCAGTCATCGTCTTCCTTAACACCAATTTCGCGTGATGATACCCTGCAAGCGGCCTTCTTTTCAAGTTGTGTGGTAGAATTTGCCTGGAAAACGCAAAGGGGAGGGCGCATGGATCCACCGCTGCAACTGCTGGCTGCATTCCAAACAATCTACCCGGAAAAATCACCCGATCACATCGTTCAGGCACCTGGACGGGCAATGTGGGTGGCGGCTGCAATGGGACCGCCAGATACCTATGCGATTCATGTGGTGGACCTGGACCGGCACACCCGCTTTAGCTGGCGCAGCGCCCGGTCCCGCCAGACGTTGCTCAAGCGACCGCTGCCAGCCTGGGCGCGGTATCCGGCGGGTGTTGTCGTCGATCTGAGCGGTCTGGGAATGGATGCCGGCGGCGTGTGTGCGGTTGTTCTGGGCCAGGAGATGCCCGGCCCACGTTACGATTATGCTCTCGGTGTGACCTTTGCCGCACTGTGGCATACGCTGGCAAATCAACCGTATACCGACGAGACCATCATTGAGGTGGTTGAACGGGTGCGGCGTGAGTATGTCGAGGTTTAGCGCCCGCCGCCGTCAACGTGGATGGTCTGCCCGGTGATGAAGCGGGCGGCGTCGCTGCACAGAAACAGCACCACACCAGCGACGTCTTCTGGCGTTCCCATCCGCTTGAGCATGTTATCTGGCGTAACCGGCATTTCGTCGCCGTCGATATGGCCGGGGCAAACGGCGTTGACCCGCACAGGAGCCAGTTCACGGGCTGCCTGCCGGGTCAGACCGACCATACCAGCTTTGCTGGCGATATAGCCCACACCCGATTCCATTGTGTCGTTCCAGTTGGCAGCGGCGATGTTGACGATGGTACCGCCGCCCAGTTCTTCGGCCATCACCCTGCTGATAAGCTGGGTACAGAAGAACGCGCCGGTCAGATTGACGTCGATCTGCCGCCGCCAATCCCATTCGTCCACGCGATTCAACTCGCGGTTGTGGTAGACCCCGGCGGCGTTAACCAGGATATGCACACTGCCGAAGGCGTCGCGGGTCCGTTCGATCAATGCGGATGCCTGGAAACGGTTGGAGATGTCGCCTTGAAAATCGACCGCCTGTCCGCCGGCCTCACGGATGGCTTCGGCGACACTGGCGGCGCGGTCCGGGTTAAGGTCGTTGACCCCGACCGCCGCACCGGCACGACCGAGTGCCAGCGCGATGGCTCGCCCGATTCCCGCACCCGCGCCGGTAACGATGGCCGTTTGATCTTTGAGAGAGATGTCGAATTGGCTCAAAGTGATTGCAGCCAATCACGCATCTGGTTGTTGGCTTCGCTGTGGAACTGGCTGTTTACCATCAGCATACGGTTGGCGTTTGGTGCGACATGGTAAGATGCGCCATGTGGGAAGATGGCTCGATGATGTTCGGCGGCATCACGAGCATGCACGCGCCAGTTGTTCCAGTCGTTCTCACCCATAATGATCTGCACAGCGGTATCAATGGCTTCAATTCCGTTGGCATCCAGCATACTGCCCGCCAGAATGACCCCCAGCGGCTTTTGGACGCAAGCAAACAAAGGAAAGCTGTTGGCAAGCATGATCGTGGCTTCGCTCTGGGCCAGGATTACCGCGTGCGAGCAATCAATATCCGGCTGTGAGATGGCCGTTTGATAGGCAAGAATGGCATCCTGAGTGGTTGAACCGCGACCACCGGCACCACTGTGACCTGTACCGCGCTTGTCCCAGCGAAAGACCGCGTAGTCACACGCCAGGGCGGTCTGGGCGTAATGGTCATAATCGGAACGGGCGTTCCAACCGACATGGTGCAGGAAAAACAGCAGCGGGTATCCGGCTTCTGGAACGGGCGCGTCCGGATATTCGATCTGTCCGGCCAGACGGACATGATCCCCAGCAAAGGTGATTTCGCTGTGGCTCTGTTCGATCATATAGTTGGTTGCCATTGATTCCTATCCTCTTACTGTGCGTGCTATACAAAAACAGAGAGATAGAAACATTTAGTTTGCAATGATGTGGGGGAGTATAAATATTTTGTGAAGATTTAAAACTATTATACAGAATCGCAACACAAATTTAAATAGTAGTATCATTAAGGTACCCTTGAGTGTCGCGGGAAAAACAAGAAACTTGACGATTTAGAACGTAAGTGCTAGGCTTGTGGCAACAGGAGGTATGTGTATGGCGCTGGAATTCCGAAAAGTCTCCGATCAGGTCGAAAAAATGAGCGCCATGATCGATAAGCTCGATTTCGATCTGACTGACCGTTTGCGGGTCGCCCGTGAGCGTTTTTTCGCTGCCGACGACCTGGACGCTATCCATGAGCGTATCACCCTGGTGCGGCAGTCGGACATTAGCGGCTATCGCGGGGCCGCACCGCTTGATCTACCCCATTCGCAGCCCATTAACGCGATCTATCCGCCGCCTGATCTGCCGCAGCAAGCCACGATCATCGCGGCAGATGGCTCGCAGATTTACCCCAACGAACGCGACCCGGTCCACTACTATCTGCTGAACATCGGCCTGTATATTTACCATCACGGATTTGACCATCTGCCAGAACAGATCACCATGCCGGTGCTGGCCTATCACAAGGACCATGTACACGATGAGCGCAAGCGAGTGGTGAGTAACCGGACGGTCGATGCGCGACGCACAGTCGCGGAGATGCAAGCGCTGGCGGACCTCGCCTGGGAGTTGAAGAACCGGATCGACCATCCCATTGTTGCGCTTTACGACAATAATCTGATGTTCTGGACCAACACCGATATTACTGGCGGTGCCGAACTCATGCGAGACTACCAAAGCGCCCTGCAAAAGCTGTATGATGTGCAGGCCAACGGTATACGGACAACGCTGGCCGGTTATGTGGACAGTCCACATCGCGCACGGGTTGTGCTGCGTCTGCTCTTTCTGCTCAGTCTGGAAAATGAGCAGGACATCAAGGAAAACGAGCAGCAGTTAGCCGAGGGTGGCGATCTGGAAGGGCTGCGTGACCGGCACCTGTTTAACAGTGTACTGCGTCCGGGTGAGCGGACGGCGGTCATGGTGCAGAACTCGCCGCGCAATCTGGCCTATCGCCAGCATAATCCCAGCCAGGAGATTGCGTTTTTCTACATCAAAGTTGGCACCGAGTCCGAAGCCAACATCGCCCGCGTGGACATTCCCATGTGGGTGGCGCAGGATGAGGCTGCCGTCAACGATCTGCACGCGCTGCTGCTGGCCCAGGCCACCATGCAGGGTCGCAATCCTTACCCGTATGCACTGACGCGAGCCGATGAACTGGCCTATGTAAGTGGCAAGGACAAGGCCAAACTGGACGAGATGGTGCGCATCGAACTGCGACGTAAGGGCATTGATCCGCTGGGGCTGACGCATAAGTCACGCGGCAAAGAACTGGCTCGCAGCGACCGGCGCATGTATGAGATGGATACCGATATTCGGTGGGAGTAAATGATGGTGGATGATGTTAACACCGAACTGGTGGGGCGAGTGCTGCGGGCCAGTACACGCGGCTTTACCTGCGGCACCCACAGCCTGCAAATCGGCTATCGACATGACTTCGGTGCGTTCGTCAAGGTGTCTATTGCCAATGACGACTCGTTGTTTGCCATTGGTCTTATCTATGCTGTCGAGATCAAAGACGACTTGCTCATCAGCGAACTGGTGATGTCGGATGCGGTCGATAGCAGTGTGCTACGCGACCAGCGCGAGAATCGCATGGTGCCGGTTGAGATCAGCGTCATCAACATCGGTTATGGCGTGGATCGGAGTTTTGTCCATAGCCTGCCGCCACGTCCACCCATGAGTCTGTCGCCGGTGCATCTGTGCAGCGCCGATGAAGTCTATTTTTTCTCGCAGCGGCTCGATTTCTTCCGGTTGGTCGCCAACGCTCGTGAGGTGCCATCGGATGACTTACTGGCTGCCATGATACGCTACGCCGCCGGGGCCTATCAGGCGGACGAGCGCTACGATTTCATAGTGCGCAGCGGACGCCATCTGGCGCATCTGCTTTCCGGCGATACACGCCGATTGAGCGCTGTCCTGGCATTGATCCGACCTTAATCCGCGTTGGCTATGATGGACGTATCCAACCCCCGTGACAATTATGGAGGATTTACCATGACACTACCTGATTACTATGCCCCTGAACGGATTGGCGAAATCTACAAACCGGAGACATTGGAATCGGTCGAGGCCGGACGAATGGCCGGGATGACCTCATCGATCAAGGACCGCAAGCGGATATTCTTGCTGCTGGTCGATATGCAGGTCGATTTTGTACATCCCGATGGCACATTGAGCGTGCCGGGTGCAGTCGAGGATGCCCGACGCACGGTGGAATGGATTTATGCCCATGCGCCGGAGATCACCACCATCGGCGCGTCGCTGGACAGCCATGTGCCGTTGCAGATATTCTCACCGACATGGTGGCAGAATCCCGATGGCGACCACCCACAGCCTTATACCGCTATCAGCAGTGATGAGGTGCAGGCCGGTCAGTGGCAGCCACTGTACGAGGTGGAATGGTCCAAAGGCTATGTTGAGAAGCTGGAAGAGCAGGCTAAGAAGCAGTTGATGATCTGGCCCTATCATACCTTGATCGGCACCCCCGGCCATACGCTGGTCCCGGCACTCTATGAAGCGCTGGCCTACCACACCGCCGCCCGCCAATCGCAGCCGCAGCTTCTGGAAAAGGGCAAAATCCCCAAGACCGAGCATTATTCGATCATGGAGCCGGAGGTCAAGGTGCCGGAAGAACCGAACGGCGTTGTCAACAAACAGTTCATGGACAAGCTGGCGACCCACGATCTGATCTACGTCGCCGGGCAGGCCAAGAGCCATTGCGTGCTGGAGACGGTCTCGTCCATGATGCGCTACTATCCAGAAGACGTGATCCGCAAGTTGCGCGTGCTGGAAGATGCCATGTCATCGGTGGCGCACCCGGAGATCGACTTCGAGGCGATGGCGAACGAGACATTTGGACGCTTCCAGGAAAAAGGACTCTCACTGGTCAAGACGACGGACCCCATCGGCTGATGACTGCCATTCTGGTATCCGGTCTCATCAACATCGAGACCACGCTCAAAGTTGATGGTTTCCCCTACGATTACGTACCGGTGCGGTTTCCCTTCTGGGGCGTGAACAGCACGGTATCCGGTGTGGGTTACAACATCGCCAAAGCGCTGACCGTCCTGGGCGACGATGTGCATTTTCTGTCGCTTACCGGCCAGGACGCTGCCGGGTATCTGGTGCGGCAGGCATTGAGCGACGCCGAGATTCGTGCCAACAATGTGCTGCCGTTCCTAAATCAGACACCGCAGTCGGTGATTCTCTACGATGGTGATGGTCGGCGGGCGATCAATGTCGATCTCAAGGACATCCAGGAGCAGCTTTACCCTGTCGAAAACTTTGAACAGGCGTTGTCGAAAACCCATCTGGCGGTGCTGTGTAACATCAATTTCAGCCGTCCGATGCTGGTGCGGGCCAAGCAGGTAGGTATTCCCATCGCCACCGATGTCCATGCTATCTACGATCTGGAAAGTGCTTACGACGGCGACTTCATGGCGCATGCCGATATATTGTTCCAGAGCCATGAGAATTTGCCTTGCTCAGCGGAGGATTGGATACGGCGTTTGTGGGACCGCTATGGCACGTCTGTTGCCGTCGTTGGTGTAGGGGCAGACGGTGCTGTTCTGGGTGTGAAAGCCGATAAGGCCATCGAACATGTCCCGGCGGTGTACACGCGCCCGATTGTGAACACCATTGGTGCGGGTGATGCGCTGTTCTCGGCGTTTGTCCATGGTTATGGCGCCACCGGCGATCCTTACCTGTCGCTGAAAAAGGCGGTGATCTTCGCCTCGTACAAGATCGGTGTGGCGGGTGCTGCTGACGGTTTTCTTACAGGGGCGGAACTGGATCGATTGCACCAGCCGTTAATCATGTGATCTTTATGTGCGCGTGATACGGTGATTGTAGCAGTACAGGACAATTAACATAAGCGTTTTGAGGAGAATAGATTATGTCAGACCATGTTTACAAAATCATTGAGCTTGCCGGGTCATCGCCGCATGGCATTGACGATGCTGTGCGCAACGCCGTTGCGCGTGCCAACCAGACCCTCGAAAACCTGCGCTGGTTTGAGGTGACAGAGACACGCGGTCAGATCGAAAACGGACGTGTTGCCCACTGGCAGGTGACGGTCAAGATCGGCTTTACGCTCAAAGACGAAGACCCTCAAGCATAAATCTGGTCCAGGAATGCCTGCGCTTCATCGGGTGGGATATATGGCTCGTTGATGATGTGGAACAGGAAGCCTTTCCCACCCAGTTCTCGTTTGATGGTTAACGCCCCCTCACGGGTGACATAGACCTGGCATAGTTTGCCGCCGTCACGGATGCGCTTGAGCAGATCAAGCCACCCGTCGGCCAATGGCTGACCATCGCCGGGCTGCCATTGAATGCCGCGCAGACGCTCAATCGACAGCAGCATATCCAGGTGCGGAATCTGACCGATTCCGTCCATATGATAGAAAGCGTAGTCCAGCGCGTCGCAGCAGGTCACCAGATCGGGCAGGACAAAACGCTCAAACATGCGCGGTGAGATCATGTAGCTGAAGTCGCTTTGAAGCATGTAACCAGAATCGAGAGCATAGCATGGTCCCCAGTTGGTGATTCCCCGCCCGGCAGGTTTGACCAGCGCGTATAGTTCGTTGAAGTAGTGCAGCCACAGTTGTGTGATGGTCTGGATATGTTGTGCAACGGTGCCGGGTGCATCAAGTGTGTCCGTGAGCAAATCCTGGGTGCCGCGCATACTCGCCAGGATGTCCATGTTGCCGCCGATGTCGGTAATGCCGATGGCGACCTGTTCGCCCCACCGATCCAGAGCGGCACGGGTGATCTCCTGCACGCGCAGCCAGTAGGGGTTGTCCGCATCGTATTCCAGGCGCACATCGTCAATCGAATTGGTCGCCGGCGGATGGAACCAGGTCGTGTCGATACCGTGTTCGACTGTCGCACCCAGAAACGCTGCCGCCACACCGGGGCCGTAATTCACCCACCATTTGGGATAAGCGTCGCCATAGTATTGGGTGGATTCCAGACGTGGTTGGTAATGGTCGAGGACCTGCGCCACCGGCACATCCAGATCGAACTGTGATAAATGGCCGTCGAAGGGTTGGTCCGTCAATTCCTGGGGCAGGACTTCCAGCGTGACCAGTGGGCGGTCGAGTTCGTGATTCCACCATGCACGCCATGCACGTTCGATGCGCTGCCAGCCCGCTTCATCAAAGGTGTGGTAGGTACTCATCGCTGGTGGTCATCCTCGATTTCCTGGATAAAGCTCTCGGTGAACTCGCCGTCGCCGGTCAACCGGACCTCTGGCTCTGTGTTCAACTCATCAAGCGAGATGTTTTTGCG
>CAYQJO010000182.1:4492-8870 GCA_964417785.1 uncultured Anaerolineaceae bacterium | reverse complement strand
CGGGTGAGACAATCGACCGGAAAGCTACAAACGACGATCCCACCGGGATATCGATCACCGCCAGCGCATTGGTGCCTTCCGCCCGGTTAATCACCCGCTGCACCTGCCCTTCGAGGTCAAACACCACACTGACCTCCTGCCACGTCTCGCTGCCCGGCGCCAGGTAGAAGCCGTCCAGAAAGGCGACCTCTTCGGTCTGGATGAGAAGTTCAAAGTTACTGCTGCTGCCATCACTGATAACTGGCAAACGCGGATCCCAGAAGACTGACTTCGTACTCACACCAGAAGACCAGACATTTTGACGCTCAACGACATCAGCCACCAGCACATCATCGAGAATACGCTCCTGAGACATGCGGATGGCGCTGCCGTCCTCCTGCAACAGGTCAATCGTCGCATCCACATACGACAGATTGCGAGCCACGATCTCGGTGCCGAAGACCGGCGGGTTGAGCAGGCTCATATCCTCCGACGGATAGACGCTGGTGATAGACACTTTAGGCGCAATCGGCTGGTGAAACGGAATAGTCCCATCAGCTACCGCCCATACCTGCGGCGTCACGGCATTGTAGTAATTGCGCAGCATACTCGACCAGTTGCTCAGCGGCGACTCGTCCAGATATTCCATGCGGAAGTAGGCGCTGCTCTCCGGGAAATAGATGTTGTAGTAAGCGACACGCCCATCCACACGGTCGCCCCCTTTGCTGTAAAGGCGGGCATCATCCAGGGCTGTCAGCACGTTCTGCGCTGCCTCAATGATGTCACCATCCCGACTCAACGCGATCACCTGCGTCATCAGGCTGCCCAGATCAACCATCGTCGTATTGCCCGAAAAATGGGTGTAGGTATAGGTGTTGGACCGGGCTTCGCCCAACATCTGGCTGTTAATAACAATATCTTGATTGACAAGACGCGCAAAGCTTTCCACTGCATCGACTACCGGGGAAAATTGGTCCAAATCGGTCACGGCATTGGTGAAATACACAATGTCGGCGTCACCTGTCATGGCGATGTCGCGGTCCATGTAGATATCGACCAGTTCTTTACCCAATGCCGAAATATCCACCGTCTCCGGCGATTCTTTCAGTCTATCGGTAAACAGGGTCATATCCATTGCCGGATCGATGATGATCTCCGGTGAAGCTACCGAGTAGCGGAAGAAGGGCGACACCACATCGAAATACTCTATGCTGCTCATGGAGCAGGCATCGTTGACCAGCAGTTCAAACTTGTCCACACCGGCGGTCGAAACCGCCTGACTGAACGCCGACCGCAGTTCCGGCAGCGACAGGATGGTGTCGGGCGTGCTGTAATCGGCCACAATCCCTTTCCAGCCTGCACCATGACTGGCGAACGATATGGCATATTTCTCCGCCGGGTAATTCTGGATGGCCCACACCAGAAATCGTGCCAGCACCTCACCGGAGCCAGTATCCAGGTCGCCCAGATCAGCCAACGGTTCAGTATCGACTGTCGGTGGAAAAACGATGGCGTCATCACCGGAGACATCAGCACCAACCTCGAACAGACGGACCGTATTCCAGTTGCCACTGGCGTCGGTGTATTCCGGGTGCCGGTCCATCAGCATGACCACGCGCACTTTCTCCGAACTGCCACCAGCCAGTTCAAATTCATTGAAGTCGTTGAGCAATCCCGGTTCCAGATTGTTGTCCCCGCCATAGTAAGCCAGAACTGTCCATTCTGTGCGCGGACGCGGCGCAATCTCAGGAAAGCCAGCGGCGATCAACGCTTCTGGCGAAGTATCATAGTCCAGATTCACCACCTCTGCTGGCGGCAGCACATCCACTGTCAACTCAAAATCACCGCTGCTTTCACCGTCCGCTACACCATAGCGTGTCGCGACCACCGTGTAGGGTCCGGCATCCGCCTGTGGAAACTCAATCCGCGAACTGAAATCCCGTCGCGAGCGATCATCGTTTTCGGCGACGATGTTGCCACGTCCATCAACCAGATACAGCAGTGTATCCAGATTGCCACTGGTCGGCTGTATATCGAGAACGATGGTACTGCCGTCTGTATCCACTGAAAACGCAAAGGTCTGAAATGGGGTATTGTTGTCAATCGTACCTGTATACGGCTCTGTTTGCGCGGTCACAATGCCTGAAAACAAAACGACCAGCACCAGCAGGATTTTGCGCATGGGGTTCCTCGCAAATCAACGACTACTGCACCAATAATAGCACGAGAGCAGATGCATGGCACCTGCTCTCGTCGATCAATGGGCTGTGTTGCCAGACAAAAAAACGATCAGCGGCAGGAAACACCCGGAATGCAGTTGTAGCCACCGATTGGACGCCGACCGAGTTCATCAAAGCCAGCCTGAAGACCGGCAGCAAATTCCGACGTCAGATCGATGAACAGTACGGCGGTGTCAAACGATTCGGGAACATCCAGCTTGTTGGGTTCTTCTTCCGGATCGCCGGTCCAGACGATCTCACCAACACTCACCATGTAGGTGACAGCGTTGGTCTCGCTGTCGTATTCCGGCATGGAGAGCGTGAGGGCCAGACTGTACTCGGTGATTTCGAGAATGCCCTGACCGGTCAACACCTCATCGACACCTTCTTGCTCAGCGTAGAAGTTCCAGTAGTCTTTAAGGTCAGCATTGGTGAAGAAACCGCTGACCGCCTCACCTTCTGCCATCGAATAGGCGGCGGCAGCCGGGGCCAGCCCTTCCAGGGTCAGCATGTACATATCGTCTTCGGCAGCTTCAAACATGCCACCGGCGGCACTTTGCACGATGACGCCCACCAGGTCTTCCGGCATGGTCAGAGTTTCTGCGTCATCCTGGGCAATAGCCGGTAGCACCAGCAGCAGGATCAGCAGTACAACAGAAAGATACTTCATGGTCGAGTCGCTCCTCTCAATCTCACATTGAATGACACATTCAATTCTACTCGAAAAAAACTGTTGAGGAAAAAGTGATATGCCCCGAAGGACATATCACTTCTAAGATATTACTTCCGTTGCAGATCAACCACCGGGTGTCCACTTGGGCGGCAGCGCACCCTGGCGGCTCGCGTTCTCCTCTGGCGGTGTATTCTGCGGATCACGGTCGTTCTCTGGATCATCCGTCAGTTGGGTCGTCTCCTGATCGACCTGATACGGCTCACCATCAATGGGCAGCGCATCGACCGAGTAGAGGTCGTTGTTGCCACTCATATCCGAGGTGAACACGATGGTCGAGGAGTCACAGTACCATGTTGGGCTGACATCCAGAACCCCGGCATACGTCTCGCCTTCGTTCTCTGTAATCAGCCGTGTCTGGCCCGTTTCAACCTGATAGACATAGATGTCGAAGATACCGTTCATGAGATCGGTCTGGTAGCCGATCAGGCTGTCATCGCTCGACCACGAGTGATTACGGGCGTCGCCACCGAGTTCGGAGACGCGCTCCACATTCTGGCCGTCCGCCGACATGGTATAGATCGCACTTTGTTCACCAGTCACGTCTTCGCGGTAGGAGCGGAAGGCGATCATCGTGCCGTCATGTGAGTATGACGGATCGTGATCGTCGCCCTCGCCCTGGCTCAGGCGCGTCATCGTCGGGTTGGTGATGTCGCTCAGGTCCAACTCGTAGATTTGCCACAAGCCGTCGTCACGGTCACTCTGGAACACCAGTTTGGTGCCATCGGGTGACCAGAAGGGGTTGATATCGTTGGCCGGATGATCGGTCACACGATACTTGGCACCGGTTGCCACATCAACCACACGGATTTCCCAGTTGCCATCCACATTCGACTCATAGGCGATACGGCTGCCATCAGGCGACCACACCGGGTCGAGATCGAGTGAGGTGTCGTTGTAGGTGACGCGCTGGACGAATTCACCGTCAACGGTCGCCACATAGATTTCCCAGTTGCCATCGCGGTTGCTGACAAACGCGATCCAACCGGCATCCGGTGAGCGGCTAGGAGCCATATCGATGATGCCGCGTCCGAAGCCCTTCGACAGATTGGCATCAGCATCCGGATCACCGGGTAGTTCACCCAGGCGGAAGATTTCCCAGTCGCCCGTCATCCGGGTATGGTAGACCAGCCAGTCGGGGCAGATCGCACCACCGACGTCCACTGGCGACCAGTTCACCACCGGGCGCTCCTCATCCGGGCCACAGTTCGCGGTATCCATATCGATGATCGGGAAACCGTCTTCATCGAACTGGTCACCACCACAGACCGGGGTCACTGGGGTAGGTGTTGGTTCTTCAGTCGGTTCCGGCGTTGGTTCTTCAGTTGGCGCTGGCGTGATCTCTTCGGTCGGTTCCGGTGTCACCTCTTCAGTTGGTTCCGGCGTTACCTCGATGCAGATCGTCGACACGCTCGTCTCGTCGTAGGCGTTGAACAGCGTCAACTCGCCC
>CAYQJO010000182.1:0-4392 GCA_964417785.1 uncultured Anaerolineaceae bacterium | reverse complement strand
TATCACCGCCGGTGTTTGTGATCGTGAACGTCGCTTCGCCGTCCGCTGAACACACCGCACTCAATTCCAGTGATGGCGGCTCCACGCAGATCGTCGACACGCTCGTCTCGTCGTAGGCGTTGAACAGCGTCAACTCGCCCCATACGCCTTCCACCGTCACCGTCGTGACTTCATCCGCCGTCAACTGGTACGTGCCTTCCGACACCACATTGTCGTCGGCGTCCGTCACCGTGTACGATGACTCTTCCGGCATATCACCGCCGGTGTTTGTGATCGTGAACGTCGCTTCGCCGTCCGCTGAACACACTGCGTCCAGTTCGATTGAGGGTTTAGGCGCACACTCCAGCACGACATTCGGTGTGCTTGAGCCGGGATGACCGATCTGTTGATCCGCCTCAAGACGGACTTCAACGTAACCTTCTGGATACGGCACAAGCATGGTCGCCTGACCTTGCAGCAGCACCGGCCCCGACGAGATCACGTTACCCGTTTCAACATCGATCACTCGGTACTCAGTCGGCGCACGCATATCGCCATCACCGCGGTCACCGGTGTTGAGGATGGTGAAACCACCCGATTCACAGTCTCCCGTCACCACCAGACTTGAGCAGTCCAACCGCTCAGGGTTGTTTCGCTGGCAAGCGAGCAGTGATGTACCTGACTGCACCTCAAAGGTCTGAACAATCGCACCGGTGATCTGACCACTGGCGATGTTCATCGTTACGGTATACGTCCCGTCTTCCTCGTAGAAGTGACACGGGTTATCGCCACTGCCCTGATTGCCATCGCCGAAGTCCCAACCGGTGATATCGACACCTGCGGAGACCTGACCGGTAAAACAGACCTGACCACCACCCTCAATCAAGATATTGAAGGTCGCGCTGCTGTCCACCAGGGCATAGGTCGGGATACGATTGGTCGCCGATGCCGTTAGACCGCTCTCGTTTTCGACTTCGAGCGTGACATCGTAGACACCCACCTCAGTATAGGTGGTACATGGGTTCTGGTCCGTACTGGTCTGTCCGTTACCAAAGGTCCACGACCAGCGCACGATATTTTCAAGCTCACTCACACTACGGTCGAAGAAGCAGACTTCCAACGGAACCGTGCCACCCCAGGGTATCGGAGTGAATGCGGCCCGGATGTCGCTCTCGCCGCCCACGATAACCACCACCGTCGCTTCCTGCTCACCTAACGGCCCCGTACCCGTCACACGGATCGTGTATTCGCCGGGTGTCTGGAACAGGTAACCGCCGGTCTCGGCACGCTGCTGTGACCCATCCGGGTAGAACCAGGTCAGGGTGCTGCGGTCGATGTTGCTGGTCTCAGCGGTGAAGGTCACAAACAACGGCACACTGCCCGAATTCGGGTTAGCCGTCGCACTGATGCTCTGGGCAGCCTGAACTTCAACTTCGCCGCTCACTGAACACGTCAGAATACCGTCTTCGCCGGCCACCACAGACAATGCGAGTGAAGCCGTACCTTCGGCGTCAAACTGATAATTCAGGTCTGCGTTGGTTCCGACCTGCTGGCCGTCAACCGTCCAGACGTAGGATGCCTCAGCATCGCCCAGGCCCTGAATCTCAGCGCTGTAGTTGAAGGATTCACCCGCCACCGGATTGAAGTTGCCGTTGATGCGGCAGACCAAAGTCTCCTCGGAAACCGTGACCGTGCGACTGGCGCTGCACTCCTCACCTTCGGACGGTGTGACCACAAACGTCAGGTCGTATGATCCCGGCGTATCCCAGATCGTGGTAAGGTCCTCGGCACTGCCGACTTCCTGCCCGTTGACCGTCCAGCTATAGGTGGCGGTACGCTCGAACAGGCGTTGGACAACACCGTCATAGCTTATCTGTTCGTAGCGCAGTACCTGCGTATCGCCATTGATCGAACATGATAGACGATCCTCACCATTGCGCCTGATATTGATTGTCCGTCCCGGTGAGCAGACCACCTCACCATCGACAATCACATCGGCAGAGATATCAACCTGTGATTGACCCGCCGGGAAACTCAGCGTAACCTCGCGCCCTGTTTCACCGTTATACCAGCGATACGTGATGTCGCCATCAACATTGTATGTCCGCACCCGGTAGTTGCCCGCCTCATAAGCATTGATGTACAGCGGACCTTGAATGACACACTCGACATCGGATTCGCTGACTGTGATCGTCCTTGTGCTGGAACACTCCGTCCCATCCGACAGGACAACCACCAGGGTTAACTGTTTCGTACCTGGTTCGGGGTTCTCGATCCGTACCTGACTTTCACTGCCAACACCGTTACCATCGAGAGTCCATGTATAGGTGTCAATCGTGCGCCCATTCAGATTGCGCAAGCTGGCACTGTAGGTCACTGTCTGGTTCAGTCGTGGCGAGCCATCACCGGAAATACTGCACTGGAAGTTGTCTTCCCGCACCCGGATGTCGGTCGACGCTTCACAGACAACCTCACCATCCAGCGAAACCGCCAGACCCAGTGCGAATGTACCCGCCTGCTGGCCCTGGAAGGCAAACGCTTCACTGGTACTCACCTGTTCACCAGCAACCGTCCAGACATAGCCAATCAGACCATCATCCAGACCGCCGATCTGAGCGGAGTAGGTGGTTGTCTGGCCGAAGTTCAGACTCGTATCACCACCGATTGAGCAACTGATCTCTGGCAGTGTTACCGTGACCTGGACCTGCGCAGCCTCAGATGTGCCGCCCGGTCCCTCAACGATCAGCGTGATCGTGAATACACCGCTCTCGGTGTAGGTATGGGTCGGGTTCTGGTCCATGCTGGTATTGCCGTCACCAAACGTCCAACTGTAGGACGAGATGACGCCCTCGCTCTCGTCGGTCAGGACGATTCGTTGGCCGATTTCGACCTCTGTCCGGTTGACCGAGAAGCGTGCAACGGGTGCCTCAAAGCCGGTGACCACCGAGATTCGACGACTGGCCGAAGACGAGATGCCCTCGGTGTCGGATACTTTGAGAGTCACCACATAGTTGCCAGTTTCGGCGTACACATGGCATGGAGACCCTTCGGCACTGCCATTGCCGTCGCCAAACGTCCACTCTGATGTTGCCACTGGCCCGACGCTGTCGTTGGTGAAGCAAACCCGGTAGCCACCTTCGACCTCGCCTTCCTGCGTGTAACTGAACCGCGCATCAACCTCTGTACCGGGAGCCAGCGCCACGATCTCTTGCGACGATTGACCGCTGCCGCCCGGTCCCGTGACACTCAGCGTGATATTGTAAGTCCCCGCAGTATCATACGTAATCGTATGCGGACCTTCGCTGTCGGCGGTCTGACCGTTGCCGAAGTTCCAGCTCCAGGTATCCACCGGTCCACCAGCGTTATTGGCCGTGATGGTCACAGTCAGCGGGGCATCCCCTTCACGCGGTGTCACCACAAAGGTCGGATCGGGGGCATCCACTTCTTGCAATACTTCAACACTGCCATTCGCGGTCGAAGCACGACCCTGATCGTCCTCAACTCGCAGTGTTACCGTATAAACGCCGACATTCTGGAACGTGAAACTGGGGCTTTCAGTGTCGCTGGTCCCCACCGTGTTGCCGTCCGAATCCGCGAATGTCCAGGCATAGGTCAGATTCTCACCGCTGCTGGTGTTCGTGAACTGTACCGTCAACGGTCCTGCACCCGATACCGGACTGGCGACAAACGAGGCTTCAATCCGTACTTCGCTCTCTTCCTCTTCGATGGTGACACTGCCGGTAAGGACAATATCGTCTTCGCCCTCAACCGCACAGGTCAGTGTGACCGGATAAGTACCGGTAGCGGCGTAGGTGTGGGTCACGACTTCGCCAGTCGCACCGCTGCCATCACCGAACGCCCAGGTGAGCGTGTCAATATTCAGCAGATCACCCGCCGTGTATGTGAAGCTGAAGGGGTCATTTTCATCGGCCACTATGCTCTCAATGGCACAGGACGCCACGACTTCTTCCTCGTCGGTCACGGTGACTTCGGTAGTCGCAGTCGCTTCGTTGCTATCCGCATCCTGGACCGTCTGAGTCACGGTGTAGGCCCCTGCCGCACCATAAGTGACGGTGTGCGGTCCCTGACCGGTCGCGGTCTGTCCATCACCGAATGTCCACAACCATGAAACCGCATCGACACTGGTATCGGTGAACGTCACGGTCAGGCCATCGGTCTCTGCGGTGAAGCCCGCTTCCAGCGCAATCTCGACCTCTTCGGTCGCCATCGGCGCGGCAACCTCCTGGGTTGCATCCGCCCGGACTTCTTGCGTCTCCACAGGCGTCACTTCCTGCGTCTCGACGGGTGTCGCTTCCTGCGTTTCTACCGGCGTGACCTCTTGCGTTTCTACCGGCGTGACCTCTTGCGTTTCTACCGGTGTCGGCGCTTCTTCCGTCTCATCCGGTGTGACTA
>CAYQJO010000181.1:1389-8947 GCA_964417785.1 uncultured Anaerolineaceae bacterium | reverse complement strand
GCGGTGAAGACCGTCGCGGCAGCCATCAAGACAGCGCGGGCTGGCCTCAGTGACCCCAACCGACCCATCGGTGTGTTCTTGTTCCTGGGTCCGTCCGGCGTCGGCAAGACGGAACTGGCACGGGCGCTGGCGAGCTTCATGTTCGGCAGCGATGAGTCCATGCTGCGCCTGGACATGTCCGAGTTCCACGACTCGCACACCGTTGCCCGCCTGATCGGTTCGCCGCCGGGATACAAAGATAACCAGCGCGGCGGCCAACTGACCGACGGTCTGCGCCGCCGACCCTACAGCGTGGTACTGCTGGATGAAATCGAAAAAGCAGCCCCGGAGGTGTTCGACATCTTCCTTCAGGTCTTTGACGAAGGCCGCATCAGCGACGCGCATGGCCGACGGATCGACGCCCGCCACAGTGTCTTCATCATGACCAGCAACATCGGTACCGAGCAGAGCGGCAAATCCATCGGGTTTGGCAGTGATCCAACCGAAGACCCCGGTTTCGCTCGCCACCTGGGCAATTTCTTCCGCCCAGAGTTCATCAACCGCCTGGACGAGGTGATCGTGTTTCGGATGCTGGGCCAGGAGACCCTGGGCAAAATTCTGGATATGCAGCTTGCAGAACTGGTTGAACGGCTGCAAGAACAGAACCTCAGCCTCAAGCTTGAAGACGACGCCCGCGAACAACTGCTGCGCATCGGACACGACCCGGTCAATGGTGCGCGTCCACTGCGGCGGGCCATTGAGCGGCTGGTGACCCGGCCTATCAGCGCCAGAATTGTGGAGGACGCCTTTCCGCCAGGCAGTACCATTGTGGTACGTGCAGGCGAGCATGCCGAGCGCCTCATACTGGAAACCGAAAGCAGCGTAAAGGGATAGACGGTGGACGCACCACAGACGGGACGCCAGCCTGTCCCGCTAGCTGATGAACAGGTACGAGACTTGCTGCGTAAGCGCCGCCCACTGGACAAACTCGATCCGTTTGCGACCGATCCCAACCAGGAAATCAGCAAGTTGGGGCGCTTGGCCCTGCGCCGCGAGAAAACGGACGATTTATTCGCCCTGGGTGATCTGTGCGCCCGGCAATCCCTGGCAAACGATGACCGGCTCCTGGTGTATTACGTGGGCAAGACCCTGCTGGCGTATAGCCGGGCGATTGAAAAGGCCGACAACCCGGTGGATCACAAACTGGCACAACGGGCCATCGAACGATATTTAACCTGGGTGATTGATACCGCCCAGCAGTATCCAACCCGGCGCAATCTGGCGGTGGCTTTGTGGGCTGCCAGTGACGACGATACATCGATGAACCTCGACACTGAATTACAAGACCTGCTGGACCTCTACCAGCAGCAAATCCAGAGCAAAAACTTCGATCCATTGGAAACACAACCGGCCTTCGCCGTCGAACTGGATGAAGAAGACGGCACCGTCGCGGATTTGCAGGCGGCCACACCGCTGAGCGATGCTTCGATGACGCTTGCCGAAGGCACACTGCCGGACGAAGCATTCTCTCGCGTTGAAGAAGCGCAGGCTGTACCCAGCGAAACCCATGTTGAGGACAACCAGCCAGAGGACACTCAGTTCGACAGCTTCCACTCGCACTATGTGGCGTCCAGACCACGAGAGGAAAGCGAATTCGCCGTCGGCGACCATATCGAGGATCGCTTTGAAGTGGCCGATGTCCTCTGGGGCGGTATGGGCGTCGTCTATCTGTGTTATGACCATCACCAGCGCGAACCGGTCGCCATCAAGACCTTCCAGGAGCGCTTTCTGGAAAACGAACGCGCCGTAGCCCGGTTCACCCACGAAGCCCTCACCTGGATACGGCTGGAAAAGCACCGGCACATCGTCCAGGCGCGGCTGGTCCAGAACATCAACAATCGACCACACATCATCCTGGAACACGTCAGCGGCCCAGAACAGATGGGAGCCGACCTGCGCAGTTGGATCGACCACCGCCGGCTGGACCTGCGCAAATCGCTGGAATTCGCGCTGCATATCGCGCTCGGTATGCGCCATGCCACCCAGAAAGTCCCCGGTATGGTCCACCGTGATCTTAAACCGGCGAACATTCTGGTTTCGCATGAAGACATCGCCAAAGTGACAGACTTTGGTCTGGTACGTTCCGTCGATGTCGATGACAACCTGATGGTCCACGAAAACGACGACGACATGCGCCTGACACGGGTGGGCGCTATTGTCGGCACCGCGCCATATATGTCGCCGGAGCAGTGCCAGAGCCAGGATGTCGATATTCGCAGTGACATTTACGCTTTCGGCTGCGTGTTATACGAGATGCTGACCGGCAAACGGGTGTTCCAGGCCAGCAAATTCCCGGAGTGGATGACCGCCCACATCAACGAGCAGCCGGTTTTCCCGCCAGAACCGAACATCCCGGCGGACATCCAGACCTTCGTGCAGGGTTGTCTGGCAAAATCGCCGGACCAGCGTCCGGACGACTGGAACAGCATAGTCGATACGCTGACGGCGTTTTTTCGCACCCACATCGGTGAAGAGCCGGTACTGGAAATCACCGGTCCCGCTCTGGAAGCCCGCGAACTCATGGATAAAGGCTATTCGCTGACAGCATTGGGACGGCACGACGAGGCACTGGAAGCCTACGATCGGGCTATCGCCTTACAGCCGGATTATGCCTGGGCCTGGGCGCGGAAAGGCCGGACCATGCGCCTGCTGGAACGCTATGACGACGCGCTGGCCTGTTACGAGCGGGCGCTGGAAATCCAGCCGCATTATGCCTGGGCCTGGAACGGCAAAGGCATTGTGTTGGAACGGCTCAACCAGTTGGAAAACGCACTGGTCTGTTTTGAGACCGCGACCGAGATGAACCCCCACAACGTCTGGAACTGGTACAACCGGGCCGACTCCCTGCAAAACCTGGGACGCTATGAGGAGGCGCTGCCACTGCTGCAACGCGGTCTGGAAATTGACCCACTGCACCCGAATAGCTGGGCCAAAATCGGTCAGGTTTACCGTTTGTTGGGGAAATTCGAGCCGGCGGTAAACGCTTACCAGAAAGCGATTGAACTGGAACCAACCTACGCCTGGGCGCATAACGGCTGCGGTCTGGCGCTGAAGGTCCTGGGTCGGACGGAAGAAGCGCTGCTGTGCTTCAAACGGGCCAGTCGCTACCATTCAGGTGAGGTGTGGCACTGGTACAATTTGACCGAGATGCTGGTGGAGATGGGTCGCTACGACGAAGCGGTTCAGCCGGCGCAGCAGGCCACCCGTACCGATCCCACTCATGCTTTCAGTTGGGCTAAACTCGGCCAGGTGATGCGCTACCTGGGGCGGCACAGCGAGGCATTACAGGCGTATGAACGGGCCATCGAACTGACGCCGGACTCGTCCTGGTCGATCAACGGCAAAGGCATTGTGCTGGAACAGATGGAGCGTTATGAAGAGGCCCTGTTCTGTTACCAGCAGGCTGCCGACCTCAAGCCTGACGATGTGTGGCACTGGTACAATCAGGGCAACGTGCTGATTCTGATGAGCCGCTATGCCGAAGCGCTGGAACCGCTGGAACAGGCCACCCAGATTGTACCAGGGCATGCACGCAGTTGGGCGCGGTTGGGCAATGCACTGCGCCATCTGGGACGGTATGAAGACTCCCTGGAAGCGTGCATCCAGGCAACGCTTGCCTCACCCAATTATGCCTGGGCCTGGAACGAGCAGGGAATCACACTGGAAGTGATAAACCGCTATGACGAAGCGCTGCTCTCCTACCAGCACGCCAGCGAACTATCACCGGATGAGCCGTACTATCTCTACAAGCAGACCGATGTGCTGGTGCTGATGGGGCGCAATGAAGAGGCGCTCAACCTGCTGGATGTGGCGCTGCGGATGGAAAATCGTAACCCGCAAATCTGGGCGCAGCACGGGCAGATTTTGCGGCGGTTGGGGCGTCTGGACGAAGCACTCAGCAGTTACAATCAGGCGGTAGAACTGGAACCAGATAATGACTGGGCATGGAGTGGGCGCGGCCTGACCCTGAGCCAACTCAACCGGCACGAAGAAGCCCTCTTCTGCTTTGAGAAAGCATTGGAACTCAACGACGGCGATGTGTGGCACTGGTACAACCACGCCGACGAACTGCTGGCGCTGCGGCACACGGAAGCGGCAGTTAAGTCGCTGGACTCTGCCCTACGGATCAACAACCGGCATGTGGAAAGCTGGGCCAAGCGCGGACAGGCGCTGCGGCGGCTGCGGCGGCATGAAGAAGCACTCGCGTCTTTCGATCTGGCGGTGCGCCTGAACCCGCATTACGGCTGGGCCTGGAACGGGCGCGGTCTCACATTGAAAGAGATGCGGCGTTATGAAGAGTCGCTGGCAAGCTACGAACGGGCGGCCAAAGAAGACCCCGGCATCATCTGGTACGCGATCAATCAGGTGGATGTGCTGCTGGACCTGCAACGGCGCGAGGAGGCACTGGCGGTCATCAACGGGGTGATGGAACGTGCGCCGCTGAACGCGACGGTGTGGGCACGGCGGGGGCAGATTCTGCGCCGTCTGAACCGGCACGAAGAAGCGGTCGACAGCTATGATCGGGCATTGGAACTGGAACCTGCTTATGCCTGGGCCTGGAATGGCAAGGGATTGTGTCTGGCGGCGCTGGGGCGCTGGGATGAGGCGATGGTGTGTTACCAGACGGCCATCCAGTATGACGCCAGGGATGTGTGGTTCTGGCACAATTACGGTGATGCGTTGATGCAGCAAGGCCGGTATTCTGAGGCGCAAAAAGCATTGGAAAAAGCCATCGAGATCGACCGCAGCCACCAGTCCAGCCTGCAAAAACTGAAAAAGGTTCGTGAGAAACTGGACGATTGATGAATCCCTTCCAGAAGCATTTCAAGCGCGAGATTTCGATCACATATATGAGTGGACCGCAGGATGGCAAGAAGCTGTCGTTTGAGCAACCCATACCGGGACAGGAGAAGGTCATCCTGATTGGACGGCGCGAAAGCTGCGATATTCACATCGGCTTTGACAACCAGGTCTCGCGTATTCATGCACGGCTTGGCTGTGAGTCGGTGCCGACGACCAGCACGGACTCGGTGCCGAACCCGTTTGTGCTGCGTTTCTGGTTGGAGGACAGCGGCAGTCGTAACGGCACCTACCTGGAAAAGGAGGACGACCCCATCGAAAACCGGTGCAGCATCCGACCGGGGACGCTGTTTCGCATCGGGCGGACATGGCTGCGGCTGGACATCCCCTTATCATACGGAGAATAAATCGCACATGGATTCACTGCATACTCGCGATGGGCTGACTCTGCACACCATCAATCAGCAACCGGATGGTCCTGTCAAAGCGGCGGTGCTGCTGGTGCATGGCATCGGGGAACATTCGGGACGCTACACGCATGTGCTGGCGCATCTGGCGGAAAACGGCTATGCGGTTTATGCCATCGATCACCGGGGGCATGGCCGCAGCGAGGGGCTGCGTTTCTATTTGCCGTCGTTTGATCTGGCGGTGGATGATCTGGCGCTGTATCTGGATCAGATTGAGGCGGCGCATCCGGATCGCAAGGTCTTTGTGTATGGTCACAGCATGGGGGCGCTCATTGGTCTGCTGTTCGTACTACGCTATCAGGGCAGGCTGGCCGGATTCGTATCGAGCGGCACGCCCTTAACAGTGGGCAGCGGAATGGCGAAGCCCCTGATGCAAGTGGCACAAATACTGGCGCAAATTGCGCCCAAAGCGCGAGTCATTATGCTGGCGGATAACGCGCTCAGCCAGGACCCGGCGGTGGAGGCGGCAATCAAGGCTGACCCGCTGGTGAACCAGGGGAGACAGCGCATTGGAACCGTCGCCGAACTGGTCAATCAGGCGCAGGTGGCACGGTCGCAGTTGGGACAGCTTCACATTCCGCTGCTGGTGCTGCATGGCGGCGGCGACAAGATCACCCCACCATCGGGCAGTGATTTCCTGTATGCACAGGCGAGATCGGCGGATAAGACGATTCAGATTTACTCTGGTCTGTATCATGAACTGCACAATGAGCCAGAGAAGGCGCAAATCCTGGCGGATATTGTGGCGTGGTTAAACGTCCGTGAATAAGGCTGCCTGGGGCGCATTCTGGATGCTGGGGATGCTGTGGGGATCGTCGTTCTTGCTGATTCGGATCGGCGTGGACGAGATTTCGGCCACCCAGCTTGTGTTTATCCGTACCGGCATCGCGGCGATTGGTTTGAACATCGTGCGGACGCTGCGGGGGAAGTCGCTGCCATCAGACTGGCGCACTTTGCGGGCGCTGCTGATTATCGGCGTGGGCAACACCGCTATTCCATTTACTTTGATCTCGTTGGGCGAGCAGTATATCACGAGCGGGATGGCATCGGTGCTTCAGGCGACGGCGTCGCTGTTCAGTCTGGTGATTGCGCACCTGGCATTTGCTGATGAGCGGATTACGCGGCATAAGGTGGCCGGGTTGATTGTCGGATTTGGCGGCGTGGTGATGCTTTCCAGCAGCGGCTTTGATGGCGGTGAGATCGACGTGAAGTTTATCCTGGGGCAACTGGCGGTGGTGATCGCGTCTTTGTTTTATGCTGGGTTTACCACTTACAGCCGGAAGGTTATCAAGCGGAATGTGGAGCCGGTGGTGGTTTCATCGACGGCGTTTATCTCGGCGGCGACGTGTGCTGGCGTATTTATGCTGCTGGAACCGCTGCTGGGGGGACGGGCATTTGTGGCTCCGGCGGACATCCCGACCGATACGCTGCTGGCGGTGATCCAGTTAGGGTTCTTTAACACGTTCCTGGCGTATTTGCTGTTCTATTTTATTGTGTGGGAATTGGGGGCGTTCCGGGCGACGATGGTGACGTATGTGGTGCCAGCAGTGGGGTTGTTTTTAAGTGCGCTGGCGGGGGAGACGGTGACGCCGGTTATGATCGGGGGCGCGTTGATGATCTTCACGGGGATTGCGATTATCAATTTGCGTCCGGCGGAACTGCTGCTGCGGTTCAAAACTGGTGTATTTTCAAAATGAGTCGCATTTATTGATAAAAGATTAAGAAACAAGAAAGTAGACAGGAAAGGATGACAGATGGTTGATTTTGACCGGTATTACCGATATGACGAGTTGACGGAGGCGCTGCGGACGTTCGCGGCGGATTACCCACAGTTGGTGGCGTTGGAGAGCATCGGCAAGAGCTACGAAGGGCGCGACATCTGGCTGGTGACGCTGACCAACACGGCGACGGGTCCGGCGGAGGAGAAACCGGCGCTGTGGGTGGATGGGAATATCCATGCGTCGGAGGTGTCGCCGACAAGCGCGTGTTTGTATCTCATCAACAAGGTAACGGCAGAATACGGCAGCGATGACGACATCACTCGCGCCCTGGACACACGGGCGTTTTATGTGTGTCCGCGTGTGAACCCCGACGGCGCGGAGTGGGCGCTGGCGGATAAGCCGAAGATCATCCGGTCCAGCACGCGGCCCTACCCCTATGACGAGGAACCGCTGCCGGGATTCGAGCGCGAGGATGTGGACGGCGACGGGCGCATGCTGCAAATGCGGATCGAAGACCCCAACGGCCCCTGG
>CAYQJO010000181.1:0-1289 GCA_964417785.1 uncultured Anaerolineaceae bacterium | reverse complement strand
CCTGGAAAGCCCATCCGGACGAACCGCGACTGCTGGTCCGGCGCGACCCGACCGAGGTGGGAGGCACGTATTACCGGGTGCTGCCGGAAGGCACAATTGAGGATTACGACGGGGTGACGATCAGCGGGAAGAAGATCAAAGAGGGGCTGGACCTGAACCGCAATTTCCCGGCGCACTGGCGTCAGGAAGGCGAGCAACGGGGTGCGGGTCCGTATCCGACATCGGAGCCGGAAGTGCATACGATTGTGGATTTTATTGCCAGGCATAACAACATCACCGGCGGCATCACCTTCCACACCTGGAGCGGGGTTTTGCTGCGGCCTTATGGCACCGAGCCGGACGAGAACATGCCAGCGGAAGACCTGTGGACCTATCAGAAGATGGGCGAAAAAGGCACGGCGCTGACCGGCTACCCCGCGATCTCGGTCTATCACGACTTCCGGTATCACCCGAAAGAGACGATTACGGGGGTGTTTGACGACTGGATTTACGACCATTTCGGTATGTACGGCTGGACGGTGGAAATCTGGAGTCCGCAGCGGCAGGCGGGAATCGAGGATTACAAGTTCATCGACTGGTTCCGCGAGCATCCGGTCGAGGACGATCTGAAGCTGCTGAAGTGGAGCGACGACGTGCTGGACGGCAAAGGGTATGTGGACTGGTACGCCTTCGAGCATCCGCAGTTGGGCCAGGTGGAACTGGGCGGATGGGATATGCTGTATTCGTGGCGCAATCCGCCGCCGCATCTGCTGGAAAAGGAGATCGCGCCGTTTGCCGACTGGCTGGTGTGGTATGTGCTGATCTCGCCGCGCTTGGAGATCATGGATGTGGCCGTAACGCCGCTGGGCGAATCGAATTACCATGTGCGGCTGGTGGTGCAGAACACGGGATGGCTGCCGACGTACTGCTCCAGGCGGGCGCTGGACCGCAAGGCGGTGCGGGGTGTGGTGTGCGAGATCGATCTGCCGGACGGGGCCAGCCTGAAGAGCGGCAAGACACGCGAGTTCCCCGGCCAGCTAGAAGGACGGGCGTATGCGGCGAGCGCGATCACAGTGTGGGCGCAAAATCCCAACACGGATGACCGGGCTAAAGTCGAGTGGGTGGTGCATGCGCCGGATGGCGGTGAGGTGACGCTGGTGGCGAAGCACGAGCGTGCGGGGACGGTGCGGCGGACGGCGGCATTGTAAGTCCCCTCACCCCCTAAATCCCCCTCTCCCACAAGGGGCGAGGGGGACTTCTTCAATCCGCGTAGAAATGCACAGTGCATTCATTGTAGGTATATCGCTCAG
>CAYQJO010000180.1:0-8997 GCA_964417785.1 uncultured Anaerolineaceae bacterium | reverse complement strand
GGGTACAGTATCATCCACGAATGCTGTCAGCGCGAGGTCCTGCTTCTCCGCCGGAACCAGATAGTTATGCACGATCCTGTCGACAATTTGCGTCATATCGCAGTGTGAACGCTCCATCTTGTAGAAACCCGTCACGGGGTCAAAACGTCCGGCATCCTGGATATTTTCGACCAGGTTCGTCATCTGGACGATTCCCGATAGGATTTTATCCACAAAATGCGCCTGCTGATCGTTGAGCGTACCGACGATGCCCGACTCGAGCATACCGGCAAATCCCTGAACCGATGTCAGCGGCGTGCGCAGGTCATGCGATACCGCCCGCAGGAACTCGCTGTAATTGCGCCCCAACTTCTCGTGTCTGACGGTCGTGTGAGCCTTATGCGTGATAATGGTCAGCGCATCAACAAAAAATGCAATCTCAGTTTCCGGCGGCACAAACGGTGCTTGAATCCCCAGAACTGCCACCACGTCATCATCGATCATGATCGGCACCAGGATTGACCCTGCCGTGTCTACATTGATACCCGGTTGCAGTGTGGCCGCATGTTGTTCGATGTTCTCTGGGACATTGTCCATTTGATCCACAACCAGCAGGTGCGGTTCTTCAAAAATGCAAAAACATGCCGCATCAATGCCTGTATGCAAACGCAGCAGTTCCAGAATTCGGATACTGCACGCTTGTGGCTCTGGGATTGTTGCTATGGCTTTCATTGCCTCACGTACCGGCATATCCCGCCTCGTTTCGACTCGATCACATTATTCTCAGTATACGTGTATGTCGAAACAGCGACAAAAAAGATTCGCGATTTCGCTTCGCTTGCACCCACATTTCATTCATGCTAGAATCCCGGAAACGTTAATTCTTCTGACTCCAGGAACATCATGTCCGAGAAAATCTTAATCGTCGATGATGACATTGATAGTCTGAAACTGATCGGTTTGATGCTTCAACGGCACGGCTATGAAGTTATTGCCGCCAATGCCGGCAATCAGGCCATCTCCAAAGCGAGCAGCGAACTGCCCGACCTCATCATTCTGGACGTGATGATGCCGGACATGAACGGCTATGATGTTTGTCGCCGTCTGCGTGGCAATCCGGATACCAAGAGTATTCCGATTATTATGTTCACCGCCAAAACCCTGATCGACGATAAAGTCGCCGGGTTCGAGGCCGGTGCGGACGATTACCTGACCAAGCCCACCCATCCCGCCGAACTGGCATCACGGGTTAAGGCGATTCTACAACGCAGCAGTACCCCAACCCGCCCCGGTACCGATGAACGCAGCAGCGCTTCGGTCATCGGCGTTATCGGCAGCAAGGGCGGTATCGGCACAACCACTATCGCACTCAACGTCGCCGCCGCGTTCCAGAATCTGGGGCAGGAACCAATCGTGGCTGATTTCCGACTGGGTTCGGGCAGTCTAGGCCTGCTCCTGGGGGTAAACAAGGCCACCGGTATGGGCGCAGTTTTGCAAGTCCCTATCGACGCCATCCCCCAGGCTGTTTCGCAACAACTGATCACCCATGCGTCGGGTCTCAAGGCATTGCTCAGTTCGACCAATCCTCACGAAGGATTGGTCGAATACAGCGGAGATCAGGCCGTTGCCGTGATCGAGAGCCTGCGGACGGTCGGTAACCCGGTCGTGATTGACCTCGGCAGCGGTTATTCACCCCTGATAAACGTCGTTCACACCAAGATGGATGGCCTGTTGGTCCTGGTGGAACCGACCAGCGTCAATCTGACCATGACACGGACGCTGGTGCAGGAGCTAGCCAGGCAGGCCAAAGACCGCATTCACATTGTGGTGGTCAATCGCAATAAGATCAGCTTGCAGCCGCAGTGGCATGAGATTGAAGAAGCCCTGGGCCACGAGATTCGCGCATCCATCACGGCTGCACCCGAATTGACGATTCAGGCGATGGATGCCGGTACACCCGTCGTCCTCTATCAGCCGAACGCCATCATGTCCAGTCAGATTAACAAACTTGCCGAGAATTTGCAGACAGCATTGTAAGAGTCGCATCTTGTAATGATCAATGATGATAAGATCAAACGGGCAGCCCGATTGCTTGAAGAATCGCGCTTTGTGGTCGCCTTCACCGGTGCTGGCATCAGCACCGACTCGGGTATCCCGGATTTCCGCAGCCCGAAGTCGGGTATGTGGAACATGGTGGACCAGATGGCAGTCGCCAGCATCTACGGTTTCAAGCACAACCCCGATGCGTTCTTCGATTGGATTCTTCCGCTGGCGCAGCTTATCATCGACGCTGAACCCAACTCCGCCCACCGCGCCTTGCTAAGGCTGGAACAACTGAGTCGGCTGCATACGATCATTACGCAGAATATCGACACGCTGCATTCCCGTGCGGGGAGTCGCTGCATCTACGAACTGCACGGCCATATGCGTCAGGCAACCTGCACCCATTGCTTCACGACCTACGATGGCATACCCATTATCCAGAAAGTGCTGGCAGACCGCCAGATTCCGATCTGTCCGAATTGCGAGCGGGGTGTCCTCAAGCCCAACGTCATTCTGATGGGTGAACAACTACCCATTCGTGAATTCCAGGGAGCCAAAGACGCCAGTCGCAAGAGCGACTTGATGCTGATCGTTGGATCATCGCTTGAAGTCGCACCTGCGAGCGACCTACCGCTGTTTGCCCATCGTACCGGCGCGAAACTGGTGATTATCAACCTGGCACCCACCCACCTGGATGACATGGCCGAGGTCGTCATTCATGAACGTGCCGCCATCGTTCTGCCGCAGATCGCCCAAGAGTTGGAGAATTTACTTCCATGAGTTTCACGGATGTTGAGACAAACGAGACAAGCACACTGCTGGCACACTATAAGCGAATCATCGACATCAGCACCCAACTGAATTCCACGTTTGACCATGTTTCACTGCTCAAGCGGATTGTCGCGGCGGTCACTGAGTTGACCGATACCGAGGCCGCTTCGATCCTGCTGCTTGATCCGAACACTGGCGAACTCCGTTTTGAAATCTCATCCAATCTGAACCCACACGAAATGGAAGACATGATCGTGCCGATGGAGGGCAGCATTGCTGGTTGGGTGGCAACACACGGCGAACCGCGAGTTATCTTCGACGTGCAGCGCGAACCGGGCCATTTTGGCACGATTGACGACACTATCGAATTCCAGACACGCAACATGGTCGCCGTACCCATGCGCACCCACAAGAAGGTCATCGGTGTACTGGAAGCTATCAACAAAATCGGCAACCAGCGCTTTACCGACATCGACATCAACACGCTGAACGCGCTCGCCAATCACGCCGCCATCGCCATCGAGAACGCCCGATTGTTCCGCCAGAGCGACTTCATCGCGGAGATGGTGCATGAACTGCGCACACCGCTCATGTCGCTTAAGGCCAGCACCACCCTGCTGCTGCGCCCGCAGATTGAGGGCGAACGCCGCACTGAAATTGTCTCCGTGATGCAGAGTGAGACCGACCGCCTGATGCGCCTGACAACGGACTTTCTCGATCTGGCCCGGATGGAGTCTGGTCGTACCGGATTGACCATCGAACCTTTCGACTTGCCCGCACTCATATCCGAGTCGGTCGAAGTGGTTTCACATCAGGCCAGGGACAAGGGCATCCACATTGAGGTAGACGATCATCCCTACACGATCAGCGGAGATCGCGGCAAGGTCAAGCAGGTGCTGCTGAACCTGCTCACCAACGCTATCAAATACAACCGGCGCGATGGGCGTATCCGGGTTGAAGTCATTGCACACCATGAGTCGACCGAGCCGACCGCGCAGATCGCGGTCGCTGACACAGGCCAGGGCTTATCGCGCAGCAACCAGAAGCAAATCTTCCAGAAGTTCTTCCGCGCTGGTGAGACCGGAGAAGAGACCGGCACCGGACTCGGACTCGCCATCACCAAACACATCGTCGAGGCGCATGGCGGCCAAATCTGGTTGGAGAGTGAAGAGGGTGTAGGGACAACGTTTTTCTTCACGCTGCCCCTGCACCTGGAGACTATCCGATAGGATTGGCGGCCAGTTCTTCGTCACCCTGGAGCAGCGGAAGCTCGCCTTTTTCCCAGGCAACTAACAAAGGAACCGCCGTAAATATCGACGAATAGGTACCAGAGAGTAGACCAATAAACAAAATTGCGATAAACTGTTTTATGGTTTCGCCACCAAACAGCAGAATCGCGATCATGATGAAAAAGGCGTTTAGCTGAGTCGCCAGTGACCGGTGAATCGTCTCCCATATGCTGCGATTTACAATCGTTTCATATGGCTCGCCCAGGTGTTTCGGGATGTTCTCGCGGATACGGTCGAACACAACAATCGAGTCCTGTACCGAGAACCCGACGACAGTCAGAATGGCTGTCAAAAACAGCGCATCGACTTCCCATCCAAACAACAACCCCATCAACGACGCGAAACCCATCACCACCAGCACGTCGTGGACCATGGCCGCAATCGCGCATAATCCATAGCGCATTGCTTTCGGGACCGTTCGGAAAGCGATCACGATGAAGCCTGTAATCACGACTGCAGCCGCAGCAACCGCCACAACAGCGGCCTGTGTCACTTCACCACCGACGGTCTCAGAAACTCGCTCAATCCGGATTGAGTCCTGATCCAGCGGAGCCAGTTCACCCAGATCGGCCAGAATGCCCTCGGTGGTATCCTGGTCTTCAAATCCGGCCCGGATCGACCAGCGATAATCCTCGTCCGCCCCCAACTGCTGGATGATAATGTTGTCTTCCCCGTAGTTGGCGAAAACTTCGCGCAGACTGCCCTCATCTGCCCCACTTTCCTGGAACTTCAACTCGTAGATACTGCCACCCACAAAGTCAATACTCAGCCGGAAGGGCGATCCCTGGTCCATAGCCGAGTAGATCATGATGAGAATACCGGGGATGATAACCATCGCCGACAGCAGGAAAAAGTAGCGTCGCTTCTCTACAATTGCAAACATGGTTTTCGCCCCCTAAACGCCCAGCAGCCACTTACGTTGTTCCACACGCTCGTGGATCCCGGTGACGATGAGATACAGAAAAGTTCGCGTCACGATCACTGCCGTAAACAGATTCAGGATCAGCCCAAGTGCCAGCGTCAGCGCAAAACCACTGACAATGCTGGCCCCCGGTGTCTGACCAAATAAGAATAGAATACCGGCGATGATAATGGTCGAAATGTTCGAATCACGGATTGACGTCCAGGCGCGGTCGAAGCCAGCGTTCAGCGCTTCATCCAGGCTGCGTCCGGATCGGATTTCCTCTTTCAAACGCTCGAAAATCAGGATATTACCGTCCACCGCCGTACCAATGGAGATCAAGAAACCGGTGATCGCTGGCAGCGTCAAGGTGATCGGGATCAGCTTGAAGATCGCCACATTCAACAGAATGAACACAATCAAGGCAATGTCGGCGGCGATACCAGGTACGCGATAATAAAACAGCATGAACGACAGTACCACGATCACACCGACAATACCCGCCCGGACACTCCGCTCAACCGACTCCTGCCCCAGGGTCGCGCCCACCTGTTCGGCACTCTCCACCCGCAGCGGGATCGGCAGCGCACCAGAACGGAGTTGCAGCGCCAGAGTCTTCGCTTCATCTTCAGTAAACTGCCCCGTAATCACACCACCGCTCGTCAACTGCGACTGGATAAACGGCGCAGACAGCACCTCACCATCCAGCACAATCGCCAGGGGTTCATCAATGCGGGATGCCGTAAACGGCCCAAAAATTTCTGCACCCTCTGAGGTCAACTCAAAACGGATCATCCACTGACTACCATCGAACTCAGCACGGGCCGCCTGCAGGACCGAACCCGTCATAACCGTCTGGAAAGGTTGGCCTGTGCGCGGATTCAACAGCCGGTCGTCTTCCTCGACTATCTCTGCGCTGTCACCCTCCTCGGCCTGCTCGGCTTGCAGCGCTTCCCGCTGTTCATCAATGGCGACCTGTTCCGTTGTCAGGATTCGCCGCCCGGTCAGATTTTCCAGGTCCGCCCCCCGGAACCCGCCAAAATCGACGAATTCCAGCAAGGCCGTCTGCTGGATCGTATCAATCGCCTGTGCCTGATCGGTCACACCGGGCAGCTCGACCAGGATTCGAGTGCTGCCCTGTAACTGGATGGTGGCCTCAGCCAGACCGAGAGCGTTGATACGACGATCCACATTGTTGGCGGCCTCCTGCAAATCTTCGGTGGTGTAAGCATCCGGTGGCAGTTCCGCCGCCAGCAGTACCCGCAACCCACCCACAATGTCCAAACCCTGATGGAAATCGAGTTCCGGTTCGTACTGCGAACAATCAACGACTGGATCGTCCTGCTGGCGTCGCAAGCAGTCCTCCAGCGCTTCCGGGTTTCCCGGTCGCATCAAGAAACCGGGTTTCTGGGTGTCGGGCAAAACGATCCACAATGCACTGACCGCTAACACGACCACAAACAACAGCCAGCGATAATGGCTACTCATAACTTTCCCTTCGATTATCAAGTCCCATTTGGGCATTCCGTGCGATTTCGTCGGCATCATAAGGCTGCATCAACGCCGCATTAATGACCCGGATAACCACACCGTCCGCAATCTCCACCTGCGCGACGCCCATCTCGGCGTCAATATCAATGACCCTGCCGATGATCCCCCCGTATGTAATGACCTCGTCGCCCTCTGCCAGCGAACGGGCAAACACCTGCCGTTTCTGGAAGTCACGCTGCTTGGGAAAGGTCACCAACGACCAGTATGCCCCCAACGCCAGCAGCAGGACAATAGCCAGTAGGGCAAATTCTTGCATGTATTCTCTCCATTCAAACCCTGGCAATTATAGCGCTGCATCGCATGATGACAAGCGATGCGCTTGACCACCGGGTTTTTAGCTCCTAAAATATGGTCCGCAATTATACATGACGGATTGAGGCCATAGCGATGCGAATTCTGACCAACGAAAAACTGGTCGAAAAGAACAAAAAAACAGCAACCCGGCTGTTCTTCTTCAGTTTGGCGATTCTGGGGGTTGGATTTATCGTCGCCAACGGCCAGTTGCTCGGCATTGAAGCCCTGCAAAACATCAACGCCGGTATTTACTTCACCCTGATGCCATTTGTACTGCTGGTCGGGTTCATCACCACACTGATCTCGGTACGCATGACCAATCTGTGGATTCGCGTCCCACGCCCGGAAGACGCTATCCAGTTGAACCTCAAGGGCCTGAGCAACAAGAGCGCCCTCTATAACTACCTGCATCTCCCGGCTCGTCACATTTTGATCTGCCCACAGGGCATTTTCGCCATCACCACCCGCTACCAGGAAGGCCGTTTCGCCGTCAAAGGCCGGAAATGGCGCACCATCCGCAGCCCCATCGGCGCGTTGTTTTCGATTTTTCGCATGGACAGCCTGGGCAATCCAACCGTCGAAGCCGAAGATGCCGCCCGGCATATCAGCCGTATCATCGAAGATTATGACCCGGATATAGAGGTTCAACCGGTAATTATCTTCGTCAGCGAGCGGGTTGATCTTGAGATTGAGGACCCGACTATTCCGATCTTCTACGCCGATCCCAAACGCAGCCCAAATTTCAAGGACTATCTGCGGGATATACAGAAATCCGGTCAAATGAAGGGACCGGATGATCTGGAAACCTTTATTGAGGATTTTGAGAACGCCACCCTCGATTTCGAGTAGCGTCATTGCGCAAGTGCTGGCGGCAGTCTGACGGTTGTCGCCAGCGTGAAAAACCTATCCCATTTCGTCCAGGCGAGCCTGCCACTTTTGCAGCAGCCGGTTGTATATCGCCTCAGAAATCTCGCCCGACATCAGTTTGACATCCAGATTGTCGATCAACGCCTGGATCTCTTCCCGTGTCTGCGGATTGCTCGGTGCCGCCTGCGGTTGGGGTGGTGGTGGCGGAGCAGCAGCAGGCGGTTGTCCACCACCTTGTTGCTGCATCATCTGCTGCATCATTTGCTGCATCATTTGCTGCTGCTGCATCATCTGCTGCTGAAGCATGGAGATGTCCGTACCCTGGTTGGGGTTGATGGTACTGCCAAGCTGCTGCCCGACTCCCAGGCCGAGTCCGGCGGCGGCCAATCCACCACCCATACCCTCATTCTGTGCGGCAGCCATACCGATATCGAGCCGCTTCTGCCGTTCCAGCACTTCCAACCACACTTCCAGCGGGACCACATCGCGCAGTTCTTCGATGGGTACATTCACCGTGTCGAAGGGATTGGACTCAAACGCCAGGATTTGCAGGCCCATCTCAACGAACTTGTCGTTGACCTTCGCTAGCGTGGCTCCCTCAAGTTCTTCCAGGATGCCGTTGGCTTCAACGATGTTCTGTGCGCCGGAACGCAGCAGCAGGCCGTTGATCTCACCCAGCAGCATCGTCTGAATCCGATCCTTGATGTCGCGCATGCGCGTGATCGGGCGGTTGATGCCGTACTTCTTGAGAAACATCATCGGATCGGCCACCCGGATGTCGATTACCCCGTGCGTGCGCAGCAGCACGATTCCCAGGCCGGTGTTCGTGCGCAGATAGATCGGCTTGGAAGTCCCCCAACCGACCTGTGGCATACTGCGCAGATTGATGAAATACAGGTCAGCGGTAAACGGTGTCCGGCCACTGGTTGCCAGCCCGATCAGGCCGGAGAGGATTGGCAGGTTAGCAACCGAAAGCGTGTGTCGTCCCGGTCCCAGCGCATCGAGCGCCTGACCACCGCGCACAAACACCGCAGCCTGACTCTCGCCGACGATCACCTGCGACCCCATGCGCCAGTCACCGCTGCCCTGTTGCGGCTCACGGTAGGCCAGTTCGTCATCAGCGACGTTGACGTGGTCAATAACGTCAATAATTCGCGGCATATGTCGTTCTCCTTCGGATTATGTCAATTTTAGTGTACTACGAATTGGCGAATCCTGTGAGCAAATCGTCGCGCAGTTCATAAGCAGCCAGCGCATCATCCGCCATCTTGCTTAACTCAAAGATCGCTTCCTCAATGCCTT
>CAYQJO010000179.1:0-8999 GCA_964417785.1 uncultured Anaerolineaceae bacterium | reverse complement strand
CAACGAGGCCTATGCAGCCGGCAACAACCCCTTGAGTGGACAGCCACTGGCCGACGGTGAACGCCCGGTTTATGTGACCGGCAGTCCGCCCCAGGGCAGCATGTCTTCCGGTGGGGTGATGCAGGGCATTGTAAACGCCGCTATCGGGGCCAACGTTTCCAACACGCTGCGCCCGACTCTATTCGCGCCTTCGGTGAGCCACTGGCTGACGTTGGCGAATTTGCAGGCCGGTCGCCAGATTTTTGACGTTGCCGAAGCTGTCCCGACGGCCATCTCACCGGTTGTCATCGCCATCTGGGAAAGCCGCCTGGACGCCATCAAAGAGACGCTGGCAAACGAACGCGGCGTTTCACCGGATGAGGTCGAAGTCGGTTGGGACGAACTGCTGGGTGTTTTGAACAGCGAAAACGGCTGGGAAGACTACAACATCATCAACACCGATGGACGCCGCGCCGTCTACTACGGCCACGCCGACCCCTTGAACAGTTCAACCTCGCTGTCTACGCTTATCATGGAGTTCTACGCCTGCGCCCGCCAGAACGGCTTCACCGGGCGTCGTCTGGAACTGGAACAGGTGCGCAGTCCGGAAGTTCAGGCGTGTGTGAACGGCATCGAGCAGCTTGTGAAGCACTACTCGCGTCGTACCGAGGACTTCCTGGAATACGTGGGGCAGGGGCCGGATTATCTCGACTTCCTGGCGGTCGAGGAGACCGACATTATCTGCCTGAACACCGGCGGCCAGCAGGGCGATGAGCAGTGCAACCAGCCGGTCGAACCGCTGGTCGCGCTCTATCCCAAAGAGGGGACCTTCTGGCATGAACACCCGATTGCCGTTGTCAACGCTGATTGGGTCACACCGGAACAGCGCGAAGCCGCCAGGATTTTCATCGACTTCATTATCCTGCCAGCGCAGCAAGAACTGGTGGTACAGTATGGTTTCCGGCCTAATCCGTCGGCCAATCTTCAATTAGGCTACCCGTTTGTGCCGGAAAATGGCGTCTCACCCGAAGGTCCGGGCGAGATCATCGCTGCACCTTCACAGGAGGTACTGGTCGCACTCCAGGAAAGCTGGTCACTGGTGCGCAAGCAGGCCGACGTAATTCTGCTCTTCGACGTCAGCGGCTCCATGATGAACGATGGCAAGATGGATCAGGCCAAACAGGCCGCCGAAGCCTTCATCGAAGGGCTGGAAAGCTACACCCGTATCGGTCTGGTCGTCTTCAGTGACAGCGTGCGCGAGGTGGTGCCGCTCGACCGTCTGGAAACCAACCGCTATGATATAGCGGCCAATATCCGCAATCTACGCGCCGACGGCGGCACCGAGTTGTATCAGGCGATTGCCCATACGGTGGAAGACCTGAACAATGTAGATGAGGTCGGACGTATTCGTGCGGTAGTCTTGTTGAGTGACGGGGCCGATACCGGCGATCAGGGCTATGTCAAAAACGACGCACTGGCCGCCATCCAGAACAACCGCGACAGCCGCAACCCGGTCTTTGTCATCCCGCTGGCCTATGGTGAAGACGCCGACACCCAGACGTTATTGAGCATCGCCCGAGCCAGTGCCACACGGATGATCTTCGGCGATCCAGGCAACATCGAGGAAGTGCTGCGTCTGATCAGCAGTTACTTCTGATCGTCGTCTGTTACCGGGTCTTCAAGCCGTTGCAACATCAGCGCTGGGTCCGACGATTCTTGCAGATGATGGCGGGTGGGCTGTTGCGGTTCACCCGCCTGAACGGTTTCGATCACCGGGTAGCGTGACTGCCAATCGGTCAGAAACTCGTCCAGCCAGGCCAACTCAGACTGCATCAGAGCGATGCTGTGCGTATACAGCGCCCGGAGGTGGTCGCCCGCCTGATCTTTGCGCCGCCCCCATGAGGCATCCACTGCTTCCAGACGTCGGCGCAGCTCATAGCGGCGATAAGTGAGTGCAACATACACCTGCTGCGGTTTGAGCGCCCGCAAGTTCGCCAGCCCAAGCTCAAAACCGGTCCCCAAGGTGTGCGGCTGCCGCAGCAAATCTGAGACCGCCGTCTGCAACACCCCGCGTCCGCCCTCCGTCAACATATACGATTTTTGGGTCGGATGGTGGCCCTCGCTCATGATGAGATTCTGTTTTTCCAGGCGGTTAAGGATATAAAACACCGAGGCAAAGCCGATGGTCAACCATTCCCGCAACCCGCGCTTATCAATAATGGCCTGAATTTCATGACCATAGCGTGAGCCTTCGGCAACCAGGCTGAGAATCGTCAACTCGGCGTCAGTCACTTTTTGCGTCCTGTCCGCAGCACTTCATGAAGCGTGGTAATGAGGTTGTTGGCAAGATAGGGCTTGGTCAGATAGCGATCTGCGCCGGTCTTCAACCCCTCACGAATACTTTCCGGGTCGGCCATCGCCGACAGGATCACCACTGGCAAATCGTCAAAAACCTGTTTTTGCCGCATCTGACGCAAGAACTCAATTCCGCTGATGTCTGGCAGCATCAAGTCGAGCAAAATAATGTCTGGCAAGGGACGCTGCCGCAAAGCTTGTGCCGCTTCGGTCGCATTCATGGCAGCAGTGACTTCCATATCGGCCCGCACCAGTAGTGTTTTTACAAGTTTTTGTAGTGCTGGATCATCATCTATTACCAGGATGCGCGGTTTTGCTCCCGATTCCACGTGCCTTGCACCTTTCTCGCATAGTGTGTACCTTGTACAGTATAACACGATCATGGTGGTAGAAAGTAAATAAGTCAGATTGAAAATTTTGTTACTTCATTGTGCTTTTGCGAAACCGCCATGTTCGGTGTATGCTGAAAGAGATTTCGACAATCAGGAGAAGGCAATCGATGGCATTCCGACGGGGTAATCTCCTACCGATCCTGCTCATTCTGGCGCTGTCGGGGTGTTTCCGGCAGGCGAGCGATCCGTTGGATAATGTAAATTCCTCTGTATCCAACACGGCAGCGCCCGGTATTCCGACACAGGCCGCCGCCACCAATACACCGGTGCAGGAAGGGCCGACACAGGTGCCTGTAATCACATCGACACCGATTCCGCCCCCGACCTCGATCCAGCCGACCCAGGTACCGCAGCAGCCGACGGCGGCACTGCCAACAGACAGCATCAACCAGCCGGCACCGATGTTTACACCATCGCCGACGGCACAGCAGTTTATCACGCCCAATGCCCAGGTTGATAACAGCGCCATTCCGACTGCGACCGCCACCACGTTTATCGAACCGACGGCGGTGTTAATGACACCCACTGATATTCCTGCCGCTGTGCCGGACGAGTGCGTTTACATCGTTCAGGGTGGCGATAACCTGTTTCGTATTGCCCTGAACAACGGTTATACGCTGGCCGAAGTCGTGGCCGCCAACCCCGGTATCACACCGGAACTGATCCAACCAGGTGACGAGGTTGTTCTGCCTGGTTGCTCGGTCGAATCATCGGCACCGGTTCAGGAACCACCCACTGCCGCACCGCAGACCGATGCACTCACACCTGAGCCTCTAACCCATACAGTAGCATCTGGCGAAACTCTGGGCGCTATCGCACGACGCTATGGCGTCAGCCAGTTACAGATCGTCCAGGCCAACAACCTCTCCGACCCCAATGCACTGTCCATCGGACAGGAGTTGATTATTCCGGTTGGGCAGTAAACACGTTCAGGTTGTCGAAGGCGACTTCGGCAACCGTCCCCGCTTCTGCCGCCAGTGTGAAACCGACCGCACCTCGCTGATAGGTGCGGTCGCGTACATCCGCCGCAAACTCGTCATTCACATACAACGCCAGATAATCGTTCATACAGACCGCACGGATGGTATTGAGCGCTGCCCCTTCGTTAACCGCGCCGGATCGCGCCCAGGCCACCAGCCGCTCGACATCACCATTGCGCCCAATCCGGATCGAGTACGACCCATCACCGCCTACCAGGAAATAATAGCCGTCCTCACGGCCATCGGTGGTCGATCCCCGGCAGACCACCCCATAGGCGTTGGTCTCCGCCGCCGATAGCTGTACAACCTGAACTTCGACAATCACGTTCTCATAGCGCTGGCGGCGGTCAAAGCCGCGCACATACTGGTTGACATCCGCCCGCATCCGGTAAGCCCCAGCTTCGACCCCAATAACCACACCATCCTGCGCCCGATCATCCCAGCCGAGGTTGGTCTCGAAGGTCTCGTTGAGCAGCAGATTGCCGCGTGTGAATCGGACTTCTGGCTGTGCCTGACAGGCCGCCAGCCCCAAATACAGCGTAAAGACCAATGCGATGATTCTGTCCATAAGTCCCATCCCGATGAGAATCCGTTATTCATGTTGCCGTCACCGTGTATGCGTCGTATAATCGGAATGGCAGGGTGAACCGGTGACGGTCCATACCATTTTCGTTTTAGAGCAGGTGAGTAAGTCATGATTGAAGTAGTAATCGATAGTATCCGCGTGAGTTTGATGTCGCAGCATCGCGTCGTTGTTCTGAAGGACAGCACCAGTGATCGCTACGTACCGATCTGGATTGGTCCTTTCGAGGCCGAAGCGATTACCAACGAACTTCAGGAAATGCCTCCACCCCGCCCGATGACCCATGACCTGATTAAGTCCATTATCTACGAGATGGGCGGGCGCATCGTTCACGTATTGATTAGCGATTTGCGCAATGATGTGTATTATGCGCGGATTGTCGTGGAAATCAACGGCAGGCAGATCGACATTGACTCGCGGTCGAGCGACGCCATCGCCGTCGCCGTGCGGGCCAAAGTGCCGATTTTCGTTGCCGACACGGTGATGGCAAAAGCCGCCATCGAGCCAGACGACGATGTAGAAGAGGAACTTCTGGCATCCGGCGATCAGCGTGAAGAGGCGGAAAACGTCGATGAGACAAAACTCAGCGCCTTCGCGGACTTTGTTAACTCGCTGGACCTGGACCTCGACGAAGACGACGACAGCAAAAGCTAACTCACACTGCAACGATCAACCAACGCATACGGTGCGTCCATAGACGCGCCGTATTTGTTCCATCGGGGAAACTGTCTTGACTATCGACGCGCCTTATAGCCAGGAAGCCGAGGAGGCCGTCATCGGTGCGGTGTTGATTAATCCCAATACCTTCCTGACGATTGCCGCTTTCCTCAACCAGGATGACTTTTATTTCCTGCGCCACAGCTACATCTGGCAGGCTATCCAACGCCTCCATGATCGCAAGGAACCGATTGATCCGCTGACTCTGGCTGAAGAACTGGACAATCTGGGGATGTTGAGCGAGATCGGTGGTCCAGCCTATCTGACCCAGGTGATGAGTACCACGCCGTCATCGGTTCACGCTGAAGTCTATGGTCGGTTGGTGGAACGGGCCGCACTCCGCCGCCGTTTAATGCAGGCCGCCAGCGAAATCAGCATCCTGGCCCAGGATGAGTCGATGTCGGTGGAGCATATCACTACCGAAGCCGAGACCCGCCTGTTCAACGTCACCGACCGCCAGATCAAGCGTGAGTTCGTAACCATGGGCGATGCGGTCAACGATTATTTTGACCGCATTGAACATCTGATGCAGAACCAGCACGAGTCCATCGGCGTGCCGACCGGATTCCGCGATCTGGACACGCTGCTGGGTGGCTTGCAGCGCTCCGACCTGTTGATCTTTGCCGGTCGTCCCGGTATGGGCAAGACCTCATTTATGCTGTCGGCTGCGGTGAACGCGGCCCGCCTGGGTGCCAGAGTCGCCATCTTCACAATGGAGATGGGAACCGAGCAGTTAATCCAGCGCATGGTGTCAATGGAGACCGGCATCGGCACGCAGCATTTGCGCCTGGGCCGGTTAAACCCGCAGGAGTATTCGCGTTTCGTCGAAGCGGCTGGGCGGATTGCACGTTTTCCCATTTTCATCGACGATACCCCGGCGTTGAACCCGATCCAGATGCGGACCAAGTGCCGCCGGTTGCAACACGAACACGGCATTGACCTGATTATCGTGGACTACATGCAGTTAATGAACGCCGGCGGCCAATATCAGAACAACCGTGTGCAGGAGATCAGTTACATCAGTCGGGCGTTGAAAGAACTGGCGCGAGAACTGAACGTACCGTTGTTCTCGGCGGCGCAGTTATCGCGTGCGGTCGAGCAGCGCCAGGATAAACGCCCGGTCCTTAGCGATCTGCGCGAATCCGGTTGTCTGGCAGGCGACACCCTGATCTACCTGCCGGAAAGCGGTACCTACCAACCAATTGCGCAACTGGTGGATCAGGCGGGATTCCAGGTTGCCAGCCTCAATCTGGACACTTACCAGATCGAACCGGCGCTGGTCACACATGCCTTTTCGACCGGTGTCAAACCCGTTTTCAAGCTGACGACTGTGCTGGGCCGAACGATCCGTGCCACAGCCAACCACAAATTCCTGACAATGCAGGGCTGGTATCGCCTGGACCAGCTTGAAATCGGCACAGAAATCATGGTGCCTGACGCAGCTTGTCCACCGGGCGGCATATATGCCGCCCCTACGTTGTCCAAGAGGGCGCGATACATCGCGCCCGATGATGTGGGAACGGTCATCGGGCCGACCGACGAGAAAATCGTGAGCATCGAACCGGATGGCGAAACCGAAGTTTTCGACCTGACCGTTGAACCACACCATAACTTCATCGCGGACAATATCATCGTCCACAACAGCATCGAGCAGGACTCGGACATCGTGATGTTCCTCTACCGCGATGCCGTCTACAACGAAGCCACTGAATTCCCCAATCAGGCCGACATCATTATCGCCAAGCATCGTAATGGCCCCACCGGCACCATCTCACTCTATTTCGACCGCACTATCACCAAGTTTCTCGATGGTGTCACCCGCAGCATCGACCTGGGAGAATCATAAGTGCGTAAGTTTAAAGGCTTCCTACCCGGTAAATTCAGAATGGCGCAGGTCCCGGCACCCTTCTTCGATGATCTGGTACCGCTGGTCGATGATCTGGCTGAGCTTAAGGTGCTGCTGTTCTGCGTGTGGGCGCTGCCACAGAAAGAAAAGCAGTTTGCCTATCTGCGCCGCGATGATTTCCTGCGTCACGCGCCGCTGGTGCAGGGCCTTGAGACTGCCTGCCCGGACGCCCCACCGGCGGATACGCTGGATGCCGCCCTGAACCATGCGGTCGAACGGGGAGCGCTGCTGCGGGCGACGGTCAACAACACGCATCTGTATTTCTTTAACACCGCACATGGACGCGAAGCTGTCGAGCAGATCAAAGCCGGTCACTGGATACCCGGCGACCGCGACAACCCGGTTGAAATCCTACCGGAGCGGCCCAATATCTACCAACTTTATGAAAACAACATCGGTAGTCTGACGCCTATGATCGCCGATGAACTGAAAGACATGGAAACCGAGTTCCCGGAACAATGGATCGAGGACGCGATTCGCATCGCCGTTGAGAACAACGCTCGCAAGCTGCGGTATATCCGGGCGGTTCTGCAACGCTGGCAATCGGAGGGACGAAATGAATCCACTCGACAGACACTTGAAGAAGATAGCCGACGGTTTATCACCGGTGAATGGGCCGAATTCATCGACCATTGAAGACGCGAACCGATGCCCCATCTGTGGCAAAGAACCGATTTGTGGTGGCCTGGGTGTCATTCGCTACGATGTGCCGGTAGACGATCCCAACTTCGGCAAGCTGCACCGCTGCCCCAACAACGGCCCGGAGACCGACAGCGAATGGCAGGACCGGCTGCGCAGTCTGAGCAACCTGTCCGCCTTTGCCGATAAATCGTTCGACAATTTTGAGATCAACGATCCGACGCACAGCCGGGAAGCCCGTCTTTCGCTGGAACAGGCGATCACGATGGTGCAGAACTTCGCCGACCGTCCGGCAGGCTGGCTGCTGATTCATGGGACCTACGGCTGTGGCAAAACCCATCTGGCCGCTGCGGCGGGCAATATCCGGCTGGCACAGGGCGACAGCGTGATCTTCGTTACCGCACCCGATCTACTCGATCATCTGCGAGCGTCTTACGGCCCGCACTCAGAAGTCGGTTATGACGAGACCTTCGAGCGGCTGCGCACCACATCGCTCTTGATCGTGGACGATCTGGGAGTCGAGAATCCGAGTCCCTGGGCGCAGGAGAAATTGTTCCAACTGCTCAATTACCGCTATATCACCCAGGTTCCCACCATCATCACCACCAACTCGGATATCGATGAACTGGACCCACGTATCCGCAGCCGCCTGCTGGATAATAAACTCATCCGCCCCGTCAAGATACTTGCACCCGATTACCGGACACACCTGGCCGAAGACAACGATGCTATCCAGTCGCGTCTGGACCGCTACCCCGACATGAACTTCGACACCTTCGACGTCCGCACCAATACAACTGTCGAAGAACATAAGAACCTGGAAAAAGCGCTCAACATCGCCGCCATGTTCGCTAAACGTCCCGGTGGCATCCTGCTTCTAATGGGCCTTTCAGGGGTCGGCAAGACCCATCTGGCCGCCGCCATTGGCAATTACTGGCGTGAACGAGGTGAGCGCCCGCTGTTTATCGAGGGCATGATCTTCCTGGATGAACTGCGTAGTTCCTACGATCCGTCTTCGCGCAAGAACTTCAACAAACGCTTCCAGAGTGTGCTGGAAACCGATTTGCTGATTTTCGATGACCTGGAAGCCAAGAACAACTCGACCTGGGCCAATGAGAAGTTGTTCCAGCTTATCGACCATCGCTATGTGAGCCGGATGCCGACGGTGATTACAACCCGCAACGACATCAACGATTTCGACATGCGGCTCCAGACCCGGTTGGTCGATCCTCGACGGAGTAACCGATTTGCCATCATGAGCCGGCCCTATCCCAAGCGACTCGTCGGGCAGGGTTAGCGGTGTATACGGTCACACCCTATGAGCGTCGCCACCGGCAGGCCATACTCGACCTTCTCTTTTACAGCACCCGCGCCCATATCCATCTGGACTGGCACGATGTCGGGTCCTGGGTCGAGTATGGCCAGATCGGAAGAGCACACGTCTGAAC
>CAYQJO010000178.1:0-9061 GCA_964417785.1 uncultured Anaerolineaceae bacterium | reverse complement strand
CGTCTATGAAACGACCTATCCCGACGGCTTTACCGAGCGGGTGCGCGAACAGACACGGGGCCGCTTCCTGACGCGGGAACAGATGCTCTCATTTCTGAGCGATGCGGGCTTCGTCGTTGAACAGGAATACGCCGGCAGCGACTTCAGCCCCTACAACGGCGGGGATAGAATTATCATGCAGGTGCGAGTGCGGCGATAAGCTGGCCCATCAAGCCCATGCCCATCTGTGAGATGACGCGGTAATCGCTGCGTTGGAGTGCCTCACCGCCTTTGTTGGACTGCGCCACACCGGTCAGATAACCATCAATCGTGAGATAGGGTTGCAACCCCGCAAGCGTCCGTTCGGCGGCGGACCGGGCCGAAATATCCAGCAGATTGGCAGCCGCGCCCCGTGCCAGCGCTGTCGCAATCCCGGCAGCCCCGGACGTATCTGGTTTGAGATGGGGTTCATCCAGAAACACCGACCAGAGGCCGTCGTCGCGTTGATACCGCATGGCGATTCCGGCGATCCGGCGAAATTCGTCTTCCAGCGCAGCATCCGGGACCAGCGGCAGCACCCGTGCCAGTCCGAGCATGTACCAGGAGTAGGCCCGCGCCCAGTTGCGGAATGTGCGCGAGTCATCGGTGTGGTGGCGTAAGTGCAGGTTATCATCCACAACCAGATGGTCACGGCGGACGACCAACTGGCGCAGACTCCACCGGGCCAGATCATCACGCCCGCGCTGACGGGCGATGACCGCCAGCGGATAGGCGATGGTATATGACCCTTCTGCCGTGACCGTGCCACCGTCGAGAATCACATCGTTGGCATCAGTACGGCTCTGGCAGAAATCAAGCATTTTGTCGATCAAGAGGTGATCGGGCCAGCGTTCGGCGATGACGGCCAGCGGCAGCAGCGCTTCGATCCCGTGAAAATCGTCATCACGGGGACTGCTGCGCGGGTCCTCATAGATCAGTCGCCGGTGGGAGTTGAAAAACAGCGCCAGGTGCTTTTCCAGCGTTGGTGTGTAGTCCAGGTCGTGAAGCGCATCGAGTACGCAGCCTTCCAGCCAGCCGAAGGGCTGCACCGACGCCAGTGAATCGAGTTTCTGGTGAAAGCGGTCCAGCGGATTGCCGCCGCGATGTGCGACATGGGGCGATAAGGCGTCCTCCGGTGATGTGGCGAAAAGCCACACTGGCGCGTCACCGGCAGCCAGCCGTAAACCCAACTGCGCCGGGATACGGTCGAGTGTAAGACCGAATGTCTGGCAGGCGTAGCCATAGCGCAGGTCGAGTTGACCGAGAACGGTGTCGCCATCCAGTACATCGACAGCATATTCCGCCCGTTGATCCAGGGCGACGGTCAGACGTAAGTGGGCTGGTTCGTCGGATGGTGTGAGTTGCAGCACCGTTCCCCCGGTTGTGACGGGAAAAGCGGTTGAACCAAATGGAATGCGTTTGCCTTCAGGGATCATGGGATTGGGGTCGCCGTATTGAACAGGGAATTGGTTGCGGTCGCCGCTGGCGTCGGGGAAGTCCTCGGCGTAGACGACGGAATCGGTGTGGGCGTGATCGTCGGTGTGTTGGACGGTGTGGGTGTGGCGGTCTCAGTTGGTTCGCCAGTGAAGGTCACGCGCCAGATGTGACCATAGATAAAATCGGCCACCACCAGTGTGCCATCGGGCGCAATCGTCACATCAACGGGACGGATCAAGCCGGTGATAAATGGTTCGGGTACGTAATCACGCAATGCTTCCGGATCGGTCGGGATTGTATCAGGATCAATGCGCACCACTCGCTGCGCGTTGAGTGTGTTGTGCCAGAGTGCGACGAACACGGAGTCAAATATGTTCTCCGGGAACTGGCTGCCGGTATAGGCCACCAGCCCACGCGGCAGCGTGTAATCCGGGAACAACACCAGATCGGGCAGAATATTGACGCGACCATCGCGCAGCGGACATTCCTCACAGCCGCGCAGCCGCCAGAAAGGCCAGCCATAATGCCCGCCAGGTTTGACCGCCAGCAAGCGGTCGCCCGGTCCGGTGAGCAGTCCGTTATCGGTGGCGTAAAACTGGCCGGTGGAGTCGAAGGTCAGGTCATACGGATTGCGAATTCCGCTGGCAAACACGGTGTATTCGCCGGTGTGCGGATTCACGCGCAGGATCGACGCCTCAAATGGGTTTAGTTCGGCATACTGCTGGAAATCTGGGTTCTCTGGCTCGGCGTGATCGGTCAGCGATCCGACACCGATGTAGAGATAACCATCGGGACCGAAGACCATGCCGTTCGGCTGGTTGTCGATCACCTGGAAGCAGCAGGGCAGGTTCTCGACCACAATATCCACGCTGCCGTCGGGATTCAGCCGCCAGATACCGCCGCCCTGTTCCAACGTCAGACGGGCGCTGACATAGAGCGCCGCCGTACCCGGTTGGAACGCCAGCCCCAGCGGCGATGTAAACTGGCCGCTGTAACGCTCGCTGCTGCCGTCAGGGTTCATGGCGTAGACTGCGCCCACCCGTGTGCCGTTTTCCAGCACGGTCGCATATAACCGCTCATCTGGCCCGTAGGTGATCTGCATCGGTTGGCCGGGAAACTGCCCGACATGCGACACGGTATAGCCCCTCGGCACGCGGATACGTTGCAGGAATCCGTCGATGTCGCCTTCACAGGGGAAATCACCACAACTCCAACCCGCCGGCGTGGAAAAGGCCACCGTTGGATGGGCATAAGCGGTCGGCATCGCGGCAGCAGCCAACGGCGTCAGGGTCTGGATTGGAACAGTCGGAACCGGTGGTGGGGTGCGTGTTGCCGTCGGCTGCGGTGTGCTGGTGGGCGTTGTTGACGCTGGCACAGCGCTTGCCGTCGGTGACGGCGTATGGGTTCCGGTCGGTATATCGGTCGCCGTGAATGTCGCGGTATACAGCGGTGCCGTCTCCTGCGCCTGCGGTACGGTCGCCTGAAGGGCGCTTTCCTGACCGGCGGCATCAGAGCAAGCTGCCAGGATCAGCGCCAGTATCCAGATGAATCGATGGGTCATGGGCTACACTTACGGTCACCTACAAAACGCCGCCTATCGTATCACCGCTCGACCAGGAAGACCACCACGCCGTTGAATGTGACCACCTGCGTGACATAATCTTGATTGGCAATCGACCAACCGCTCATCAGCGAAAAGGTCGATTTAAACGGATCGAATGGGGGCATGGCACCCTGGCGGTGGACGTTCTCATTGATGTTACGATAGACGGCCCAGATGCGCCGGTGACGACCCTCGAACTCGGCCAGTGAGTCCGATTCGTAGAGACGCAGCACCTCACCACGCAGACCGTAACGTGCCAGCGCCATGTGCATTGACTCCCGTTCGACCAGCACACCATCACCTGGCTCAAAGTGCCGGTTGATATAAACGGCGACATCGCGCCAGTTCTCGCGCTCATAATCCCCGCTGGTAAAAGCCGAGATGGTTGTCATCAGACCAGTCAAAAGAATCACAGATAGCAGCAGCCTGCTATACGGCAGCCATTGACTGCCATACAGCACCAGCCCGATCACCGCTGGCAGAAAGACCATAAAATAGCGATCAATGTAAACACCTGTGATTAATAAGGAGATCATCACGACCGGCACCAGCGACAGGACGATCAGCAGCAGGCTGTAGACCGTTTCGGCACCCCGTCGCCGCACGGTATAGACAACCCCGGTTCCCAGGCAGACCGTTGAGGCAATCAGCCCCGGTACAAAGTAAAGATTGAAACTGCCGGTGTAGCCGACGACCATATTCCAGAACGTCACCGGGAGATCGGTCAGGTGGGGTTTGGGCGACCAACCCGGTGTGGTCTCGAAGTCTTGCAGCAGCAGCACAACCACCCAGAAGACGAACGGCACTGTCGCCAAGACCTGCGCCCGGAACCATGAGCGCCATTGCTTCGGTAACTTGAAGAGATACATCAGGGCCGCCTGTGCCAGCACCAGCACCCCCATCGAGTAGTGGGTCAGGTAGGCGAGCATACTGCTGACGGTAAATGCCACCCAGTTCTCACGGGTGCGATTGCCCCGGAACAACTCGAAGAAGAAGTAAATGACAATGAGAGAAAGCAAGAACACGAGACTATAAGCACGCGCCGTGCGCGAGAGCAGCACATGGTAGGGATTCACCGAGATCAGCGCACCGGCCCACAGGGCTATCTCACGACTGTTGAACATACGCAGGATCAGAGTCATCATCGTACCGATGCCCACAAGCCCCAACAAAGCGCCGGGCAAGCGCAGTTGCAGTTCGGTAAAGGTCGGAAACATCCGCAGCAGCATGTAGTAAATGGGACCCTGATTGCCAGCAGCAAACAATGAGCCGAACGCATTTCGCAGCGGTGCCTGCGCCCGATACTCGGTCAGCACCTCATCCGACCACAGACTGGCCTCCCCCAGGTCCCACAAGCGCAGCACCAGGCCCGTTAGCAGGACCAGTGCCGCAGTCCCCCAGAATATCAGGGGATGACTCTCTGCTTTTCGTTGGTCAATGGCGATTTGATACACGACGCACGCCCTTTCCTCTGGCACAGACCAGATGGATTATAGGGCAGCCTGTCAGTGTGTGGCAGGGCCGGTTAAACGCCGACGGGCAGCCGCTCACCGATGCAGGTCCTGGCATCTTCCATCGAATTGACAATATGGAACTGCTTGGCGGGTTCGCGCCAGTGGAGACGGTTATAGATGGTGAATAACGCCCGCACCATCATGTTCTTCGTCACCAGCACCAGAACACGGCTGTTTTCGTGTTTGCACGAGAGGATACGGCGGCCTTCACTGATCGCGTTGGTTGGAACGTTCACCATGTCAGAGGTCCGCACCACTACACCAACCGGATAGCTGACCGTTTCAATCATCTGATGAAGTTGACGTTGGGCGTGGTAAGCATGTTCCCAGTTCCAGCCATCTTGAAAATGAACGATGGCAATCTGGCGTGTTGCTGGATCATCCCAGTAGGCTTGTATACACATGGACCACTCGTCTATACATTGCTTATTTACGACAAACCCTGGCGGGTGACACCCGCCAGGGCAATATATTACGCGGGGTCGAGTTCCGTGATGGTGCGCTCCACCAGTTCGACGGCTTCGGCCAGGGTGTCCGGGTCAAAGGCGAAACGCGCACCGGCAGCCGCGAACAGGTCGGGAAGTGCCGCCGTGCCACCCAGTGCCAGGGCTGAACGGTATTTCTGTACTGCCTCGCGTTGATCGGTGAGCGAGTTGGCCCACACCTGGATCGCGCCCAACTGCGCCAGCCCATATTCAACATAGTAAAACGGTACCTGGAAGATGTGCAGTTTGCGCTGCCAGCCGGACTCCTTAATCGCGTCCAGGCCGCTGAAATCGATCCCGATCATAAACCGGTCCCACAATTCAGCCCATTTGGCGTCGCAGTTGGCCGGATCGGTGGCCGCTTTGTGGTTGGTATAAACCCAGTGCTGGAAGGCATCGACCACCGCCATATACGGCCAGAAATAAATCATTTCCTCAAGTTTTTCCACGCGAGCGCGGGCGGCTTCTTCGTTATCGTAGAAGCGATCCAGATAGGGGCCAGCGAGCAGTTCCATCGCCATCGAGGCCACCTCGGCAAACTCCATCGGCACATCTGCCTGATGAATATAAGGTAGATCGACGGACTCGAACACATGGAAGCTGTGTCCGCCTTCGTGCAGCAGCGTTTGCACATCATCGTGCAGGCCCACCGCATTCATGAAGATGAACGGACGCTGGACCAGCGGGAAATCGGTACAGTAACCGCCAGGAGCCTTGCCCTTGCGATTTTCCAGGTCCAGCAGGTTTTCGTCGCGCATGATATGGAAGTATTCGCCCAGCCTGGGGTCTACCTGCCTGAAAATGTCTTCCAGCGTGTCTTTCATCTCGGCGATAGTCTCATACGGACGCAGCGGATCGCGGCCTTCCACATCGACGGCTGTATCCCAGGGCCGCAGCGTATCCAAACCCAGACGGGTGCGGCGCTTTTCGTACAACCGCGACGCCGCCGGAACCACCACCTGCTCGATGGCGTCCAGAAACTTCAGACTGTCCTGCGGACTGTAGTCAAAGCGATTCATCGCCTTCCAACAATAGGCACGGTAATCGGGCATGCCAGCGTTATCGCTGATATTCGCCCGCAGGCTCATGAACTGAACCCACAGTTCGTTGAAGGCTGTCCGGTCCTCAAGCTGGCGCTCAGATGTCAGACGCCACACCTGCTCACGGATAGCACGGTCGTTCTCCTGGAGCAGTGGGACCATCTGCTTGAGCGTCTTCTCCTCGCCCTGCCATTCGACCGTCTGCGCTCCGACTATTTTGTCATATTCCAGTTGCAGATTGCTCTCCTCCGTCAGGAGCGGCAGGTTCTCCTCCCGGAAAAGTTCGACTTCGGCACGGATATTGCGCAGGGGTATCTCAAACCCATCGGGCGTCAGACCGCTATCCAGCAGTTTCCGGTTCAGGGTGTTGTTGGCCGATAGCAGCATCGGATAAACCACTTCCATGAAGGACTTGAACTGACTTTCGGCTTTCTCGTCGGTGGTATCGACGCTGGTTGCTACATACAGACGGGAGTAGACTTCATACGCCAGACGGCTGATCCGGGTCCAATCGTGCAGCCAGCCGTCGATGGTTGCGGCGGTCAAATCACGGGCGGCCAGATCGTCAAAATAAGGGCGGTATTGTTCTTCGCCCCAATCCAGGGCATCAAAAGCGCTGGAGGGTAGTTGCTCAAACATGATAACTCCTGTTGAAATTTTTCGAATGCCTGCATTCTACATGCTGTTACTTTACGAAACCAGATTTTAGGCGTAACCTCAAAACTGGAATCAACAACATATCGGGGGTTGTGATGAAGATACTTGTCACGGGCGGAGCCGGTTACATTGGCAGCCATGTGGTTCAACTACTGATTGAAAAAGGGTATGATGTTGTCGTCTTTGACAATCTGAGCGCCGGATTTCGGGCGGCGGTCCATCCCGATGCGGTCTTCTTCCAGGGGGATTTGATGAGTCCGGCGGACCTGGCGACCTGCTTCGACCAGCACCGTTTCGACGGCATCATGCACTTCGCCTCACATATCGCCGTTGGCGAAAGTATGGCGAAGCCGTTCAAGTACCTGCGCGACAACATCGGTGGGATCATCAACCTGCTGGAAGCCGCCGCCCAGCATGAGGTCAAACGCTTTATCCTGTCTTCAACGGCGGCCTTATTCGGCACCCCGGAGCGGGTACCCATTCCAGAGGATGAGTTACGCGATCCAGGCAGCGTTTACGGCGAGACCAAATATGTCGCCGAGCGCATCCTGCGCTGGCTGGACGAAATTTACGGGCTAAAGTTTTGCGCCCTGCGCTATTTCAACGCCTGCGGTGCGCACCCATCAGGCCAGATCGGCGAGGCACACCAGCCGGAGACCCATCTGATCCCGCTGGTCCTCCAGGTGGCGCTGGGACAGCGCGACCATATCGCCATCTACGGCACCGACTACGACACCCCTGACGGCACCTGCATCCGCGATTACATCCATGTGATCGATCTGGCGGAAGCTCATATCCTGGCATTAGAAGCGCTGGCTGGTGGACAGAGCCGCTACTATAACCTGGGGAGCGGCACCGGCTACTCGGTGCGTGAGGTGATCGAAACCTGCCGCACCGTCACCGGACACCCCATTCCAGCACAGGAGGCCCCGCGTCGGGCGGGTGATCTGCCGCGTCTGGTGGCTGACAGCGAGCGCATCAAACGTGAACTTGGCTGGCAGCCGGAGTTTGGCAGCCTGGGAGCCATCGTGGAGACCGCCTGGAACTGGCATCGAAACCATCCCAGAGGATACGATCATGCCTGAGTTCAGCGTGCGTCAGGTCCAGGGCGATGAGGTGATGGATACCCTGTATGAACTGGCCGGATATGCTTTTGAACCCACACCCCCCATGCCTGACCGGTCCGACTGGGCCAAAATGCTGCGGCAAATGTCCGACGGTGCCATCCTGATCGGTTTTTTCGGCAGCGATCCGGTCGCCAGTGTCGCTTATTCGGCCATGTCGCAAAATGTGCGCGGCCAGTTGTTCGACATCGGCGGCGTGTGGGGAGTCGCCACTGCACCCGAAGCCCGACGCAAAGGCTACGCCCGTGTGCTGCTGCAACACCTGTTCCAGCAGATGCAGAAGGATGAACGCCCACTCTCGGCCCTGTACGCCTTCCGCGAGTCGTTTTACCAACGCCTGGGCTACACCATCTTCCCGCAGCCGCGTGTCGCCCGGTTCAAACCGCAGGCACTCGCGCCGCTGCTGGATCAAGACCTGGGTGGCCGGGTGGAACGGATGATGATCGCCGATGGGTTCGATCTCTACCGGACGTATCTTAAAACGCGGCAAAGCGTCACACATGGCATGGCGCAGTCCAGCGAGGGACCGGCCCGGCTGATGCAGGACTGGAACAGTTTCTGGTTGGCAGTCGCCTGGGTGGACGGTGATCCGCAGGGCATGATGCTGTACAAACTCACAGGCGAAGAGGGGCGCTTCACGATGAACGCGCCCTATTTTTATTACAGCAGCAGCCGGGGCAAGTACCTGCTGCTGGATTGGTGCGCCCGCCATGCTGACCATGCAGACATCATCAAATTGCGGCTGCCGCCCGACGAGCGTCCCGACACCTGGATGGCCGACCTGGATGTCAAATACGAGTCATTTGAAGGGCCGTTGTGCCGGATCATCGATCTGGCACAGATTGGTGGTATACCGGTGGGAGCGGGCGAATTCACGGCGCAGATTCGCGATCCCCACTGCTCCTGGAATGAAGGTGTTTACCGGCTGGAAGAAGTCGACGGTCACCTGCGCGTAACCCCGGCAAGCCAACCCAACTGCACACTGTACATTCAGGCCATCTCTGCACTGATCTACGGCACACACGACCCGGCAGATTTTGCCATTCGCGGTTGGGGCGATCCTGACCCGCAGACCATCTCCGCGATGAAGTCAATGTTCCCCACTGCACTACCTTATTTACATGAGGTATTTTGAGGTATGGCTATATCCACTTCCTCAAGCACAGCCTGGCGGCGCTGGCTA
>CAYQJO010000177.1:1770-9182 GCA_964417785.1 uncultured Anaerolineaceae bacterium | reverse complement strand
TCGCCGGCGAACGGTTCGTATTCCTCAGCGGTTAGACCGGTGTTCCAGGGGGTAACGGAGGTACCGCAGTTCGTCCAGGTACCACGCACACCGCTGAAATCGACCATTTCGCCGTCCAGCACTTCCCAGGTACCGTCATCCAGCTTGCGGATGTTCAGTTTGCTGACGCCGCCGGGGTTGATTTCGTTGTTGCTGTACAGCCAGCCTTCGGTGCCAGCTTCGTTGTAGGGCAGCCACATGTTACCGTCGAAGTTGTTGCCCACACCCATGAACTCGCCGTTTACATCATAAGCGGCAGCGGCGATATGACCCTGGCTGCTGTTGGGGATAGGATCACCAGCACGGATGAGAACCTGGTATTCACCGGCGGCCACGCCTATCATGCGCTGGGCATCGCCTTCAGGAACGGGGATGTCTTCAAAGTCGTCGGTGTTGGCGTTGAAGCCGTTAACGACGCCGACAACACTGGCGTTGTACGGGAAGATATTTTCCGCACGCGGATGCTGCGAGTTGACGAACAGACTGCCGTCTTTGCCGATGTACAGGCCGGTCACTTCGGCACCCAGCGGGGTGTAGCCGAAGCGCTTCAGTGAACCATCAGCCGGGTCGTAGACCCAGATCATGTTGTTCAGATGGTTGCCGGTGTCCTCACCGATCCACAGGCGACCGCGACCGTCTACGGCCAGACCGTCGGGTCCGGAGATGTTGTTGACATCGCATTCGTTCGGGGCGTTGTTGGGATCAAACGGACCGCCGATGACGAGCGGGCGCAGGCTGGCTACGTTCATGCTCTCATCGATGTCGCCAACATAAACGGTACCGCACAGGTTCTCGTCGACGTTGACATCGCCTTCACCGTCGCTCATACCACGGGCGACTTCACTCATCGCCAAGTAGAGCTTCATGTTGTCGGCATCGATGACAACCCATTCCATCTTGCGGAACTCAGCGGTGGCACCCAGGGAGGCACCGTAGGCGCGGCTTTCCAGGAAAGCGGCATACGGGTGATCCAGGTCAATCATAGCACCTGTGGGTTCATCTTGTGCGGAAACGGCGGAAAGGATAAGGAGTGTGAGCGCAACCAGTACACTCAGGATAACAAAACGCTTAGACATTTAGATTCCCCCTATAGGAAATTGTGTGAACTGTCAATCGCAGCATCAACGTAACACTTCGATGTTGAAGATAGCGAATGCATCTTAAATTCTTCGGCACTTTGGATTAAAGTTAATGAGGGTTAAATTAATTTATTTGTATATAAACTTAATATAAAATTAATATCTTGGTCAACCCCCCGGTAAAATAGAGTCAAAAGTTGGTCTCCCCCCCCAGTTTTTTGGAGTAACAACTGCTCATGCAGTGTGTCTGATCTATCATGTGGTTTTAGGTGAAAATACAACAGAGCCGGACGAAGCCGACTCTGAGGTATACACATGCGGGAGCGACGGGATTCGAACCCGCGATCTCCACCTTGACAGGGTGGCATGTTAACCGCTACACCACGCCCCCATGGGATGGTGAGTAGCATACCACCCACCCTGAATCGTGTCAAGGACCAGTTTCGGCTTTCTGGCTGAACGTGGCAAAGGCGGCCACGCTCAGCAGTAAGGCTGACAGGGCCACGACCAGCCCGGCGACCAGACCCCCTCCGGCGGCGGTGGCTCGCGGCTCGACAAAGACGGCGGTTGTGCGTCCGGGGATCGTGAAGGTGCCGTCATCAAAACGCGAATCCCGCACGATGAGATCGTGGGAGGTTTGCTGCACGTCGTGCAGTTCCAACCGTCGGTCGGAGAGTTCGCTGAGAGTCAGTTCGACCAGTGCCGGGTTGGCGTTGAAAACAACAACCACCAGATTGCGCTCCATATCGAATTCGTTCTGGCTGTCGTCGACTGACATGACGATCACGCCAGGTATCTGATCCGGCCCGGTGTTGTGGAAAACCATGTGTTCGTGAATGGCCTCGGCATCGCGCAGGCGCAGCAGCGGTATACTCTTGCGAATTGCCAGGATTTCCCGCAGGTGCAGCATGGCGTTCTGAATTTCGTTGTTGCTGACCGCCAGTTCAGGATCGGAGAGCAGGGTCTCGATCAGGTCCCAGTCGCTTTCACTGGACGGGGGCAGACCGACGGCCCAGTTGTTGTCCTGGTAGGTGAAGTCGAGGCGATTGAACCAGTCACCGGAGTTGTAGCTGTCGCGGTCAAGTGATTTGGAGCGCAGCATATCATCACCGGCGTGGAAGAACGGCACGCCCTGGCTCAGACCGACGATGCTGAGAGCCAGATTGTTCATGCGCACACGGTCGGCAATGGTCGCTGACTCCGGCGCTTTGTACTGAATGGCGTCCCACAGGGTCTCGTTATCGTGGGCGGCCACATAGACGATGTGTTCTTCCGGGTCGGCATTATAGCCGGATGGATCACCGTTGTAGAGGATGTCGGCTCCGGTGACGGCCTCACCAGTTGCGCTGGTGAAGGTGTAATCGCCCAGATTGCCGGCCAGGGCCACCCGTATCTGGTCGGTGAATGTTAGAAGCTGCGGAAGCTGATCGGTTTCGTTTTCCTGGCTGTAAGCGTTGGGGGTGAGGTACATACCGGTGACAAAACCCTGTTCCTGTTTTTCGCTGAAGGGACCGCCACCACGCACCGCATCGCGCACCCGGTCGTTGAACGTGCCGATCCCGGTCCCGGCCATGTTGATCTGAGTCGCGTTGACCCCGCGAGTGTTGTCCTCGACCTCACCGAAGTCCCAGCCTTCGCCGTATACATAGACCGAAGCACCATCCACGCCGTCTTCGGCAAGGGTCAGGCTGTCCAGTGTGGCGCGTACCTGCTCCATATCGGATTTCATATGATGGCCCATCAGATCGAAGCGGAAGCCATCGACTTTGTAGTCCCTGGCCCACACCCGTACCGAGTCCAGCATGAGCTTGCGCATCATATTGTGTTCGGTGGCGGTGTTGGCACAGCAGGTGCTGGTTGCCACGAAGCCATCGGCGTCCAGGCGGTGATAATAACCGGGGACAATGCGATCCAGAACCGAGTTGTCCGATTGACCAGAGGCATTGGTGTGGTTGTAGACCATATCCATGACCACGCGCAGTCCGGCCTGGTTGAGCGCTTGGACCATCTGGCGGAATTCGAGGATACGCTGGTCGGGATCGGTGGCGTAGCTGCCTTCGGGGACGGTGTAGTGCAGCGGGTCGTAGCCCCAGTTGAAGGCATCCTGATCGCGGATGGGGTCGATGAGGGCCTGCTGCTGATCTGATGTGGGCGGCAGCGCGGCCAGTTCGTCCATGTTCGGCTCGACGCGCTCGGCAGCATCTTCGTTGATGGTGGCAATGTCGAACAGCGGCAGCATGTGAAGGTGGGTGAGTCCGGCGTCTGCCAGCGCCCGCAGGTGGGTCATTCCATTCGAATTATCGACCGTGAAGGCGCGGAAGGTGCCTTTAAACTCGTCAGGTACCAGCGGATCGTTGACGCTGAAGTCACGGATATGGAGTTCGTAAACTACGATGTCTTCCGGCGCGTCCAGGGCGGGTTTTTTCAGGTCCAGCCAGCCTTCCGGCATCAAATCTGGATCGTTCAGGTCCATGATCTGGCTGTAGCGGCTGTTGGTGGATAGGCTAAGTGAGTAGGGGTCTGTGACCTGATTGGTCACGATGCGTCGGACGGTCGGCGCAAATACCTCGACCTCGAACAGATAATACTGGTCGCGCCATTCTGGCTCACCGGTGATCGACCAGACACCGGCGTCATAATCCATATCAAACACTTGCGGCTCGGCATCGGGTTCCGCATAAAGCTGGAAGTGGACCGACTGCGCCGTTGGCGACCACACACGGATCGTCGGTGTGTCGCCATCGAAGGTCACACCGAGGTCGCCGTCATAGGTGAACAGGTCGTCCAGAACACCGGGTATCTGGACGCCGGTGGCATTCATCACCTCGCCAGAATCGTCTACCGCCGCAACCACCATCTGCGAGCGCAAGATGGTCTGAGAATCGCCACCGGCAAGCATAAATGCCGTCATCTCCGCCAGATGGGGAAACCTCGCCACCACATCGTCTGTCAGACCGTCCGAGATGACGCTCAAGGCGACTGATTCCGCATTGGTCAGATTGTCAGCGTCCAGACCGGCTGCCGGATCGTAGTACAGGGCATACGAGAGGCTTTCGTCGTACTCGGTGTCCCAGGCGATGGTGCTGGCCGAAACCCAGTGTGCCTGAGCCAGATCGAGATTAATCATACGCGGTCCTTCCACTTGCGCCGCTTCACCAACGCCGATGGACATCAGGTTGCTGCTGGAATTGAAAGCAAAATGGACAATGGTGCCGTCCGCTGGCACGCTGAAGGGGATGTTGGCTCCGTCGCGTGCGCTGTTTGCACCGTAGTTCAGGCTCCAGCTTTCGTTGAGGGCGATTTTGACCTCCCAGTCACCAGCGGCAATCTGTTCGGTGCTGAAAACGTAAACACCGTCGCCGTCAGGGTCTTGCAACCAGGAGCGCATGCATTCCGGTGCCCAGATGCCGCCGTCCACGCCCATATCCTCCGGGCAGTTGACATTGCGCTGGTAGTTGCCGGGCGCGGTTACAATCAAATCGCCGACGCTGTCGGCGACCCAATGGGTGAAGTGATCGTAGTAGAAACGGACGGTTGTATCGCGTTCCAGCACCAATGCGACATTGGGTCCGCCTGGATCAGCCTGACCGCCGTAGTTTTCATCCCAGGTGCCGTTGATGGCGACTTTGTACTCGTATTCGCCTGCAGGAAGACGTATCTCGCCACGCCAGATATCCTCGCCCTCGCTGAAGATCAGCGCTGTTTCGGCACAGGTGGTGTTCCAGTCCGTCTTGCATCCGAGAAGTGCCTGAAAGTTGCCTGCGATGACCACCATATCGGGCTGCTCGACTTCGAGTGGGCGCGGTGTGCTGGTTATGTCGGTGGCGGCAATGGCCGTAGACATCAGAAAAATCAGCGCGATGAACACGCGTCGCATGAAAAACCCCTTTTTTTCATAAGCAAATTATCAGCGCATTGTAACCCAGATTGGTATGCCTGAACATCTCTTAACACTCTGTTAAACCATAAGGTTGTGTCGTGTGGTATTTTCCACATATGTTCGTGAATATGGGAGACTGACCCGTGAGAAAACTTCTGGCTGTTTTGCTGCTTGTGCTGCCTGCGCTATCCCTGACGGCACAAGATGAGATCGAAATCGTTTTCACGCATACCTTTGGCGAAGTGGCCGAAGGTGAGGACATCACCGACGTTCGGATCGCCGTCATCGAAGAGATTGTTGACGCTTTTGAAGCACAGAATCCGGGTGTGCGGATTATCACGCGGTCACCGGGTGGCTACCAGCAGGTGTTTGACAACGCGCTGGCGGCGGCATCTCAGGGCGATGCGCCACATATTGTCCAGGTCGAGGAGGGGTTTACCCAACTGGCTATCGACTCGCAGCTTTTTGTGCCGGTGAGCGAAGTCGCTACCGAGGAACAGATGGCCTCGTTGGATGATCTGCTGCCGCAGGTGGCCGCTTACTACCGGCTGGAAGAAGGGGTGTGGGGTTTGCCCTGGAATGCCTCAAACCCGGTGTTGTACTACAATCGCGATATGTTCGAGCAGGCTGGTCTGGACCCCGATCAACCGCCACGCACGTTTGCCGATGTCACGGCTTATTGTGAGACCATCATGAGTGAACTGGAACTGCAAGCCTGCATCAACTGGCCGATGATTACATGGTTCCCTGAGCAGTGGGTGGCGATGCAGAACGAACTGGTTTTCAACAACGACAACGGGCGGTCGGCGCGAGCGTCGGAAGCATTCTATGACAGCGAGGCGATGGTCGGGGCGTTAGAATGGTGGAAAGAACTGAAGGACCTCGGCTATTTCACTTATACCGCGACCCGCGACAACTATACCGGTGAAGCAGGTCTTTTCCTGACGCGCCAGACCGCCATGACACTCACCAGCAGCGCGGGTGTCAGCAACTTTGTCTCATTGGCGGAGCGTTTCAATCTGAATCTGCAAGTTTCGCCGCTGCCACTTCCCAATGAAGACGCCACCAACGGAGTAACCGTTGGCGGCGGTAGTGTGTGGCTGACCGTCGGCCATTCCGAAGCGGAGCAGCAGGCGGCGATTGATTTCATGTTCTTCCTCATCAGCCAGGAAAACGATATGAAATGGCATAAAGGCAGCGGTTACTATCCCGTTCGTACTAGTTCGGTCGAGCAACTGCGGGAAGAAGGCTGGTTTGAAGAAAATCCCTTCTTCGCGGTGGCAGTCGATCAGCTTGAAGCCTCGGCCATCAATACCGCGACGGCGGGCGGTGTGATCGGCCCGTCAGCCCAGGTGCGCGATTACCTTCTCAGTGCGTTTGAGTCGGTGATTAACGGCGGCGAGGACCCAGCGGCAGCGCTGGCAGTCGCCAAAGAACGCGCCGACGAGGAACTTCAGGCGTACAACAGCCTGTTTGAGTAGGCAGGTGAGCGCCTTCACGCTTGAGAAATGGACCGGACGGGGCATTCTGGCGCTCAGCCTGGTCTTTATCCTCTGGTTTGGCTTGGCGGAAGCGGGCGGGCTGGTGGCCTTTGCCCGCTTCATGGCCGACTCGGTTTCTGCCGTTCCCGATTCGATCAATACGGTCATCGATTATTATCGCGCTCTTTCGGCCAAGCAGTTGCTACCCTCAGCGCTGGTGGGGGGTATCGGTGGTCTGCTGGTGGCCGCCGTGATGACGGCAGACTGGCGTAGACCCTGGCCGGGGCTGACATTGTCTGCGCTGGTCGGTGGTGGGCTGGCGGTGGCGGCGGCTTACGCGCTGGGACTGATCTTTCTCAACGCGGTGCTGGTTGGATTGGCGGCAGCCATTATTGTGTCGCTGATAATCCAGCCAGAGATGCGAATCTTTCTGGCAGGTTGGACGGGAAAACCTTATCTGCTGGTTATCGGGATGCTGGTGGGTGCGCTTGGGTCACAACTTCTGGTGTATCCGACGCAGCATTGTACCTATGCGGCGGAAGCGCCTATCGCTGAGCGCCAGATTGGTATGATGCTGGCGCTGGTAGGCGGGGTCGTTTCACTGGTGCCGGTGCTGGCCGTTATCCAGCAGCGCTCCCGTCAGGCTACGGCGCAATCGGGGCATTTCAAAGGGATTGTGCTGCCGCTGCTGCTGCTGGCTCCTACGCTGCTGAGTTTGCTGGTGTTTCTATACTATCCGGCAACCGAGGTTATCAATCTGTCGCTCAAACTGCGCCGCCATCCCCTGCCGCAAGAACGGTTTGTCTGTCTTCAGAATTACACAGCACTGGTCGAAGATCAGATTTACCAGAACAGTTTCGCCACGACCCTGTTGGTGACGGTAGCTGTGGTGCTGCTGGGGATGTCGGCGGCGCTGTCGATTGCGGTGCTGGC
>CAYQJO010000177.1:0-1670 GCA_964417785.1 uncultured Anaerolineaceae bacterium | reverse complement strand
CGGTAGCTGTGGTGCTGCTGGGGATGTCGGCGGCGCTGTCGATTGCGGTGCTGGCATCCCCAGCAGCACCACAGCTACCGTCACCAACAGGGTCGTGGCGAAACTGTTGGTGACGGTAGCTGTGGTGCTGCTGGGGATGTCGGCGGCGCTGTCGATTGCGGTGCTGGCCTCGCAAAAGGTACACGGTGCTGTCATCTATCGCACGCTGCTGATCTGGCCGTATGCGCTGTCGCCGGTGGTGATGGGTGTCATCTTTCTGACGATGTTTCAGACCAACAGCGGGTTAATCAACCATATCTTTGGTCTGGACGCGGACTGGCTGACCGATGAGCAGCTTGCACCGCTGGTGATTGTGTTTGCCTCGGTGTGGAATATATTGGGCTTCAATGTGCTGTTCTACATCGCCGGATTGCAGAATATTCCGGAGGATTTGCTGGAAGCCGCCGAGATTGATGGTGCAAACTGGATCACCCGGTTCTTCCGTATCACGTTCCCGCTGCTGTCGCCGTTCACATTTTTCCTGCTCATCACCAATGTGACGTACTCGTTCTATGGCATCTACGGTGCGGTCGATACCCTGACTCAGGGTGGACCTCCGCTGGGACCCGGTGGTCAGGATGGCGGTGCGACCAATGTATTGATCTACAAGCTGTACCAGGACGCTTTTTCGCCGGGATCACCGGCGGGCGCGGCGGCTGCCCAGGCATTGATCCTGTTCTTGCTGGTGGCCGGTCTGACGCTCGTCCAGTTTCGCTACCTGGAAAGGCGGGTTGTCTATGCAGATTAGAGAAACCACTGCACGCTTACCGGTGCGGTCGATGACTCGACGTGCGCGGGGGAAGACCCGTTGGGGTGTCCACATCGCGCTCATCATCGTCTGCCTGATCGTTTGTATTCCAGCGATCTATGCGTTGCAGGTGGCGACGTTGACGACGGAAGAGTCGTTTGCTGTACCGCCAGTGTTGTTCCCGCCGGGTAACGATTTGCTCAGCAATATCAATACTCTGATGACCTCGCGTGGGTTCGACCAGCTTCTCATCAACACGATTCTGGTGTCGCTGGTGGTGGTCATCGGCAAGACAGCATTGGCGCTGCTGGCCGGAATGGCGTTTGTCTATTTCCAGTTTCCCGGTAAGTGGTTTTTGTTCTTCTTTGTACTGCTGACTCTGCTGATGCCGACTGAGATCATCTTGCAGCCCTTGTTCAATCTGGTGGTTGATCTGGGATGGATTCGGGATGGACACTCGCGTCTGGCGTTGACGATGCCCTTTCTGTCCAGTGCGACCGGTGCGTTCTTGTTCCGGCAGCATTTCAGCAATATCCCGCGTGAACTGGCGGAAGCATCTCAGATTGACGGCGCTTCACCGCTGCGATTCTTAATCGCGATTCTGGTGCCGATGTCGTGGAACATCATCGGCGCACATGCCATGATCCAGTTCATCTATATGTGGAACCAGTACGCCTGGCCGGTGTTTGTTATCCCCAGCATGGACAACCAGATGATCCAGGTCGGTGTAAGTCAGTCAGCGCAGATGAGCGGTCAGGCAGATTTTGGTCTGCTCATGACCGCTGGTATCATCGCGTCAATCCCGCCGCTTCTGTTGTTTGTGCTGCTGCAAAAGCAGTTCATGAGCGGTTTTGCGATCACGCGGGATAAGTAAAGTTATGAT
>CAYQJO010000176.1:0-9287 GCA_964417785.1 uncultured Anaerolineaceae bacterium | reverse complement strand
AGCATAGGCTTCGTTGACGAAGAAATCCGGGCGCAGTGCCGGGCCGATGGTGTCCGGTGTACCGCCCAGCACCGGTTGCAGCGGCAGCGCGTCCAGTGCCACCGGCTGCGCCATCGCATCCAGGTTGCCCAGCAGCCATGTTTCATACGCGCCGTCCAGGTCCTGTGCCTGAAGGACCGGGCGCATCCCATCACGGATGGTAGCGACATCTCCTGCATGATAGGGATAGTAGGGACGCGGCAGCAGGTCCGCCAGTGAATCCGGCGGCGGATAAAGCTCGGTCGTAAACCATGCCGGGCGATAAAGGTCCGTATCCCCCACCAAGCCACGCACACCGCGTGCCACCAACGAACTCTCCGCGCTGACTACCCCGGCACTGCGCAGACTGGCAGCCCATACCGATCCGTCTTCGGCGGTGTGTTGGACATCGTAATCAAGAACATATTCGCCCGGTGTGAAGAAACGAAATGCCGGTTCCAGCGCGAAATAGCCGTGCCGGTTGGCCGTGCCGCTGAAGGTCTGCTCATCGACAGAGCCATCCAGGTTGAACAGTCGCAGCCGTACCTGGACTTTCGCCGGGAAACCGGGCGCGATCTGCCCACCCAGGAACAACACATCTCCCACATGGAAGGGCGTTCCCGGCAGCACACCGGGCGTCAGATCAAGCGGGTTGGCAATCAGCACGGTATACGTCCCACCGCCGGTATAACGATTGCCGAACACATCTTCCACACTGCCAGTCAAGTCAATCTGGTATTCACCCGCCAGATCGAATGCGTAATCGGTATAGGCCGGGTTGAGCGAAGTCAGCCGGTAGATGCTCTGCGGCACCATTGAGCCAAAACGCCCAACCGACACCTGATTCTGCACAATCGCCACACCGGGCAGGTCATCGACTGTGCCGTCCGGACGGGTGACTATCACTTTGAGCCGCCCACCGGGGAACAGCAGCGGCAGCAGTGGCGCGACGCTGGTGTCGTCCATGTTGGGCAGGAAGTTGAGCAGATACGGTTCCAGCGGGTAAGCTCCCGGCGGCAGCACATAGGTCGGCGCGTTGAAATGCACCCGGTTGGAGAGTGCCGCCCGCTGGCGATCCTCGTCTGCCAGGATACCGCGTGAGCCATCCGATGGATGGTCATAGAATAGGGTCCACAACAGACGCGGCGCTTCGACCGTACCCACCCGCAGTACCAGCGGCAAGCGCGAGAGTTCCACCCGTGAGACGGTCAATCCAGCGCCGAACACGCCCTCGTCGGTCCAGGAGAACACCTCACCATCGCCAATCTGTGCGGAACCGCTGAAGGTCGGCACATAATATCCCGGCGGCAGACGATCCGGCAGGGTTAGCTCGAAGCGGAACCCGGCCAGCAGCGTATCGTCACGGCGCAACGGTGTTACCGTCACCGTACCCAGGTGGACATCGCCGCGCAGATTATCCACCGCCAACCCTGACGGCGTGAGTACATTCGACCAGCCGTTATTCGCCAACAATGCCGCGACATTCTGACTGCCATCCGCCCCAACAACGACCGGTTGCAACCCGACGGTGCCGATCAGTTGCAGCCCGACCAGTGACTCGGGCAGATCAGGTACGCGCAACCGGGTATCCAGTTCTAACGTCATGGTCTCACCCGGTGTGAAGTCCACCCGGTCCAGCCGTCCCCCTGCCGACCATCGTGGCCCGTCCAACCCGAAGCGCACGATGTTGCCGCTGAGCGGTCCGCCGGGATAGACAATGCCATCGCGCTCTTCGACCGACGTCACCGTCACCCCGATGTCGTTCACACCGGTCTCGATGTCGTCCATCCGGATATAAGTTTGTTCCAGGCGTAACTCGTTGAAATCACGGAAACGCGGGATACGCAGTTCCAGCGTGTTGTCGTCGGTCGCGACCGTATAGCTCAGCGTGGTGGGTTCGCGTTCCTGCGGCGCAATCTCACGCAGCAGCCCGGTCTGTGGCAGGGCCGGATCGAGTGCCAGTTCGTAGGTCATGGTATCCAGACTGAACGCAACCGCCAGCAGCGCGTCGTCAGGTACGATCTTGCTCACCGCCAGATAGAGTGAATCGGTGTTGAGAAGCGCATAGGTGTCGTCGCTGATACGAGCATCCTGCGGCCAATCGTCAAGTTGACCGTCCACAATGATCTGAGTGACGGGCAGACTATATGTTCGTGGTGCCGGTGCGTTGCCGTAAACAATCGTGCCGGGACCACCCGGCAGCGATCCTGGCACACCGCGTATATCCGCCGGGATAGACTCCGCCGGACTGATCCAGAACGGCGTCGTACCCGGTCCATAGAGCCGTGCCGTAAACGAACCGGTGATCCCAGCGTTGGTATAAACCACCTCTTCGGTGTAGAGATTGCGTACCGCCACCTGGGCCGCTGGAAAGACCGCACCCGCCGCCCCTTCGATGGTCACAATGCCGTTTGCATCTGGTTCAGAAATGGTGATGAGGGCGGCTACCGGCGGATCACCCCGTTCAGGTTGGGCCGCCGCAGTTTGGGCCAAAAAAACGAACACAATTAGAACAAGCATGGCACGTCGAAACACGACCGCCCCCTGAGTTCAGATCAATGAGAACTGAGTCGAGTATACGGTTGGTGGGATATTTTGGCAAAACCTAAACCCTTCAAATCGCACCAGAGGTTATAATATGGTTAAGCTAAAGTTGCGCTGGCAGGCCATGACACTGACATCATCCATGATTTTATACATCAGTGCGCTGATCGAGGAGCGATTGGGTATCGCCGTACAGACCCAGTTGCGCGGCGCTCTGGAAGAAGCACTGGGCAAGACTAAAAATGGTGGCGAGTTGATTCTCGCGCTGGAAGGCAACCGTGAGACGTCTACCGTATGGCAGAAATTGATCGAAGAACTCACCATTGGTGAGACGTATTTTCTGCGCGATGCCACCCATTTCCGCCTGCTGCGCACGGAGATTCTACCGGAGATCATCGAACACCGTCGTGCAGAGGATAAGCTGACCCTCAATATATGGAGCGTTGGTTGTGCCACTGGCGAGGAACCCTATTCTGTCGCCATCACATTGACGGAGATGCTGTCCGATCTGGGCCGCTGGACGATCCGGTTGATCGGCACCGACATCAATAACACCGCCCTGCATATCGCCCGGCGCGGTGTGTATCGCAAGTGGGCTTTCCGCCACACCGATCTCGATTTCCAGACCCACTATTTTGACCCGGCTCCCAACGGTCTGCAGATCAAATCAAACATCCGGCAGATGGTGTCGTTCCAACATACCAACTTATTCACGCCGACTGCACGCCCGGAATTCGATGTCATCCTATGCCGCAACGTCCTGCTCTACTTCAGCGACAAACATACCAAACAGGCCGAGACCCTGTTTTACAACAGTCTGGTACCGGGGGGCTGGCTGCTGCTCGGCCAATCGGAGACACTGCGCGATGAGCATTACCGTTGGGGCGGCCATACCCCCTTCCCCGGCCAACCCATCTATCGCAAGCCACTGGACCTATCCGATATCCGCCGGCGCTCACCGGTCAGCCGGGCCGAACAGCTTGCCACAACCGAGGTGAACGCCGTTGCCGTCGATCTATACGAAGAAGCGGTGATGGCCTTGCAGCAAGAAAACTACAACGACGCTGAAACCATGATTAACGATCTGCTGGCGATCAAGCCACAGCACGCTCCGGCGCACGTCCTGCTGGCGAGCATCATGGCGAACCAGCAGCAGCGGGCCGAAGCCCATCAACAAATTGACATCGCCCTGGATCAAGACCCGCTGCTGGCCGATGGCTACTACCTGCGAGCGCTGCTGTTCATGGAAGACAGCGAGATGATGGCCGCCCAGAACGCCCTGACATCGGCGCTTTACTGCCAGCGCAATCACCCGCTCGCCAGTTATCTCCTGGGGAATATCTACGCCCGCAGCGGCGATATTCCTCGCGCCACCCGTCACTGGACCATTACCGGCAAAGCCATCAAGAGCCTGACCGCCGACAGCCCGGTTTCCGATGTGAGCCATATCACCGCCGGACGACTTCAAGCCCTGGTCGACGAGCAACTCAAACACTGGGTGAGATGAACATCACGGTCGGATGTCAAGTTCTTCCAGCAGCGCGTCTAATTGAGTCAACAGATCATCCGCCAACCCGGCGTTCACGAGTGTATAATCGGCGATGGCGATGGGACCGCCCTTCTCAAGATTCTCGATCTCGGCGTAATCCCGCGCCTGGGCTTCTGCCGCTGTCAGCGGACGCTCTGGCCGGTTCGCCAGCCGGGCATAACGCTGTGTTCGTGGACTGGCAATTGCCACCACCACCAGATTCAAGGCGGCGCTCAAGGTCTTGTATTCGCTGAAGCTGTACAAGCCGTCAATGACAATGTTGTCGTGGGTTTCCAACCCATTACGCAGATATGGGAGCGCCCGTCTGGCGATGGCGTCCATCCCCTCCTGCGTCCGAAACTCCTCACGGACCACCTGCTCATTCTGTGGGTTCAGTGGCAGGCCGCGCCGGATCACCTCATCGGTGACGATACTACCGAAACGAAACTGGTAAAATCCCCGCTCTTCCAGATGCAGGGCGCACAATGACTTCCCCGTCCCCGGCATACCTACCAGGGTGACAATTTTCTGAGACATGAATCCCTCGCTTAATCAAACCGGAGGGATTATAGCGTTAAAATGGAACCCGGCGAGACTCACCTGCGTCTATTCCGTATAGAATGTCAAGGAGGATGGTTATGGTCGAGTTGGTGGCAGTGATGATGATTGTGGCGACGGTGGTCTTGATCGGCATCGCGCCGACCTTTGCCGTGCTGATGAACGAAGACGAAAATTTGTCTTAATCGCGGTATTCAGGCAAGATAGGCGGGAGATAATTGCACGGATTCTGTGATGGACGACCAACCTTTCGCCGGACGCCAGGACGCTTTTTTGCGCCTGCATCAAAATCTAACCGCGCCGCCGGTCTTTGTCGGGCGGCGCAAAATCGGCAAGACAGCGCTGCTGCGCGAGATCGCCTCCCGGCCCAGCGACGCACTTGTCGGTGTGTATGTCGCTTCGGGCCTGCTGCAAGACGCGCACTGGCTGCACCGTCTGTATCAAACCATCCTGGGGACGCTGGCACAGCACAATCTACAGCCGAGTCTGGCGGAGGCCCCCCCGGAAGACCATACCGCGCTGCAAGCATGGTTTACATCTGTGTGTTTGCCGTCCGTATTTCGGGTTCTGCACCAGCGGCGGTTGGTCCTGCTGATCGATGACATGAACAGCGCCGACCATCTCGATTATCTGCACAGCATCGCCGGGCCACAGTTCAGCCTTGTGTTCAGCCTGGACCTTCAGCACGAAGACCTGCTCACAACACAGACGGCTTTCCGGCTGTCCCGGCTCACTTATGAGCAAATCGCTATGCTGTTCCCGGAAGAAACCATCGACCGTGTGTACCGTCAGACCGGCGGCGAGCCGGTCCTGGTCCAACGTTTCCTGGAACATGGAGACGACCATCAAACCATCTATACACAGAGTGTGGACGATTTCAAGCTGTGGTGGGATTTGTTGAGCAGCAACGAGCAGTTGGTCGCCAGCGCCATCGGCAGGATGCGTTATGACGATCCTCTGCGCCCGATAGATGCCGATGTGTTAGAAGCGTGGCTGGTTCAGAGTGAACATCCGATGGACGCCACCACCATCAACGCCGCCCTGCGCGGATTGGAATATCAAGACCTGGTGGTGCGCCACGACGGCCATGTCGATCTGGCCGCCGGATTGTTCCAGACCTGGCTGCTGGATCATGTGCGCCGTGAGTCACCGGCCAGACCGGCGCAGCGGTCGGCATGGCTGATTGTCTTGCTGCTGGCCCTGATCGCCCTGCTGGCGTTCATAGCGATCAGTCAGAGTGAAAGCGACACCGCCGAACCGCCGCCCCTGCCAACCCTTACGCTGGAAAGCTAGCTGAGTTCAACCATACACAGATATTCTTCTTCAGCGTCCTGGACGGCGGTCTCACAGGTAGCGACCCGCTGCCCGTACCAGCGTACCTCAAAGGACTTACCCGCTTCATCACTGACCCAGAAGTCATGGACCGTCTGGTTGAACCCCTGGCGCGTAACACAGATTTCCGCCGGGAACTGATCCGCTGGCAAACGCCGATAAAGAACTGTCCATAGCTGGTAACAATCACCGGGGCGCACATTGTCGATGTCGCCAGTCAGCCAATCGGTGTAAGCAAATTCGGCCCCGTTGGGCTGCTCGAACGAAATACCGCGCAGACTGATATATTCACCGGGCAGTCGATTGTAGATCACAATCGACCGGCCATCATAACGCAGCAGCAGTTCGGCCTCATCATCGCTGATGGCATTGATGGACGCAGCGGTTGTCGTTGGCTCCGGTGTGACCTCCGGCGTCTCTTCACCAACGACTGCTACCGCAGTCGGTACAGCCGTGTCGGTTGGCGCTGCGGTCGGAGTCTCGTCTATGTCATCATTCCCACTACCAACAGCCAGTATCCCAAACACACCGACGATCAGCACGGCCACAACAGCCAACACAACCAGCGGCAGGGATCGCTTTTTCTTTTTGTTGCTGGCAGACGGATGGTACTCCATAGACGATGGAGCCGCCGGGGCCGGCACTTTTGGCAAAATCAAGGTGTTGGTGGTGTATTTTTCCGATGTCGGTGGCGTACCAACCGGCAGTTCAACATCGGATTTTTCCAGCGCATCCGCTGAGAAAGCCCCCTGGAGCGCCCGCACCAAGGCCTCGCCCGATTCATAGCGCCGGGCCGGTTCCTTATCGAGGGTTTTCATAACGACCTCTTCGACTCCCGGCATGATCCCCGGATTGAAGATGCTGGGCAGTGGCGGCGGATCACTGATGTGCTTGAGAGCAATGCTCATGGCGGAGGCGTCCTCAAAGGGGACCCGCCCGGTCAGCATCTCATAGATCACCACCCCCAGCGCATAAAGATCACTCTGGGGGACGGCCTGCGCCGATGACACCGCCTGCTCCGGGGCGATATAGTGGACGCTGCCGAAGGTGTTGCCGATGGTGCCTTCCTGAGCATTCAGGGCCAGACCGAAATCCGTCAGTACGGCATGCCCATCGTCCATCACCATAATATTCGACGGCTTGACATCGCGATGGATCACACCGTTCGCATGAGCATAATCCAGCGCACCGGCGATGTCTTTGACGATCCGCATAACCTGAGCCTGAGCCAGGCGTTCATCGCGGTTGTTGTAATCGATCAGAACCTGTCGCAGGTCACGCCCTTCGACAAAATTCATCGCCATATAGTAGCTGGTATCGATTGCGCCAAACTGGAACACACTTACGATGTGTGGGTGGTTGAGTCGGGCAATCGCACGGGCCTCGCGCTGAAAGCGCTCACGGTACTCCTGTTCATCGTCCCCCACCATCAGCATGGGTTCAATCACCTTGACCGCCGCGTAGCGATCCAGTTTATCATCATAGCCTTTATACACTCGTGCCATACCACCCTGTCCGAGCAAACTCTGGATAGTATAGTCACCAAGCTGTTGACCGATTAATGAATCATTCATATGCTTTGCACAGTTAGATTATGATATTTCCATTATCCATCGAATCCGGGATAAGAACCATCAAGAAATTTTAATTTTTGGTTTTTGGCGGAAGTCTACAAGAATCTGCGGTATACTCTGACCTGCAATTATCACTGTCCGGTCAAAAAGTAACGATCAGGAACTAGAGTTTGTGACACCATCACCTGATATTCCTGAAAAAGAGCTGCGGGAGCGCTGTGCCAGTATCCTCACCGCAGCAGCGGAGGAGGCCCGAAGACTGGGCCACAACTTCATCGGAACCGAACATCTATTCATTGCCGCTACCCGCAACGAAAACGGTCCCACCAACAAACTGCTGCGCCGTGCGGGTTTGAACCCGCGCGAAGTGCGCAATGAGATTCGACGCGAAGTCGGCACCGGTGAGGGCATCCAGACGGAGGTGCTACCACTGACGCCACGTAACGAAATGGTCCTGTCACTGGCGATCTTCCTGGCCGAGCAGGACGATGAACGCGAGATCAATGAAAATCAGATGATGATGGCGCTGCTCCAGGAAGGCGAAGGCGTCCCGGTGCGCAAGCTCATCGATATGGGTTTTGATCTCAACTACTGGCTGCAAAAGCTTATCGCGGAAGAACAGGACATCTTCGCCGCCGCTTTTGATGACGACGATGACGACCTGTTTGAGTTTCTGGATGATTCAGACAGCGACTTCGATTTCGATCTGCCCGGCGGTATGCTCAGCCAGCGCGAACGCCTGGCTGATCCCGACGCCCCAACGCCCACCCCCCTTCTGGATAAATACGGGCGTGATCTGAACGCGCAGGCTGCCGCTGGGCGAATCGGTCCAGCCATCGCCCGTGAAAACGAGATGCGGGCGGTTGCCCGTACTCTGGCCCGCAGCAAGAAGAACAATCCGCTGCTATTGGGCGATGCGGGCGTGGGCAAAACAGCCGTCGTCGAAGGGCTGGCCTATGCCATCTACGAGGGCAGCGCACCGACATCGCTCCTGAGCAAACGCATTGTCCAGATTGAGATCGGCACCCTGGTCGCCGGGACCAGTCTGCGCGGCCAGTTCGAGGAGCGCCTGATCGGCATCGTTGAAGAGATACGGAATTCCGGTAACTGCATCCTGTTCATCGATGAAATTCACACCATCGTCGGGGCCGGTGACACCATCGACAGCAACCTGGACGCTGCTAATATCCTGAAACCGGCACTGGCGCGGGGTGAAATCATCTGTATCGGCGCGACCACCCACGAAGAGTATCGCCGGGCCATTGCGACCGATCCGGCACTCGACCGGCGCTTCCGTACCATTGACATCGAAGAACCCAACGAAGCCGACGCCATCACCATCCTGAACCAGCAGCAGCACCGGTTGGAGGAGCATCACGGGGTCGTCATCCGTCCTGAGACGATCAACGCCTCCGTCAAACTGTCGATCCGCTATATGCCGGATCGCCGCCTGCCAGATAAGGCGCTGGACCTGTTGGATGAGGCCTGCACCCGCGTCATTATCCGCAGCGTGGTCCCGGACGAAGATGAAACGCCCAACGATGTACGGGTTAGCGATGTGACCGCCGTACTGTCTGAATGGACGGGCATACCGGTCAACGAATTGACCACTGACGAAAAGCGCCGTCTCGCCTCGCTGGAAGAGGCGCTCATGTCGCGGGTGATCGGTCAGGATGACGCGGTGAAGACCGTCGCGGCAGCCATCAAGACAGCGCGGGCTGGCCTCAGTGACC
>CAYQJO010000175.1:0-9291 GCA_964417785.1 uncultured Anaerolineaceae bacterium | reverse complement strand
AACGGCAATGGGATCGGTGATGTTTGTGATACGCCGCCGGTCGCTCAGGTGAGCCTCGGTATAAGCCAGAGTGATGTGGCGGAACCACCCAACCCCGGCACAGTGACCTTCACCGGACAGGTCAATAACGGGGGACCGGAGGCCAGCGGGCCGTTCAAAATCACCTATACGGTCCAGACAACCGACTGTGCCACCGGAACCCCGGCAACTGAGGAAGATTCTGTTGAACTTGGTGGGCTGGACAGCGGAGGTTCGTCCGTCTTCTTCACTGATACGGTCCAGACCGATATGATCTGCACGTACCTGGTGACGGCAGCCATCGAAAACCTGGCGGTAGACGATCCAGACCTGAGCGATAATACCGCCTCCGCTGGTTACTAAGAACGCAGGCAGCACGGCGGACACTCCGTCTACAAAAATCGTTATAAAATGCGGTATAGTCTCGTCGTACAATAGGGAAGACCGAACGGGATCACAACTATGATCGACGAGACATCTGATTTAAGTCTGACTCTGGATAAAGTGGCATTGCAGGCGCTGCGCGTGGTCGACTCGGGTAATGATGACTGCGTGGGTTACGTTGCGTTGGTGGATCACGACCGGATGCAGTTTGTCGCCTGTACCTCGTGGCCGCACCAGGAGCGCTTGGAAGAGCAGTTCGGGGTGGTTGCGCTGGATGATCCGCGTATTGGAGTGGTTGGGCAGGCAGCGCGTGACGGTTCGACCCGAATTGATCATACCTCGCTGATCGACCCGGCGTTTCAATCTGTGCTGGCGGTACCGATCCGTCATGCGGGTGAGACGTTGGGGGTTATCGCTATCGAAGCCACCACAGCGAACGCCTTCGATGATGACGCGGTGCGCCATGTGGAACTGATCGGCACCACGACTGCCGTGACCATCGCCCATCACCCGGAGTGGCAGGGACAGAAACAGCCGGGCGGGGAGACGACACGCAAAGCATATCTTCGCAAGCTGGGGGTGGACCTCAAGATTCAATCGATTTTCGCCGCTATAAACCGGCTGTTCAGTGAATTTACAGACCTGACGGCCTCTGACACACCGCTGCTGACATTCGAGCGGACGCTGGCACGGCTGCTCGCGCCGATTTGTGATGAACTGGGGGCGCAGTTTGCTTTCATCCTCAAGGATATGGGCCACAAAGTCGGGTTCCAGGTCTACGATCTGTATGCTACCTTCGATGTGCCGCCGTCCGATGAGGTCTATACATTTGATGATGGAGAGTGGCAGGCGCTTGGAGAAGGTAAGGGGGTACTGGTTACCAATATCCTATCCTTCAGCCGGCGCAGCCGATCTCGTCTGCCATTTACGGCGTGGTATACGACATCCGATGTGCAGGCGACTACCGAGATCGGCATCATTCGCGTTGGGGGTAATCTGAACGACGCTCGCTATCTGCTGGTCCTCGGTCAGGAGACCGGCAGCGCCCGTGTGTCCTTCAGCATGGAGGAGGACACTTTCGACCTGATCGCCCTGCGGCTCTACGAGATTTACAACATCGCCCTGCACATGCAGGCGCAGGTCCAGTATGACCGCGACCGCCAGCAGTTTATCCAGGATGTGATGCACCAGCTCAACAGTTCGCTCGGTGCCATCAAAGCGGATGTCGAGAATCTGGTGGATGGCGTGATCCCGGAGACGGAATTCCCGGAAGCCTTCGACCGGCTGTATGCGCTGGCGAGTATGTTCCAGGGCTATACCAAGACCTTTGTGCTGGCGGCGAACAACCGTTCCATCCTTGAAGTATATCGCAGTGCTTTCAGTCCCTTCAGCGCCCGTGATGTGCTGCTGCTGCTGGAAGAACATGCGGCCTATTTTCAGGGTAAGGCGCTCAATGCGGGCATCGACGGACCGTATATCGACGCCGAGAGCTTTGCGGAATTCCCGCCGCTGCTGATTCATAAGGACCTGTTTGAACTGGTGATCTTTAATCTCTATGACAACGCCATCAAATACTCCTGGGAGAACGTGCAGGCACCGGTACGGGTGACGGGCAAAGTCGATGGCGTCCGCGCTGAGATACACATCACCAATCACGGGATTTTGCTGCCGGATGATGAGTTGGAGACGGTGTTCAACCGCTTCAAGCGCTCAGACGCCGCCATTAACTACGTCGGTGTCGGCACCGGGATCGGCCTGTATCTGTGCCGGGAGATCATGCAGCATCATAAGGGCGAGGTGTTCGCACTTCCGTCGCAGCCCAGCAAGGTAATTGATGGCGCGTATCAGGTGACATTTGTGATTCGGATGACGAGGCACGAGCGATGAAACCGCGTGTTTTGTATGTCGAAGACCAGCAGTGGGATATGGGCGGGGTGATCCGCAACCTGGAGATGGATTTTGAGGTGATGACCGTTCGTAGCGCCGAAGAAGCGCTCCAGGCTCTTGAGAAGGATTCCGATTCCATCGCGCTGATCTTGCTCGACATCCGATTGATTACACCGACCAACCGTACCGTCTATTCGGCGCAGGGTCGCCGAGCCGGGGTCGAACTGGCGCGGACGGTGCGCCAGAAGTATGACATCCCGATTGTATGTTACACCGCCAATCTGCATCCGGACATCAACCAGGAGTTGATCGACATCGGGGTGGTCGAACTGGTGGAGAAGGGCGGGTCGATCCGTGACCTGAAAGCCCGGATGTGGAAGCATATCCATGTTTGAACCCCGTCCCAGGCAGGCCGAAGTCCTGGCCTACACTGGCGGCAGGATGGGAGTCTCGGCAGTGCCGGGCAGTGGCAAAACACGCACGCTCTCAGCGCTGGCCGCCGATCTGGTGATGCGGTTGGACGATCACGAGGAAGTCTTGATCGTGACGCTGGTCAACTCGGCGGTGAACAACTTCTCGCGGCAGGTGCGCGATTTCCTGGTGGAGCGCGATTTGCTGCCGACGTTGGGCTACCGGGTGCGCACACTGCACGGCCTATCCAACGACATCGTGCGTGAACGGCCCGATCTGGTCGGGCTGGATACCAGCTTCAAGATCGCAGATGAACGCGAGTCCGACGATATTCTGCTGGATGCGGTAACCGCCTGGCTCAGGACGTATCCCCGCGCCGGTGAGATTTACATCGATCCCGATTTTGAGGACAACCGGCTGGACAATCTGCTGAAGAATCGGTGGCCGGATGAGGTGAAAGCCATCGCCAGCAACTTCATCAAGCAGGCCAAAGACTTGCGGTTGGAACCCGAAGACGTCCGGCGCGGCCTGGATCGCTTCGGCTCACCGCTGCCGCTGGCAGAGATGTGTCAGGCGATCTACGTTAATTACCAACGCGGTCTGTCGTATCGTGGTGCTGTCGACTTCCAGGATTTGATCCGTTTGGCGCTCAAAGTGCTGGAAACCGACGAAGAATACCTGGACCGGCTGCGGCGGCGCTGGCCCTATGTGCTGGAAGACGAAGCCCAGGACAGCAGCAAACTCCAGGAGACCATCTTGCGCCAGATCAGCGGGGAGGGCGGTAACTGGGTGCGCGTGGGCGATCCCAATCAGGCCATCTACGAGACGTTCACCACCGCCCGGCCCGAATATCTGCGCCACTTCTTGCAGGAACAGGGCGTTCAGGCCCGTGAACTGCCCAATTCGGGACGCTCAACCCACAGTATCATTCGCCTCGCCAATTTCCTGATCGAATGGGAACACCCGGTGGCGGCAGTCCAGGATTTGAAACCGCTGAATCCGCCGAAGATCGAGCCGACGCCTGAAGGTGATCCACAGCCCAACCCGCCCGATGCACCGGACGCCATCCATCTCTATGCCGAGCCGCTGCAAGGCGATGAAGAGATCGAGGTGCTGGTGCGGTCGCTGGTGCGCTGGCTGCCCGATAATCAGGACAAGACGGTGGCCGTGCTGGTGCCGCGCAACGAACGCGGCGCGACCCTGGTCCGGTCGCTCAAGGCCGCCGATCTGGATGTGGTGGAACTCCTGCGCAGCACCAGTTCCACCCGCGAGACCGCCGGTGCGCTGGTGCATTTGCTGGAAGCGCTCACCACACCCAGCGCAGCGAACAGAATGGCGATGGCTTACAAGGTCTGGCGGCGCGACGACCGCGACGATCCCGACACCAACGCCCGCCTGGACCGCACCGTGCAGGTGCTGCGCGGCTGCCGTCAGGTCGAAGACTATCTCTATCCCGGCAGCGATCATGATTGGCTGGACAGCGCCGCCGTGACCGAACTGGTCTCTGGTGATGAGATCGTGCGGGATTATCTGCTGGTCTTTCGCGGTTTGATGCAGCGCTGGCAGAACGCGGTGGTGCTGCCAGTTGACCAGTTGGTTTTGACGCTGGCGCAAGATTTGTTCATCACGGCAGCCGATCTCGCCATCGCGCACAGTCTGGCGCTGTTTCTGCGCCGTGCCGGGGAGACCAATCCGCATTGGCGGCTGCCAGACTATGCCGACGAACTCAAAGCGGTGGCCCAGAACCGCCGCCGGGTACCCGACCTGGGGGAGGACGCCGGCGGCTACGATCCGGACAGGCACAAAGGCAAGGTGACAGTCGCCACCGTCCACGCCGCCAAAGGGCTGGAATGGGACCGCGTGTATCTGATGTCGGTGAACAATTACGACTATCCTTCAGCGGAACCGCAGGACCAGTTTATCGGAGAGCGCTGGTACATTCGCGACGGGCTGAACCTGGAAGCCGAAGCGCTGGAACAACTCAACCGGCTGGCGGACACGCTGCCGTTTCCGTATGAGGAAGGTGTGGCGTCGCAGCGGGCAAGGTACGAATACGCGGCGGAGCGGCTGCGCCTGTTCTATGTCGGCATCACACGGGCGCGGCGTGATCTGATCGTCACCTGGAACACGGGCCGCCCGCGCAGCCCGGCGTATCAGGCAACTCCATTTATCGCCTTGCAATCATGGTGGGAAGGGCAGAAGTAATGCGTGAAAATCAGTATCTTGGGGTAAACGCGCACCTGCACAGCTATTACCAGTCTCACAGTGGGTGGGAGGGGTTTCATACCAACCATATCACCAAGCTTGCTGAAGCAATTGACCAACTGCTACCAGCAGGCTACGAAGTTGGCATTGATGAGTCGCTTCAAATCCAGGAGTATCATCCCGACAGCGGCGAACGAATCCGCAGGCAAAAACCGGATATTGTCGTTTACGACTATGAGCAGCGTCCGCCAGCGGGTGTCATGAGTGGCACACCCGCCACCATGACACAACCCATCGTTGAGACCTTTCGGATTGATCTGGATGCGTATCTGGATACTGTAGTCGTCACGCTCATAGATGATGGAACGGTGGTTCTCCGCTTTGAACTGCTGTCTGCGACCAACAAGCCGGGTGGTTCCGGTGATTTGCAGTACGAAATTAAACGTGCGAACACGCTTAAATCCGGCGTTCGGCTTGTCGAAATCGACTATCTGCACGAAACACCATCGCCCATTCGCGGCATCCCGATGTATCCTCATCAACCTGGATCGCACCCCTACCGGATCACAGTCAGCGATCCATCCCCGACATTTGAGAAAGGCAAGGCGCATACTCATGCTTTTGGTGTAGATGTCGCCATCCCTGAACTGACACTGCCGCTGGCGGGAGATGATGTGGTTCAGGTTGATTTTGGTGCCGTGTACAACCTCACCTACAGCAGTCTGGGCATCTACAGCCGGCGCGTGGACTACAGCATGCTGCCGCAACGCTTTGAGACCTACAGCCCGATTGACCAGGACCGTATTCGGCAGCGTATGCGGATGGTCCAGCAATGATCTACAGCCAGAGCAGTTTGCAGGATTATGTCGATTGCGCCCGCCGTTTTGAACTGCGCTATATGCAGCGGCTGCGCTGGCCCGCCGTCCAGTCCGAGCCGCTGATGGAACACGAGGAACTAATGCGGCGTGGCGTGGATTTCCACCGGATGGTGCAGCAGCATGTTGTGGGCATCCCGGCGGAGGTGATCGGCAGGGCGGCGATGGACGACGAGCTGCGCCGCTGGTGGCAGGCTTATCTGGATTCAGAGTATGCAAGTTTGCCGGACCGGCGGGCTGAGGGCGCGCTGCAAGTACCCCTTGCCGGGTCGCGGCTTTCGGCGCAATATGATTTGCTGGTAGGGCAGGGCGTTATCATCGATTGGAAGACAGCCACCCGCCGCACACCGCGTGAGGTTCTGGCGGACCGGCTGCAAACGCTGGTCTATCCTTATGTGCTGGTGGAGGCTGGCGGTTATGCACCAGAGCGGGTCGAGATGGTGTACTGGTTCGCCAACTTCCCGGATGAGCCGGAACGCTTCGCCTACGACAGCGACCAGCACCGGAAGGCCAGAGCGCGGTTAGAGGCCCTGATTACCGAGATTGATGAGCGCCAGGTGTTCGATCTGACGACGGATACGCGACGCTGTAGCTTCTGTGTGTATCGCTCGTATTGTGAGCGTGGAATCGCCGCCGGGCAGACAGAATCCGACGGTGAAATTGAAACAGCCGAGGATTTTGCATTTGATTTTGACCAGATTGCGGAAGTTGAGTTCTGAGAGCCTGTGATGACTGTCTGGATCGACCCACCAGCACCAACCGAAGACGCTGAGGCGCTCGCCGCCGCCCTGAAGGTATCCGGTTTGATCGCCCAGGTTCTCACCCGGCGCGGCCTGACCGATGTCGATGCCGTCCGCCGCTTTCTCGACCCTGAGCTATACAACCCCGCGCCGCCGTCGGATTTGCCGGATATGGATCGGGCGGTTGTGCGTATTTTGCGGGCCATCAACTCCGGTGAGCGAATCGCGATCTGGGGCGATTTCGACGTAGACGGCCAGACGGCGACGGCGCTGCTGGTGGAGGCATTGGACAGCCTGGGGGGCGATGTTATGTATTCCATCCCCGACCGGCTGGCCGAGGGGCATGGTGTTCACATTCCACGCCTGCGCGACATGATCGCTGCCGGGGCGCAGTTGATCGTCACCTGCGATACTGGCGTTGCCGCCCATGAAGCGGTTGATTTTGCCAACGGTCAGGGTGTCGATGTGATTGTAACCGATCACCATTTGCTGCCGCCGGAACTGCCCAACGCGCATGCGGTTGTGAATCCGCAGCGGCTTAATCCCAACCATCCCCTGCGCACACTGCCGGGGGTAGGGGTGGCCTATAAGCTGGTGGAGGCGCTGTATGCTCGCTTTGACCGCCAGGATGACGAACTGCGCTCGCTGGACCTGGTGGCGCTGGGAATTGTGGCCGATGTAGCCGAGATCAGGGGCGATACGCGCTATCTGCTCCAGGTTGGGCTGGATATGCTGCGCCAGACCGAACGACCTGGCCTATGTGCCATGATTGAAAACAGTGGATTGATGGCGGCGTACATCAACACGGAAGACATTGGTTTCGGTCTCGCTCCGCGCCTGAATGCGTTGGGGCGTCTGGCCGACGCCAACCTCGCAGTTGAGTTGCTGACCACCCACGATGAGGGACGGGCGCGAATCCTGGCGAACCAGCTTGAGGGCTATAATGCCGAACGGCAGATGCACACCAGCAACGTCACCGCCGCCGCGCAGCAGCAGCTTGCGGACCAACCATCGCTGTTGAACCATGCGGTTATCGTACTGGCCGATCCGCTGTGGCCGGGGGGTATCGTCGGGATTGTGGCGAACCGTCTGGTGGAGCAGTACAACCGTCCCGCGATTCTGGGTAAGTTGGGTGAGGACGGGGTGATACGCGGGTCTGCCCGCAGTGTCGCCGGGGTGGATATTACCGCCGCGCTGGCCGAAGTCGATGCCAGGAACGCGGGACTCATCATCAACTTCGGCGGCCATACCATGGCGGCAGGGGTGAGCTTCCCGGCGGGCCGGCTGAATGAGTTTCGCTACGAACTGTCACAGGCAGTCAGTGCCACGCGGAGCGAGCCGGATGGCCGGTTGGCTATCGACGCCTATCTGCCATTGCAGGCGGTCGATCTGGCACTGGTCGATTCGTTGGGCCAGCTTGGTCCGTTCGGGCAGGGCAATCCTCCGCTGACACTGGCAACCCTCAGCGTGACTCTCACCGGCGAGCGCTACCTGGGCCAGAAAAAGAACCACGTCCGTTTGAGGGTCGAGGACCCGGCAGGGACCCGCCAGAATGTCCTGTGGTGGAATGCCGACATGGACCACATGCCGAGCGGACGCTTCGATGTGGCTTATCGGATTAGCGACAATGTGTACCAGGGTAACCGCGAGGTCCGGCTGGAACTGGTCGATTTTCGTCCGGTCGAGTCACCGGACCAGTTTGAGCCTGAAGCGGTCGAGGTAGTGGATTACCGCCATTTGTCGCAGGGCAACCAGATGGCCGAGTTGATCCTGATTGATGGCGATCATGTCATCTGGAACGAAGGTGCGCCGGTACCGGGCATCGAGGGGCAGCGACGCGATCAACTGCGCCCGGCGCAGACCCTGGTCATCTGGACCGCGCCACCCGATAGCGGCGAGTTGTCCCGTGTCCTGAAGGTGGTAAATCCGGCCCGTGTGGTGCTGTTCGGGGTTAATCCGGGTACGGACTCACTCACAGTATTCCTGGAGCGGTTTGGTGGTGTGGTCAAACATGTGCTGAAGTCACGGGCCGCGCCGGTTGGGCTGCGCGAGATTGCCAGTGCCGTCGGTCAGCGCCTGGATACGGTGCGGGCCGGATTGGATTGGCTGGTCGCCCGGCAGCACATTCACGTCGAGTATGTCAACGGCGATTCCATCCGCATCGTCGACACCGGGCGGCTTCCTGGCGATACGTTGATCGTCTCCAATATCAACAAGACCAACACGCGCTTGATGTCATTGCTGCAAGAGACCGCCGCCTACCGGGCATACTTTCGCCGTGCTGATCCAGAAAGTCTTTTGGGGCATGAATCCAACCATTGAACTCACATCGCTCAGCAAGACGTACCGCCACACCGTAGGGGACGGCCCGCGTGCCGTCCCATATACTGCGTCGTGATCGGTATCACAAATAGCGAAAAATATGGCTGTGATTTTATTACGTAGAAATACGAGTATAAGTAGTAAATTGACAATTGAATGACCACCCTATTCTCATGATACAATGCACATGTGGCGTTTCCAAGAAATAGTTATTCTCACGGCGGACGCGAAAAATCGCGTCCCTACGAAAACCCATGTTTGTGGGACGGCATTGTTGCCGTCCGCAGAAATGTAGAGCTATGTATTTTTCTGGAAAAGCCTGTATAGGATGGAGAAAAGACTATCATGGTTGCTGAACCGATACACCCCCTTTCATTTCCGATGACGGAAGAGGAATACCTCGTATTTGAGGAGATGAGCCAAGACAAGCACGAATACGCCAACGGCTA
>CAYQJO010000174.1:0-9319 GCA_964417785.1 uncultured Anaerolineaceae bacterium | reverse complement strand
CACTTTCAACGATAGCCCAAACAATCTCAAGTTCGATATTGAGGTAATCATGGACAACGATATTGCGAAATCCACGCATAGCACGCCAATTGACTTCCGAATGTTGATCCTTTATGGCATTGGAAAGACGTGTTGTTGATTCAGCCAAGATTTGTAACTTGCGCAGTGTCGCATCCTGGACAAGTTTTGATGACAGGAAAGACGTCTTTCCACCCTTTGTATATTCCTGCACATCGGCTATGCATTCAAGTATGTGTTTGAGATAAAACTCATCATCTTTCACAACATGACCGCCTCTGCAAGAATCCGATCACGGAGAAGGTGATTCAAACCCTTCTCCGTGACCAGATCAACCCGACAGTCCAGCAGGTCCTGCAAATCCATCAGCAATCCACCACCCGCCCAGGTGAACTTCGACACATCGGCGACATCCACCAGGATGTCCACATCGCTACCCTGATCCGCCTCACCACGCGCAACGGAGCCAAAGACGCGCACATTCGCCGCACCATATTGCTCCGCCAGTTTCAGTATCGCATTTCGGTGGTTACGCAATTCATCTAAAGTCATCGTGGTACCAACTCAGTATGGTGGCGCTGCAAACTGCGCACCGTTAGCGGTTGCTGCTGCAATGATCGAATTCCCTGCACCATCGCCGCCGCCGCACTCATGGTCGTCACCAGCGGGATTCCGAGCAGAGCCGCCGTGCCGCGAATGATGCCGCCAGCCTCGTGTGCCTGCCCACCGAGCGGCGTGTTAATCACCATGTCGATCTCGCCGTTCATCATGGCGTCCACGATATGCGGCGACCCCTCACGCACCTTATTGATTCGCTCCACCGGCAGACCGATCATGCCCAGCCATTGGGCCGTGCCATGAGTCGCCATCAGCTTGAAGCCCATATTGTGCAGATCACGGGCAATCTTCGCCACCGTCCCTTTATCGTAATCGTTGACACTGATCGCCACCGTCCCCGTTGTCGGCACCGGAACATTGGTCGCCAACTGCGACTTGATGAAGGCATGACCGAATTTAGCCGCATGCCCCATCACCTCACCGGTAGACCGCATCTCCGGTCCCAGACGGGCATCCACACCGGGGAACTTCTGAAACGGCAGCACTGCCTCCTTGACGAAGAAACCATCGACATGCGGCTCTTCCAGGAAGTTCAGTTCCGCCAGAGTCTTTCCGGCGGCAATCTGAGCGGCATAGCTTGCGAGCGGCACCCCGACCGCCTTGCTCACAAACGGCACCGTCCGGCTGGCACGCGGATTGACTTCCAGCACGTAGACTTCATCGTCCTTGATGGCGAACTGGATGTTGAACAACCCTTTGACTTTCAGCGCATGGCCGATCCGCTGGGTATATTCGCGGATGATCTCAAGATGGTAAGCACTGATCTTGTATGGCGGCAGCACACAGGCCGAATCGCCGCTGTGGACCCCGGCTTCTTCGATGTGCTGCATCACGCCACCGATAGTCACATGCTGGCCGTCACTCAAAGCATCGACATCGACCTCGAAGGCGTCGTCAAGGAATTGATCGATCAAGACCGGATGGCCGGTCCAGATGATATGCTCATCTAGCCACTCCGCCAGCATCGCCTCATCGAAAACAATCGCCATGCCCCGCCCACCCAGGACATAACTGGGCCGGACCAACACCGGGTAACCAATGTCGGTAGCAGCAGCGATAGCTTCCTCGTGGTTCTGCGCAGTCGCACCGGCGGGCTGCGCGATGTTCAGTTCGTACATGAGGGCGTTGAAGCGCTGGCGGTCTTCGGCCAGATCAATCGTGTCCACCGAAGTCCCCCAGATGGGCGCACCGGCCTCTGCCAGTGCATTGGCGATGTTGAGCGGTGTCTGTCCGCCAAACTGCACCAGCACACCGTCCGGTTTCTCCACATCAATGATGTTCAGCACATCCTCAGTCGTCAGTGGCTCGAAGTACAGCCGGTCGGCGGTGTCATAATCGGTGCTGACCGTCTCCGGGTTGCAGTTGACCATGATGGTCTCATAGCCCATCTCTTTCAGTGAGAAACAGGCATGGACGCAGCAGTAATCGAACTCAATCCCCTGGCCGATGCGGTTGGGGCCGCCACCCAGGACCATCACCTTCTTCTTTTCGGTCGGAAAGGCTTCGCTGTCGGTCTCATAGGTGGAATACAGATAGGGGGTGTGGGCTTCAAATTCCGCCGCACAGGTATCCACCCGGTAGTAGTTGGCGACCACACCCAACGCTTTGCGCCGCTCACGGACCTTCATCTCGTCTACCTTGACCAATTGGGCAATATAGGCATCGCTGAAGCCGTAGGTCTTGAGCTTGCGGAAATCGTCCTGGTCGAGACGATCCAGCGTGAGACTTTGATCGAGGATCGAGCGGTGGATGTCCATCAAATCGGCCATCTGCTGCGCAAACCAGGGATCAAACTGGGTCTCTTCCACCAGTTCGGTCACCGTCATGCCACGATGCAAGGCCGCCGCCACCTGGAACAAGCGCCGTGCCGTCGGCACTTTGAGCGCCGCCGAAGGTACATCTTCCAGCTTACTGCCGAATCCGCTGATGCCAATGTCGAGTGAACGAACCGCCTTTTGTAGTGCTTCGGGGAAGGTACGACCGATTGCCATCACCTCACCCACCGCTTTCATCTGCGGCCCCAGTACATGATCCACACCGACGAACTTCTCGAAATTCCAGCGCGGAATCTTGACCACGACATAATCCAGCGACGGCTCGAAGCTGGCCGGAGTCACACGGGTGATGTCGTTGGGAATCTCATCCAGCGAGAATCCAACCGCCACCAGCGCCGCGATCTTGGCGATGGGGAATCCGGTCGCCTTGCTCGCCAGTGCCGACGACCGCGACACACGCGGGTTCATCTCGATGACGTAGACCTCTCCATCGTCGGGGTTGATGGCGTACTGGACATTGGCACCCCCGGTCGCCAATCCGACCTTATCGAAGATAGCCCGTGACATATCCCGCAACCGCTGCAACTCCTTGTCCGTGAGCGTCTGTGCCGGCGCAACGGTGATGCTGTCGCCGGTATGCACGCCCATCGCGTCGAGATTCTCGATGGTACACACGACAACGAAATTGCCACTGCCATCGCGCATGATTTCCAGTTCGTACTCTTTCCAGCCGAGCAGACTCATGTCGATCAAAATCTGGTCTACCGGACTCTGTTTGATGCCGTTGCGAGCCACCTCACGCAGTTCATCGACGTTGTAGGCTACACCGCCACCGCTGCCACCCAGGGTATACGATGGCCGCACCAGCACCGGGTAACCAATCCGTTCGGCGGCGTCGAGCGCATCCTGAACGGTGCCGACCACCTCACTCGGCGGCGACTTCAAACCGATCTCGGTCATGGCATCCTTGAATAGCTGGCGGTTTTCGGCCAATTCGATGCTGTTCATGGACGCGCCGATGAGTTCGACACCATGCTTTTCCAGGATTCCCTGCGATTGCAGCGCCAGCGAGAGGTTCAACCCGGTCTGTCCGCCAACGGTCGGCAGCAGGGCGTCGGGCTTTTCCACTTCGATGATGCGCTCGCACAGTTCGGGAGTGAGCGGCTCGATATAGGTGGCGTCGGCAAATTCGGGATCGGTCATGATGGTGGCCGGGTTGGAGTTCACCAGCACCACCCGGTATCCCTGCGCACGCAGCGCTTTGCATGCCTGCACGCCGGAATAGTCAAATTCGCTGGCCTGGCCGATAATGATCGGACCAGAACCAATAATCATGATAGTCTCAATGTCGGTTCTTCTGGGCATTGTCTTCTCTGAGTTTACCTTCAAGCGGGGTATGTATAACACATGGTCGTAACAATGTGCAATCTACTCATCGTAGACTTCACGTCGATGACCAATAAACGCAACGATCACAAGTAATCCGTCATGATCCAGTTCGTATATCGCCCTGTAATCGCCAATTCGCCATCGATAATAATCCGACCATTGACCTTTGAGCGGCTCATGTTGAACAAGCTCAGCATTCGCTGCAACCCATCGCATTTTCTTGACAATACGCTCTCCGTCAGAACGGTTGATGCGTTTCAAATCATCTCGTGCATTGGAGGTTAGAAACAACCCATAAGGTTCAGGCATCGAGTCCAAGCTCGTCTACAACCTCATCAATAGAAAGGAGTTCGGGCTTAGAGCGGCGATACTCGCGCAACCGCTCGGCAACTGCCGGGGCGAAATCTGGTTCAAGACTCAGATCAGGATCGAGGACTTCTTCAAGTGCCTCACGTACCGCTTCCCGTATAAGCGCCTTAAGCTCGTCCATTGTGATCGTGATTTGCATATCCGACATTATTCCACCTCAATTACAACTGACTATCGCTTCACCAACGGCACTATGAACACCACACATGCGAGTAAGAACATCACACCGCCGAGCAAGCTCCATAAGCTGCCGCTTTCCAGACTGCTGATGATGTACATCAGGGCAGACACGACAAACAGACTCCATCCCCATAGTTGAAAGCGACGATCCCGGTCAGACACTACGCAAACAACTTCTTGAGAGTGTGGCAATGACTGTCCCCATTGTCACCGGCATAAGGCTAGCCTCCCAACATGCGATCCATCACCCAGGCCGACCGGGCTGCGCTCTCGCCGGTACTGGGACAAGTCCCAACACCGTTTAGCTCATCCACGATGGACTGGATTAATGGCTGCTGGACGTGCGGCGGATGGGGGATGTCGAACTGCTCCACACCGTCGGCGGTTTCCAGCACAACCGGCGCATCGGCGAACGCGGCAAAGCTGATCTTGCCCTTCGTCCCGACGATCTCAGTCCGGTCCAGCTTATCGTAAGCAGTAAAACACCAGACCGCCGTGCCATGTGCGCCTGACTCGAAGGTGTAGCTGGCGGTTACAATGTCCTCCGCCGGGTAGGGACTGCCCTGATTCGAGGCAAAACCGCTGACCTGATTCATCGGGCCGAGAATGTAATCCATCAGATCGACCATGTGCGTGCCTAAATCGACGGCAAAACCGCCACCGGCGACTTCCGGCAGCACGCGCCAGGGCAGATTGTCTGGATCGAAGCGCTGGCGGTTTTCGTAGATGGTCATCATCACCAACCGCACCTCACCAATCGCACCCGAGTTCACCAGTTGCTTGACCTTCAAGAAACGCGGCAGCGCCCGACGGTAGAAGGCGACAAAGAGCGGCACGTCCGCCGCCTTGCACACCTCGACCATTTCGCGGCATTCATCGTAGTTAAGCGCCATTGGCTTTTCGACGTACACCGGCTTACCAGCCTGTGCCACCTTGAGCGTGTATTCTTTGTGGACGTGCGGCGGTGTGGCGATATAGACCGCGTCCACACCGGGATCGTCAATCAACGTCTGGGCATCGTCGTACCAGCGCGGCACCCCATGTCGTTCGGCGTAGTCTTTCGCCAGTGCGCCGTCACGGCGCATCACCGCAACCAGTTCGGAGTTGTTCACTTTCTGAAAGCCGGGGCCGCTCTTGACCTCGGTTACGTTGCCCACGCCGATAATGCCCCAACGGATCGTTCTGGTCATATCTATCTCCACTTATTATACAGACCTCACACCGACTGTCTGCTCTACATTGATAACGAAGATCACCCCATTGTTGGGTCGTTCCAGGTTATCCAGAATCTGGTGTGAGACCTTAATCAATCTGTCCACAACCGACTCATCTTCCACCACCGAGAACATGGTCATATTCGACTGTTCGCGGCTGCGCAGAATCTCAAACATCGACATCATACCGGGCAGTACACCGCTGGCCTGCGTGGCTTCTTTCAGACGCAGCAGGCCGTATCCTTCGATAAATGTGATACCAGGTGCGCCAGCCTTCTCCCACGCATCCCCCAGGTCATGCACCAGTTCAACGCGCGGCGTGATAAGCAGAACCATCTTCGCCATTTAATTCTCCATTTTCTCCCTGGAACGCGGCCTGACATCATCTTTTGGACGGGACCGGTACTCACCGATCTGCGCTGCTTGCGGTTGCACAGTTGGGAATACCCGGCGCACCAGCGGCGGTGTGAGGACTGTCGTCAACAAAATCACACTGAACAACGCCGCAAAGAGCGGGTCTTCTGGTTCGAACACCCCCTGACTGATACCCAGCGCCGCAATAATCAGACCGACCTCACCACGAGAGACCATGCACACACCCAGGCGCAGCGACTCCAGCACGCTGAAGCCACCGACTCTGGCACCGAGACCACATCCAACCACTTTGGAGGCCACCGCCAGCAGCAACATCAAGGCAGTAAAAGGTAGGGCTTCCAGCGGAAACCGGCTCAGATCGATCTGCAAACCTACACTGACGAAAAATATTGGCACCAGGAAGGCATACGAGATACTGGATACCGCCACCTCAATTTCGCGCCTGATGAATGGTTGAGTACGGCTGAGACCGACGCCGGCGATAAACGCGCCCGTGATCGCAGCCACGCCACCCAACACCTCAGCGGACCAGCCAAAAAACAGTGCCACCACCAACGCGAAGGCCGGGATACCATAACCTTCGCGGTCTTTGGGATGCACATGAATCCAGTTGACAAGACGCGGAATAATGAACCATGCAACAAACGCGGCCATGACAATATACACCGCCATCTGTGCGACAATCCCAAGCAGCTCACTGACCTCAAAACTGGCCTCCGGGCCGGTGATGGCAATTGCCAATGAAATCAGCAAAATCGCCACCACATCATCGATCAGTGCCGTCGCCAGCAGTGCGTTACCTTCTTTGGTTTGCAGCACGCCCAATTCCAGCAGCACTTGCGCCGAAATACTCACGCTGGTCGCTGCCAGCGTTACACCGGCAAACAGCGCCGGTTCCCAGCTATAATCAGCAATCATCACCAGCGGCATGGTCACGGCGACGGGCAGCAGCGCACCGATCACACCGGCGATGGCTGCCACCCCACCGACCTCAAACAGTTCATTGATGTGAACTTCCAGGCCGACCTTGAACATCAAAAGCAAAACACCAAGCTCCGCCAGTTCCATTATTGTCTCTTCCAACAGAACCGGATCAGGACCGAGAAACGAGATATGCAAAAGATCAATAAGTGTCGGACCGAGGATGACTCCCACGATTAACTCACCGAACACACGCGGTTGATTAAAACGCCTTGCCAGTGCACCAGCACCACGAGCGGCAGAGATGATGATCGCCAGTGCCAGGAATAAGGCAATTACTGGATTTTCTTCCATATAATTGTGTGTACTGCCCCCATGCTCATATTTTGTTATGCGGGCGGATTGTATCACCCTTATGAAAACTAAAGCAAATTACTCCGTCTTGACACGCCGTACAAATTCATCGAAAAGATAGAGCGAATCGTGCGGTCCCGGCGACGACTCCGGGTGGTACTGCACGCTGAACACGCCCAATTCCTCGTGGCGAAGTCCTTCAACCGTATTGTCGTTGAGGTTGATGTGGGTAATCTCCGCGCCACCCAGATCGCTGTCTTCCGTGACAGCGAAGCCGTGATTATGAGCGCTGATCTCGACCTGCCCGGTCAGCAGATTCTTGACCGGCTGATTGCCGCCGCGATGACCGAATCGCATCTTGAGCGTCTCACCGCCGAGCGCCAGACCGAGAATCTGATGGCCCAGGCAAATGCCAAATACTGGCGTCTTGCCCAATAAACCGCGCACATTGTCCACCGCATAATCGACCGCTGCCGGATCGCCGGGCCCGTTGCTCAGAAAGACGCCTGCCGGATTCATCGCCATAACAGTCTCAACGGGCGTCTGCGCCGGGACCACCGTCACCCGCAGGCCGCGGTCGGTGAGCATCCGCAAAATATTGCGCTTGATACCCAGGTCATAGGCCACGATCAGCGGACCGGCGGGATCGTAACGATGATCCTGATACCACTGCGGGTCGCTGCGTTCGGTCCAGTGGTAGGACTCGACGCATGTGACCTCATCCACCAGATTCGCGCCTGACATATCCAGCGATGTACGGGCCATCTCCACCAATGCATCCGGATCGTTAGCTGCTTCGCCATGTGCCACAGCCGCTCGCATAGCCCCCTTCTCACGGATGTGGCGAACCAGCGAGCGTGTCGCCACATCACTGAGGCCGATCACGCCCTGTTCTTTCAAATAGCCATCCAGATCGCCCTGGTTGCGCCAGTTACTCACAACCGGGCTGAGGGCGCGAACCACAAACCCCGACACCCAGACCCGGTGTGACTCGGTGTCTTCCGGGTTGATCCCGGTGTTACCCACATGGGGTACGGTCATGGTGACGATCTGGCGATAGTACGACGGATCGGTGAGAATCTCCTGGTACCCCGTCATTGAGGTGTTGAACACCGCCTCACCGGTCTTCACCCCCTCAGCGCCCCAACCTTCACCGGGAAACACCCGGCCATCCTCAAGTGCTAGAAGTCCTTGCATAGGTTATGTCCGGTAATCCGCGTTAATTGACACATATTCATGGCTCAAATCACAGGTCCACACCGTCGCCGCACCGGAGCCAGCGCCGCAGTCCAGGCGCACAGTGATCTCCTCGCACTGCATCACGGCAGTCGCTTCGGATTCGCTGTAGGGCTGCGGCAGGCCACCCTTGACCAACTGAATCCATCGATCATCGTCCGTCGGCCCAATGACCAGAGTCAGGGCATCCGGGTCCATATCGACTCCGGCGCGGCCCGCTGCCGCCAGAATCCGTCCCCAGTTGGCGTCGTTACCGTAGAAGGCGGTCTTGACCAGCGGCGAAGATGCAATGGTGTTGGCGATGAGGTGTGCATCGGCGTCGCTCGCCGCACCGGTGGCCTCAATCGTGATGAGTTTAGTCGCACCTTCGCCATCGCGCACAATCTCTCGCGCTAGCGTCTGGCACACCTGCGTCAGATCATGGTTGAAGGCCGCCATGTTCGCCTCGGCTGCCCCATTCGCCAGCAGCAGTACCGTGTCGTTGGTGCTGGTATCGCCATCCACGACGATTCGGTTAAACGACACATCCGCTGCCGCTTTCAGCAGTTTATGCGCCCAATCCGGCTGTGGGATGGCTGCGTCGGTCATCACCAGACCAAGCATGGTTGCCATGTCCGGCGCGATCATCCCGGCACCCTTGCTCATGCCGGTGATGTGGCCGGCGGTCGCCAGTTTGGGATGCGTATCGGTGGTCATGATAGCGGTAGCGGCAGCCTGCCAGTCATCGCCGAGCGCATTGACTGCCAGATCGACTCCGCGCCGGATTTTGTCCATCGGCAGTTGTGGACCGATCACGCCGGTGGACAGCACCAGCACCTCGGTTTCCGCACAGCCGATGCGTTCGGAAACCGAGGTGCTGGTGCTGTCCAC
>CAYQJO010000173.1:0-9332 GCA_964417785.1 uncultured Anaerolineaceae bacterium | reverse complement strand
ATGTCGGGCGCGTGGCGGTGCGAAGTTCGGGCAATTTCAACATCGCCACCCGCGAAGGAATAGTACAGGGTATCAGCTATCGCTACTGCACCCATCTGCACAAATCAGACGGATACAGCTATCAGAAAGGAGAAGCGGCTTCCTCCACCCGCTAAAGCAGGTGGTTTCCGCCGCATAATTTCGATGAAAGCTCTGATTACAGGCGGGGGAGGTCGTATTGGGCGGGCCGCCGCCGAACATCTCATCGAATCGGGTTGGGATGTTCGGGTGATTGACCTCATGCCGGAGATCGACCTGCCCGGTGCCGAGTACTGGCAGTGTGACATTACCGACTACGATGCGGTACGCGATGCTGTACGTGGCTGCGATGCCATTGTCCACATGGCGGCCATCGCCAGCCCCAATCTCGCACCCGCACCGAAGATTTTCCAGGTTAACGTCAGCGGTACCTTCCACATCTTTGAGGCCGCTGCCGAAGAAGGCATCCGCCGCATTGTGCAGGCCAGTTCAATCAATGCTATTGGCTGTGCCTACAATCGCGTGGACATCAACCCACCCTACTTCCCGCTCGATGAGAATATGCCCCGGCTGCCGACAGACGCCTATTCGTTTTCCAAGCAGTCTATCGAAGACATCGGCGAATACTACTGGCGACGCACGGGCATCTCGAGTGTGGCGCTGCGTTTCCCCGGTGTTTACCTGTCCAACCCCAATAACTTCGGTGCCAAAATCTCGGAACGGGCAGAACGCGATATCGCGCTGCTGGACGAACTGGCGGCGCTCTCGCCCGATGCGTGCCGGGAACGACTGGCCGGAACCCGCGCCGAAGTCCTGAAGTTCCGTGCTGAAGGGAACATGGAACGCTCGCTGTCCAAAGAGGATCAGCGTTGGAAACACGATAACCCGCTGTTCCATCTCTATTCATCCAGCCGCTTCAACTACTGGGCGCTGCTGCATATCAATGACACAGCCCAATCCATCGAGAAGGGGTTGACCGCCGATTATGAAGGCAGCCATCCACTGTTCATCAATGACACACACAACTGGCTCGGCTACGACACCGAAACCCTCCTGCGCATCTTCTTCCCGGATGTCACGAAGCGCACCCGGCCCATTAAAGGGTCCGAGGCACTGGTCAGCATCGACAAAGCACACGAACTGATCGGTTTTGAACCAGAAATCTCACGCGGAGGTATAGCATGATCCAGATTGCTGAAGTTTTTTCACCACAACAAACCGAACTCTGGACGATGGTCAAGCAGTGCGGCGTGAATCACGTCGTCGGCACAATGGACTTCAGCCGGGGCATGGATGTCGATAAAGAAGATTTGCCCTGGAGCTATTCATCGCTGGTTCGATTGAAAACCGCCTACGAAAACGCCGGATTCCAGTTCGATGTCCTGGAAAGCCGTCCACCGTTGAACAAAGCCAAACTGGGTCTGCCGGGACGCGACGAGGAAATCGAAGCGGCACTGGACCTGATTCGCAACATGGGCGCTCTCGGTATCGGCGTCTGGTGCTACGAGTGGATGCCGGTCTTCAACTGGATGCGTACATCGACCACCATCCGCACACGCGGCAGCGCACTGGTCACTGGCTATGACAACGCCCTGATGGAGAACGCACCGCTGACCGAGTATGGCGAAGTCACCGAAGACCAGCTATGGGATAATCTGAAGTATTTCCTGGAGGCGGTCGTACCGGAGGCGGAAAAAGCCGGGGTCAAACTGGCGATGCATCCGGATGATCCGCCGCTTTCGCCCATTCGCGGCCTCGGTCGCATCATGCGCAGTGTGGAAAACTACCAGAAACTTCTCGATCTGGTCCCCAGCCCGGTCAACGGAATCACACTGTGCCAGGGCAATTTTACCCTGATGACCGACGATCTGCCCGCCACAATCCGGCACTTTGGCAAGCAGGGCAAGATTTTCTTCGTCCATATGCGCGATGTGCGCGGCACACCGGCAAAGTTTGAAGAAACCTTCCACGACGACGGCCAGACCGATATGCTGGCCTGCATGCAAGCCTATAAAGACATCGGCTTCGATGGCGTGATGCGCCCGGACCATGTGCCAACGATGCAAGGCGACAGCAACGAACGCGCCGGATACTCTGCTATTGGACGTCTCTTTGCGATTGGCTATCTAAAGGGCCTACGCGAAGCTGTTTACGCAAATTAGTTAACCGGAAAGACCCTTATGCATATTGAAACACCGAAAGAATCAATCATCGAGTTCACCCCACTGAATCCCTTCGACCGTTTCCCCAATGGGCGACCCTGGGTGCCAGACGATCTGCTGGAACGGCTGGAACCGCTCACCAGCGAGCAGGCGTGGTCCGTCCTGCAAAAACACAACTATAACTTCCAGTTCGAGGGCGACTGGTTCCAGACCCACCCGGAGAAAATTCTGGTGGGCCGCGCCGTCACCGCCATGATGCTCCCTTACCGCCCGGACTTCCACGATGTCGTGCAGGAAAAAGGGGTCGGTGAGGGCCGCATCGGCGGGCAGAACTCATGGGTCATCGACACCCTGGAAATCGGCGATGTCCTCGTGGTCGATATGCGCGGCAAGGTCAAGGACGGCACCTTCCTCGGCGACAACCTGTCCACATCAGTCCAGGCCCGCACCAAACGGGGTGCTGTGCTGGACGCCGGCATCCGCGACTACCAGGGCGTGCGCACCCTGCCAGAGTGCGCCATTTTTTGCCGGGGAGTTGATCCCACACCCATCCGCGACGTCACCCTCGCCGGGATCAACATGCCCATCCGCATCGGTGAAGCCACCGTGCTGCCCGGTGACATCGTATTCGGCACCCCGACTGGCGTCTATTTCATCCCACCGCATCTGGTGCAGGAAGTCGTTGAACGCGGTGAAGACATCCAGATGCGCGACCGCTTCGGCCAATACTGTCTGCGGATCAAACGCTATACACCGGGCGAAATTGACGTCAATGTGTGGATGGACCATATCGAAGAAGATTACCAGAACTGGCTCAAAAACGGCGCAAAGGAAGACGCATAATGAGTTTAGAAGACAACGTGAAAACCCATTCACGGCCATCCGATCTCAAGATCACGGATATGCGCATCACCAATCTGCGCGGCCTACCGATGGACTGCACCATCATCCGCATCGACACCAACCAGGGCATCAGCGGCTACGGCGAAGTACGCGACTGGGCCAGCCCCACCTTCGCCATGATGCTCAAAACACGCCTCATCGGTGAGAACCCCTGCAATATCGACAAAATCTTCCGTAAGATCAAACAGTTCGGCCACCATGCCCGGCAGGCCGGCGGCGTCTGTGGCATTGAAATGGCCCTGTTCGACCTCGCCGGTAAAGCCTACGGCGTACCGGCTTACCAACTGGTCGGCGGCAAATTCCGCGACCGGGTCCTTGTCTACTGTGATACCGACTCGGTTCCCGACGGTAAGCAAATGGGCGAACGACTGAAAGACCGAATGGAGCGCGGCTTCAAGTTCCTCAAGATGGACATTGGCATTCGCCTGTTGAAAGATGAACCCAACGCCTTGATCGCACCGTCCGGTATGCTTGAATCCACCACCGTTATGCACCCCTTTACCGGCATCCAGATCACCGATCACGGGATTGAAGTGCTGGTGGAATACGTGCGTCAGGTCCGCGATGTCATCGGCTACGAAGTGCCGCTGGCCGTCGATCATTTCGGCCACCTGAACCTCGAATCGTGCATCCGCCTGGGTCAGGCACTCGACCCGTTCACGCTGGCATGGTACGAAGATATGATCCCCTGGCAGTTTCCGGATCAGTACGAGCGGTTGTCGCATTCGGTCACGACGCCCATCTGCACCGGTGAAGACATCTACCTGAAGGAAGGTTTCAAGCCGCTGCTGGAACGCCGTGCCGTCTCGGTGATCCATCCCGACCTGGCGAGTTCCGGCGGCATCATGGAGACCAAGAAAATCGGCGACATGGCCCAGGAACATGGTGTGGCGATGGCGATGCATATGGCCGGTTCGCCGATAGCCTTCCTGGCGAGCATTCACTGCGCCGCCGCCACCGAGAACTTCCTGGTGCTGGAAAACCACTCGGTCGATCATCCCTGGGTGGATGAACTGGTCGAAGGGCTGCCGAATCCGATTATCCAGGACGGGCATGTCCAGGTGCCGGATGCACCCGGCCTGGGCTTCAGCGGCATCAACGAAGACCTGTTCCGCCAGCATATCGATACCACCCGTCCTGGTGGGTTCTTTGAGCCATCAACGGAGTGGGATACGGAGCGTTCACACGACCGCCTGTGGAGTTGATGCAGACACTTAACATCACCTTAACACTATATTCAAGCATATAAGCGTATGATTGCGGGCATCTACCATCAACTTCGAGGAGAGAAACCTGATGAAAAGAGTGATTGCCCTGGCATTGGTGCTGCTGGCATTGGTGCCGGTGATGGCACAGGACGAGCCAATTGTCGTGGACTTCTACTGGGCGTCCGCCGTTGAGGGTGACCTGCCCGCAGTCTTTGAAGGCTATGCACAGCAGTTCGAGGAGGTGAACCCCGGTGTGGACATCAACCCGGTCTACACCGGCAGCTACACCCAGACCCGCGACACCATCCTGGCCGAGGCCGATGAGCCGCTGGTCGATGTGGCGATTATGCTGGCGACCGACCTGTTCACCTTCATCGAAGACACCGACATCATCCCGCTGACTCCCTTCATCGAAGCCGAAGAAAATGGCGACGAGTGGTATGCTGATTTCTTCCCCGCCTTCTGGGAAAACAGTCTGGACGCCGACGGTCTCGTCTGGTCGGTGCCGTTCCAGCGTTCGACCCCGATCATGTTCTACAACGCTGACCTGCTGGACGCCGAAGGTCTGGAAGTCCCCACCAACAACGAAGAACTGATCGCCATCGCCCAGGCGCTGACCACCGAAGACCGTGCCGGTCTGCTGGTGCCAGTTCAGGGTAACTTCCCCATCTGGATGTACCAGAGCTTCGCCGCGGCCTACGGCCAGCCAGTTGTGGACCAGGACCCGGCCCAGGTTTACTTTGACAGCGCAGCCAGCCTGGAAGGCCTGACCTTCCTGACCCAACTCGGCATGCCAGTTGAAGATGGTGGCTATGCTGTCGGTCCGATGGGCGGTAGTGCCTGGGGCGAAACCCCGACCGCCTTCACCGCCGGTGAAGCAGCCATGATCTACCACACCACCGGTTCGCTGACCAGCATCCTGGAAAACGCGGACTTTGAAGTCGGCACGGCATTCCTGCCCAGCGGTCCGGCGGGTGAAGATGGCAGCGGTTACGGCGCACCCACCGGCGGCGGCAACCTCTATATCTTCGATGACGGCAGCAAGACCGACGCCGAACTCCAGGCCGCCTGGGAATGGGTGAAGTTCCTGTCCTCACCGGAAATTCAGTCGGACTGGGGCGCTCAGACCGGTTACATCGCTGCTCGTGAGAGTGCCTGGGAAGTCGATCCGCTGGCCTCGCTGGTCGAAGAATTTCCGCAGTATGCCGTCGCCCGTGACCAACTGGCCCATGCTTACAAGGAATTCGCCGCTTACCGTTCGGTGGACATCCAGAACATCATCAACTTTGAACTGAGTACCATCATCTCCGGCCAGCGTCCGTTGGACGAAGCCGCTGACATGCTGGCTGATGCTCAGGCTCAGATTGACGAACTGCTGGCCGAGTACCGGTAAATTCATATCGTAGCGTTGGCATCCATCTCGGACGGCCTTCTGGCCGTCCCTACTCAACTTGGGACACGGCATGCCACGTTCCGAGGTAGGACGCAAATCCTGGGGTGTGCCTATGGATACAACCACCACAAGTGAATACACACTGGCTAATCCACAATCACGAACGCCGCTTTTGCAGCGGTTGACACCCTACCTGCTGATCGCACCGGCATTGATCCTCATCGTTCTATTCACCATCTGGCCGTCGATTCGCACCGTAAACGACAGCCTGTACGAACCGGGACGATCCACCCGCGATGCCAGTGGACGCCGGGTCGAGGGTGAATCAGTCTATGTCGGTCTGGATAACTACAAAGACCTGTTCGATGAGTCACACCCTATTGGGGGGCGCTTTCCCCGCGTCCTGGGTAACACCGTGCTGTTTACCCTGGGAACTGTGTTGGTCAGCCTGCCGCTGGCGCTGCTGTTTGCTCTGCTCATCAACCGCAATGTTCGTGGATTGGCCTTCTTTCGCTTCAGCTTTTTCTATCCCGTGCTGCTGCCATTGATCGGCGCAGCCAACATCTGGGCTTTTATGTACGCCAATACCACCGGCCTCATCAACACCGTGCTGGATTCGTTTGGCCTCAATGGTGCCGATTGGTTGGGCAATCCCGACCTTGTACTGATCTCGATCACTATCGTGAATATCTGGAAACAAACCGGCTTCTATATGATTTTCTATCTGGCCGGCCTGCAAAGCATACCCCGCGAAATCTACGAGGCCGCCGCACTGGATGGAGCCAACTACTTCCGGCAGTTATTCCACCTGACGATCCCGCTGCTGCGACGAACAACACTCTTTCTGATCGTCATCGCCTCCACCTATACCTTTCAGGTGGTCGAGCAGTTGGAAGCCCTCAACCGGGGCCAACCGGCGGACCGGGGCAATTTGCTGCTCTATTTCATATTCCAGAACATCGGGTCTTCACGCAATATGGGCTATATCAACGCCATGACCGTGATCCTCGTCAGCATTCTGCTGGTGTTCACCATCAGCAACTTCCTGTTATTTGAAGGAGGCCGTGAAGATGCATGAACGGAACCGTTGGAGCGTTGCCGCCGATGTGTTGACCGTCGGTCTCGCCCTCACATGGCTGATGCCGCTGGTCTTTGCCATTCTGATGGCCCTGCGTCCCCAATCCGACCCGATTACCAACGGTAACATCTTTTTCGGCAGCGAGATCACGCTGGAAAACTTTGAATCCGCCTGGAACACAGCCCCCTGGGAATGGCATTTCATTACCAGCGTCACGGTAGTCGTGGGCGTGCTGATTGTCCAGATCATTACGATCACACTCGCCGGTTATGCTTTCGCCCGCCTGCGTTTTCCCGGAAGCAATCTGCTGCTGTTTTTGATCCTGCTGCAATTGATGATCCCGACAGGCGTGCTGCTGGTACAGAATGTGCAGACCGTGCGTGACTTAGGTGCGTTCAACACCCGCTGGGCGCTAATGATGCCCTACTGGGGATCGGCGCTGGGGGTGCTGCTCATGCGCCAGATGTTCCGCGAGATTCCACCCGACTTCGAGGAAGCCGCCCGGATTGACGGCGCAAATCTGTTCCAGATCATGCGCCATGTCTATGTGCCGCTGTCCATACCCACCTACACGGCTTTCGCGCTGGTGTCGATCAGCGCCCGGTGGAACGAACTGCTGTGGCCGCTGGTGGTCACGCGCAATCCGGAAGAGGGTCGTCCGCTGACCGTCGGATTGAACCAGCTTTACAGCGCCACCGAGGCCGGTTCCCAATGGGGTAATCTCATGTCGGGAACACTGCTGGTCATCGCGCCGCTGGTCCTGCTGTTCCTGGTGTTCCAGCGCCGCTTCATTGAGAGCTTCGCTTCCAGCGGCCTGAAATGAACACCCGCTGTCATTGGCAACCGATCGGTTGATTAGCACGTATACACATATTAACGACCTTTTGACAATCGAGGTAACAATATAATGGCAGACACAAGACCCTGGGACTACACACCGTCGCCGACTGCAAACCGCTTTATGGCGACTATGCTCCGTTTACCGCTGGCGCATAACCTGCTCAGCAAGATGATGCTGCTGATTACCTTCACCGGTCGCAAATCAGGCAAGCAGTACACCACACCCGTTGGCTACCATCGTGACAGCAATCGCGTGTTCATCCTGACCAAACGCTTCCGCAAATGGTGGTACAATTTCCGCGATCCCGCACCCGTGACACTCCGCCTTCGCGGCAAGAACGTCACCGGCACGGCTACCGCCATCACGGATGTCGATACCATCATCTCCGCCCTGGCCGACTCCATCAAGGCTGTGCCGCGATCAGCCGACATTTATGGGGTCAAGATGATCGACGGCCAACCCAACGCCGATGACCTGCGTGAAATCGCACCCAAAGTAGTCCTGATCCAGGTGGACCTGAATTAGAGCAATCGCACATTGCACTCCTGAGACAAATCTGCTATAAATGATACATTGTATCAATAAGGAGTGTATACTGATGCGTTTGTTTGGGCTTATCCTTCTATCCCTGCTTCTGCTTCCTATATCGGCTCAGGACTCTCTTCAGATCGTTGCCAGCCACAGCATTCTGGGCGATGTCATCGCCAACGTCACCGGTGACGCAGCCGATGTCAGAACGGTCATGCCGCTCGGTGCCGATCCCCACAGCTTTGTACCCACACCCAGCGATCTAACCGCACTGGCCGACGCCGATGTCGTGTTTGTCAACGGAGCGCTGTTTGAAGAGGGCCTGCTGGAAGCCATCGAGAACGCTGGCAGTGACATGAACATCGTCACCGTGTCATCGTGTGTTCAGATCATCGCTTTTGGCGGTCATGACCACGAACATGGTGAAGACCATGACGCTCATGAAGGTGAAATGGGTGACATGAGCGCAATGGCCGCGCTCTGTGAGCAGCATTACGCCGAGATGGAAGCCCTGCACGAAGCAGGTCACGACCACGAAGGTGAAGGACACGAAGAACATGCGCATGACCATGTAGAGACTTTAGGCGCACTGTACACGCTGGATTGCGGTGAAGGTCATGGTCATGAAGGCGAAGAAGAAGCGCACGAAGAAGGTGAGGAACACGCACACGATCATGGCGCATGTGATCCGCATGTCTGGACCGAACCCCACAACGTCATGTATTGGACCATGCTCATCCGCGACGCATTAGTCGAACTCGATCCAGCGAATGCAGAAACATACACCACAAACGCCGCCACCTATCTTGAAGAACTGGATGCGCTGGCCCATGACTTTGTGATGCCGATGATCGAGACAGTGCCAGAAGAGGACCGCGTACTGGTGACCAACCATGAAGCATTCGGGTACTTCGCCGCACGCTATGATTTCGACGTGGTGACCACCATTTTGCCCGGTGGAGGTACCCTGGCCGAACCCAGTGCTGCCGACATCGCTGCTGTGATCGACTTGATCCGTGAAGAGGGCGTTCCTGCCATATTTGCCGAGATGACTGTCAGTGATGGACTGGTACAGCAGATCGCTGACGAGACCGGTGTGGAAGTCTACGCTCTATACAGCGGCTCGCTCAGCGATGCCGACGGTCCCGCCAGCACCTACCTCGACTATATCCGCTATAATGTCACCACCATTGTCGAAGCA
>CAYQJO010000172.1:0-9431 GCA_964417785.1 uncultured Anaerolineaceae bacterium | reverse complement strand
TAAACAGGTTAACGGATGCTGGCAACAAACTCACATCCGGCTGACCAGCACCTTATCCACCCGGTGACCGTCCATGTCAATTACCTCAAACCACAAGCCCTGCCATTCAAAACGGTCGGCAGCTTGCGGCACCCGTCCCAATTGATAGATCACAAATCCGCCAAGTGTCTGGTAATCGGACTCGTCGGGCATCGCCTTGATGTCCAGCAAATCCTTGACTTCTTCTACCGGCATCAGACCATCAATCAACCACGATCCATCGTCACGCTGCACATAATCCGGTTCATCAATATCGCCCATGACCGCCTCAACCAGATCGTTCATGGTGATGACCCCATCCACGCCGCCATGCTCACCGATGACCACCGCGAAATGATCCTCTTTGCCCCGAAACACCTCAAGCAGATCAGATGCAGGCAAATTATACGGAACCTCCACCACCCGACGCACAATCGGCTCAAGCTTTAGCGGTGATCCGGTCAGCGCAAGGCGTAGAATATCTTTAGTACGCACGATCCCAAGCAAATGATCCGGTTGACCATCGCATATCGGATAGCGCGTATGATAGCCATCTGCGATGCGAGTCGCCAGTTCATCGTGCGATGCTTGAATATCCAACCACAACATCTCCGTGCGCGGCGTCATCAACGCATCCACCCGTAAATCATTCAGGCGGAACACACCCTCGACCATCCGGCGTTCAGCCGCCTCGAATACCCCGGCTTCTTCACCCTCACCCAGCATGATGTTAATCTCTTCCTCGCTCACCGGGGGAGTCTCGGACGCATCCACGCCCAGCAACCGCAGCACCGCCTCCGTCGACAGGCTGAGAAACCACACCAGCGGATAGGCCAGCAGCGACATCACACGCATCACCGGCGCAACCAGCGATGCCACCCGTTCCGGATTGACCATTGCCAGCCGCTTAGGCACCAGTTCGCCAATCACCAGGGATAGATAGGTCGTCAGGAGTACGATCAGGACAAAACCGAATATATCGCTGTATGGGGTCAGGAAATCGATCTTTTCCAACTGCCGGCTGAGGTCATCGGCGACAGTTGCGCCACCAAACGCCCCGGCCAGAATACCGATCAACGAAATACCGATCTGAACTGTCGAAAGAAAGCGGTTGGGATTCTCAGAAAGCTCCAACGCGGTCCGGGCCGTTTTGCTGCCCATTTCAATCTGTGCCTGGAGACGCGCCCGCCGTGTAGACACCACCGCCAATTCCGACATTGCCAATAAACCGTTAAGAACGGTGAGGAAAAAGATAATAACAATTTCAAACATGGAGTCCCTTACCCCGCATCCCAGCGCATATGGGTAACTGTGCGCTGGCATGTGAAATGATACTTGTGAAGTAGTTCCGTGGTGACGGTGTCGTCCTGCGGCAGTTCCAGCAGCAGGGGAGTGCGGTCCATGCGGCGCACAACCGAATCCAGCAAAACATGGTCATAAATCCCCTGATGATCCGGCTCAACCAGCAGCATCAAACGGGTCTTGCTGCCAAAACCGGTCTCAATCCAGAGCGACCCCATGATGTGATTGTGATCGTCAACCAGGACAAGGCGCTCGACCCCACGCAAGCTGATCCAATCGCCCATCAGGGACCACAACGATTTGCGAAATTGGGACTTATGCAGCGGACGCAGCCAGCCCAGGCCACCACCCTCTTGCGGACGAATCCGCTGCGCCAGCGCCATTTCCTGCCGCCATTCGCTCCGGCGGCGATGACGCATATACACATTGGTTTCCGGTGGTGGTGGACCAAAGCGCGTGGAGGGTCTGCGCCGCCACACACTCCAGGCCCGCTCAATGACAAAACCAAGCGACTGGTACAGATAAAGCGCCGGTGTGTTGTCAACATCGACCTGGAGGATCGCTGCCGTACCGCCGCGACGGGCGATCATCTCCATGCTGGCCTGCATCAACCGGCGGGCAATTCCACGTCGTTGATAATCGGGATGAACACCGACATTGGCGATAATCCAGGCACGCCCTAAATCCGTCGGCCAGTGGGCAGGGTAAACCGAGACATTGCCCACCAGTTGCCCATCCGCCAGCCACACATAGCCCAGATTCAACCCCATCGCCATATCGTTCATATGGGCGATGACATTCAATCCCGGCCCCATTCTACTCAGATACCGCATTTCACGCAACGCCGCCCGGCCACTGCTATCCATTGAATCGGCAAACACCAACTCGATTAAGTCAGCCAGGGGAGCCAGATCAGTCCTGAGATTGACCGGGCGCATTCCATTGAAGCGCGTCGGGGGTTCGTCTATCGAGGTCGCACCGAGCATTACTCACCATGTGAGATTATATTTATGGAAGTATACCGTTGGAAATGTATATTTCCAGACAAAACTTTACAATTCGTTGTCCGAAAGTTGTTGTAGAGTTGCATCAAACTGTGGTAAGATTTTAACATAGGTTGCATACCTATTTATCGTCCACACCATATGCATGAGGAAAGTCCTTATTTTGGAATGGTCTTTATCACACATGCTCGGTGATTTATCCATCATTGTTCGGGAGTCTTATCATGATACTCCAAACGTTTTTCACCTGGGCGCAGCACTTTATCACGATACGGCTTATGCCGTCATCTGATGATCGCCACGCCGCAGGTCAAGGGCTGGTTGAGTACGCACTTATCCTGGTACTCGTCAGCGTTGTGGTCGCCGCTTTGTTGACCGTTTTCGGTCCAACACTCGGCAACATGTTCAGCAACATCGTCGCAGTTGTCAATGGCTCTCAGCGCTAATCATCACTTGATTTATACCCCAGCACTTTTATAGAAGGCCCCCGTTCAGGGGGTTTTCACTTCCCGGCGTTTTCCCCACGTTGATTCGGTACCACCTTGAACTCCTGAACATTTTCGTTTAGAAATAGGCTGCAAACTGAGGAGTTGATTATGGCAAGATCAGGTTACGGGACTGTTGGCGGACGCCGCTCCGGCAGTGCTGCATGGCAATGGATTATCATCGGCGGTGTTCTGGGTTTTGGCTGCTCCGCTGTTCTGGTTCTGGGACTCTTGACGGCGGGTATTCTGAATCTGGATAGTGGCGAGGACGAGGCCCCCACAGTTGCGGCGACCAGTGCTGCTGCGCTGCCAATGAACCCACAGCCGACTGTCAATGTGCAGGCAACCATCGAGGGTGCCATCGCGGCGACACTGGCGGCTCAACCAACCGACGCGCCCCAACCAACGGCAACCGTCGGCATCCAGGTAGTCCCACCGACCGCAACCCCCATCCCGACCACAGACATAGATTTGAATCTCGATGATCCAACGGCGCAGCCTACCAGTGCCAGCGCGGGTCTGTTCACCGAATCGCAGGAAACCGATGAGGTTCCCTTCCGCAGCATTGCAACCAATCTGCTGCCGATTGACGGCGGTACGTTCCAGATGGGGACCACCATCACCGAAGTGGGTGCAGCCGTGCGCGAATGTGTCGAAGAGGACGGGGGCAACTGTATTCCCGAATACGGCACCGACTCGATTCCGCAGCATTCGGTCACGCTGGACCCCTACTTCATCGAAGAACACGAAGTCACCAATGAGCAGTTTATCGCCTTCTTACAGTGGCTTGGCCCCAACAGTCACCGCGACGGCTGCTTTAACCAGCAGTGCGCTGCAACCAACGCGACCCTGGAAAACAGCCCGATCACCTTTGATGGCGTCAACTACGATACCTCCCCGATTTTTGCCAGTTTGCCGGCTGTTGGCGTCACATGGTATGGCGCACGGGCTTATTGTGAAGCGCTGGAACGACGTTTGCCCACCGAAGCCGAATGGGAATACGCCGCACGGGGTACGGATAGCCGCGTTTATCCCTGGGGCTTTGAACGCAACCTTCAGTTGATGCGCACCAGCCGTCCGGAGGGGACCATCGGGCCAGTGGAAGTGAGTTCATATCCACTTTCGGCCAGCCCCTGGGGTGCAACCGAGATGGCCGGTAACGTGGCTGAATGGGTGGCGGACTGGTACCAGCCGAATTTTTACAACCAGCCAGCATCCGGGGGTTTGAACCCGACCGGTCCCTTTTCTGGCACGGACCGCGTGATTCGCGGCGGGTCCTGGGATGCGCTGCCCTTCTTCGCACGTGCAGTCCATCGCCAGCACGAACGCCCAGAGGAGGCTAACCTATGGTTGGGCTTCCGCTGTGCTGCGGATGTCGATACCCCGGTTGGCGATGTCCAACCGCAATCGACCACCAGCGTCCTGGACCCGGCAAACCTGGGTCCCACCGAGCCGGGTGCCGATACCGTGCCAACTGAGCCGCCAGTGGATGCAGCGCCGACCCTGGCCCCGGCCTCGACACAGCCGCCCGCCGCAGAACCCACGCAATCCGACACTATACCGCCAGTCGGCAACCAGTAGACGAAAAGACAACAGGAAATGAGTACCGCCAGAGGTACAACTACAGGATAGCGTGGTGGATGAAATTCTTGTATCTATTCACGTATCCGTGACGTTTTCGGACGCGTAAAGGCGCGTCCCTTCAGTGGACGCGCAAACGGTAGCATTTCAATGCCTGGTTTTGTAGGACACGCAGAAGCGTGTCCGCCACTCCATCGCGTCAGTTCTCCGGCGTCGCTTCCGGTGTTTCCTCTGGTGCAGACTCGGTCATCTCGGGTGTCGTCTCTGGCGTAGCCGGGATCGTCGGTGTGACGGTTGGCTCCGGTTCGGGCAGATTCAACCCGGTGATGAGCGAGAACGTCCCGACAGCCTGGGCCACATCCACATATTCCGCCGGGATGTCGTCGCTGTTGAGATCAACCGCTGCCGCCGGGATACGCATATCCAGCCAGTGAAGTTGCCCGTCGTCACCGTTGAGCAGCACAGCATACCCGCTCAGGCTCTCGCCGTCGGGGTTGCTGTAGCTGTAGGCCACACCATAGCCGGAACCGCCGTTACGCTCCACCGGTTCAACACTGACGACGCTGGCGTCACTGCGACGGGCCTCCACCCACGCCTGGGCCGCGTCTTCACCGTCGATGGTCATCTCATCCGCCGAGACAATCAAAGCGAGAGCGCTGGTCCCGGACTCAAAGCTGGCGGGCGTGCCGTTGTCGCCATCAGTCTGCCGCCAATCATCCGGGTAGCGCAGAATATGCTGGTCGATCTCATCGAAATACGCTTCCCAACCGACGGGCGTATCCATAAAGCGAATGTTGGGCTTGATCTGACCAACCATCTCATCACGCATGTGGAACAGCAAATCACGCGCATTGGTCGGCGTTATCACACGGGCAGAGTAAATCCAGTTGCCTTCGGTCCAGGCGACATGCTGCGCCAGGAACTCGCGCTGGTTCTGAGTCAGCACGAAGTCAATGATGAGGCGGTCATCCTCGAAACGGCGCGACAACTCCTCCCAGCTTGCGTAGCGGGTCCAGCTACTGCTCAGGCGTGAGGTGGTGAAATATGCTCCCAGTTCTTCTTCGCTGGTGATCGGTTCTGGCGGCGCTTCAACTGAGGCTTCGATCACACTCACAGCGGCACTGTTATTCATCGAGATCGACGCCTGCTGACCGTTGTTGGCCGGATTACCCGGTACCCAACCTGATGGCACACCGACCGCGAACAACCCCGACGGATGCAGATAATCCTCGTCAAAGCTGATGCTGCCAAAATCCGTGATGGGTGGCGGGAAAGTGGGCGGTGGTGGTGAAGGCGTGCTGGGTGGCTCATCCACCATAGTGGTTTGATCCGGTGTGAGACCGGGCAGGAATAACGTAATTGCCATTAAAAAGGCCATCGAAACACCAAAAGCGACAGTCAGCCTTTGCGTCAGTTTTGAATTCATCAAAATCTCCGGTTTTAAGGGTGTGAAACCGGAAGGAATCATACCCTAAAACAACACTATTGTTAACAGCAGAATTGACCCATTATGACCCTTCACAGGCCAGATACTGTCCGGTATATTTGCCCATCATATAATTATGGAGACACACGAATGCCGCCTTTGACCATTCGAGCCGCAACACCTGATGATGTCGATGCCACAGTGGCGTTGTTGAACCACTGGGACCAGACCTATATGGGGGTACAAACAGCCAACGCGGACAACGTGCTGCGTCAATGGCAGCGCATTGATCTGGCGACCTCAACCCGTGCCGCTTTCACCACTGACGGTCACATGGTAGGATGCGCCGCCTTCTACGACGATGATATTATCCCCGTTCGCCCACATATCGATGTCTGGATACACAGTGACTACTACAGCAGCGACCTCGGCAGCCAGCTTTTCGCCTGGGCATTGGAACTGGCTCCCCGTGTGTTGGATCGCGTCCCGGCAGATGCCCGTGTCGTGCTGGAAAGCACCAGTCATGCAAAAGACCGCTATTACCAGAAACTGCTCATCAACCAGGGTTTCAAAGCGACCGGGCAGGCATGGTGCCGGATGGTGACACACATGGAAGCGGAACCGCCCGCACCCCAATGGCCGGCGGGCATCCAGATCACCACCTATGCCGAATGGGGCGACGATTTGCGTACCCTGTATGATGCTGTAGACGACGCCTTCAAAGACCATCGCGGCTACATCGAAGAACCACCCGATGAGGCATTTGAACACTGGCAGCAGCGTGTGAAACTACGTACCGAAACGGATACAGCGCTCTGGTTTATGGCGATGGACGGCGGCGAAATTGCCGGAGTTTCGTTGTGCCATCCCAGCAGTCGCGGATTTGATGAGCGCGGCTATGTCTGGATTCTGGGCGTGCGCCGGCCCTATCGCCAGAAGGGTCTTGGACTGGCGCTACTGCGTCACAGCCTGCGGACGTTCTGGCAGCGCGGCAAGCGGTCGGTCGACTTGTTTGTGGATGGCAGCAGCATCACCGGTGCCACCCGCGTTTATGAACGTGGCGGGATGCACATCGAACACACATTCGAAACCCACGAGCGCGAACTCCGCCCCGGACGCGAATTGAGCAACCAGGGCTAACGGCGGCGGATTAACCAGACCACGCCGAGGACCACAAACGATCCGAAGAACGCGGCCACCAGGTCCTCGGTGGTGATAGCGATGTTGGTCAGTCCCAGGCTGATGTCGAGTACATCGAACAGAATACCGCCGACAATCGCCCCGGCCATACCGAGCAGCAGGTTGTTGAGAGAGCCATATCCCCGCTTGCGGTTATGGACCAACCGCCCGACGACCGTCCCCACCAACGCCCCGACAATCACCCAGCCAATCAGTTGATCGATACTGATACTCATGCCAGCCTCCATACGCTAAAATATACAACAAACATACAAGAAAACGCGGTTTGTGGGAAATTCGAAGATAATGAGCTTCGTAGAAAATCGCAACGTCTGGCACCCGAATTTCGTTAATATAGATAATAGAAATTGAGTGAGGGGATATTCTGATGGACGATATTCCATCGATGGAAGAGGAAGAAGTGAGGGAACAGGCTCCCGGCTGGTATGAACGGTGGCGTGAGCGTATCTACACCTGGGTCAGCAAGCACAGCGACGAATCCATTGCCGGGATTCTGCTCCTCATGCCGGACCTGTTCGCGCTGCTGGCACGACTGGCGACCGACCGGCGTGTGCCGTTTCTGGTGAAGGGCCAGCTTTTGCTGGCGACTGCCTATGTGATCAGCCCGTTTGACCTCATCCCGGAGGCCATCACCGGTGTGATCGGTCTGGCCGAAGACGCCGGCGTGATGGCACTGACACTGCTCTGGATCAAGAACATTGTCGGCATCGACAATCAGATTTTGCGTGATAACTGGGCCGGTGATGATGACCCGGAAGAAGTGATCGACCGGTTGCACCAGAAAGTCATCGACAACGCAGATACCCTGTTCGAGGGGGATGTGTGGGAGAAGATTCAAAACCGGTTCCGGCATAAGGAGGCCGAAGTCGTCGAAGGTGAGGCGGTCCAGGTCCATTCCGAACCGGCACCAGAGCCGAAGAAACGCCGTTGGGGATTCCGCCGCCAACAGCAGCCCGATCCACCCCGCCGACAGAAAATTGAGATCACAACCTAACCGGCTTGATGTATGATAGAGACAGATAAATCGAGCGGACCCGGGCCATGACACAAAGACCCTTGATGCTGATTGTAGAAGACGCGGAAGAAGTAGCCGACATCATCCAGATTGCCTTCCGCCACACCGAAATCGAAATTCATTACCGCAACAGCGGTTACAGTGCGCTGGATTTTCTCGAATCGCGCACACCTGATGTGATTATCCTGGATATTGGGATGCCAGATATGAGCGGATGGGATTTTCTGGAAATTATGAAAAAGGATACCACCCAACGCGACATCCCCGTGATTATTTTGACCGCGTATAACGACTCGACCAATCGCAAGATCGCCAGCGCCAATGGTGTAAGCGCTTTCCTGAAGAAGCCCATCGACCTCAATGAATTGCGTGGCGCAGTCGATAAAGCCATCTATCTTCACCGATGATGTCTAATAAACCGGTTATTCTCATCGTAGAAGATGCGGGTGACGTCGCCCAACTGGTGCGCGTTATTCTGAGAAAATTCGACCTCGAAATCCACCACGTCGATAATGGGCAAAGCGGTCTTGTGTTCCTGGAATCGACCATTCCCGACCTGATGATATTGGACATCGCCATGCCTGTCATGAACGGCTGGCAGTTCCTCGAAATGGTGCGTGAGTTACCTGACCGACGCCAGATTCCTGTCATCATGCTCACCGCCCATACCGACTCCGGCAATCGCATGGTGGGCCAGATGGAGGCTGTCGCCGCTTATCTGACCAAACCCATCGCCCCGGACGAACTGCGTGGGGCCGTAACCCGAGTGCTGGGCGTCTCATGACCACAATTCTAATTGTCGAGGACTCGACCACCCTGGCCCAGCTTGCCATCAAGTCACTCAAGCACGGTGGGTTTGACTCCATGCATGTCACTTCCGGGACCGAAGCGCTACAGTCCATTGATAACATGCCGCTCGATTTGATTCTGCTGGACCTGAATCTGCCCGACATCAGCGGTTGGAATGTGCTGGACCACGCCCGCAGCCGCAACCCGGCCACCATTATCATCGTGATGACGACGGAAGACGAACCGGAACAGCACGGGGCTGATCTTTATCTGGTCAAGCCTGTCATGCCCAACGACTTGATCGCTATTGTGCGCGATGCGCTGCGCGATGGCTAGCGAACAAATCGCCCTCGCGCAAGCCCTGGACGCGCTAAACGCCTTCGGTTTCATGGAGGCCTTTCAGAAGCGCCCGTTGTGCTTCGGTCCCCAAGACGTGCTTGGTGACGGCTGGATCGGTGTGGTGGTCTGGTGTCGCCAATCCGGCTATTACAGCTACAAAGCTATCGACCTGACCGGCATCTGGGCGGTCGCAACGGATGGTGAACCGCTGATTATCCTGGGCCGCCGGACATTGCAGTACACCGCCGGCTATTACAACCCGGAGTCGTATT
>CAYQJO010000171.1:0-9447 GCA_964417785.1 uncultured Anaerolineaceae bacterium | reverse complement strand
CTGCATGCAGTGCCGCGTAGCTGATGGTGATCGGCAGTACCACCGGCAGCACCGAGTCAATGATAACCTGGATCGGCCAACTGACATCAAGATAGCGGGCCAGATTGAGCAGCAGGACGTAAAAGAACATCAGCACTGCTGTGCTGGTGATGGCGCTGCTGCGCATCCGGGTGGCGGCACCCATCATCGCTGCCAGACTGCCGACCATGAACATCTCCAATGGCAGCCGGATCAAGGCCACCGCGTAGTTGATAATCGCCATGATCTGGGGTATGCCGGGATAGTCAGTGGGCGGCCAGTAGGTGAGATAAAACAACAGAATGGCGGGCATCCCCAGAGCGGCGCTGAAGGTCAACACCTGATCCAATTCGTCCATGCGCCGCCAGACGGCTGCCGAGACCTTGCTCAACAGGATTTCCATCGCCGAGAAGGGTGTGGTACGCAGCAGGGTAAGCGTGCTGTTTTGAAACTCGCTCGCCACTGCCGTGCTGGTATCAGCGATGATCGCGGCCAGCGCCCGCACATAAACGTAGAAGGCATAGGGCAGCAGCACCATGCCTGCCAGCAGAATCGTCAGGATGAATAAGAACAGATACGAATAGGGTATGGTCAGCAGAACCGCGACGGAAACCCCCACGAACCACTTCAGAAGCGGCCCCATCTGCGGGGGGAATGTACGCCAGTGCATGCCAAGCTGTCGCCGCACAATCGGGTTAGTCCGTCGCGCCCAGTGCGGAAAGCTGGTATCAATATCCGGCACCTCATGCGCAATACGCCGGGCGATAGCTTGCGAGAGTGACATGGGTTTGCTAACCTTTCAAAACGATTACGATGTCATTATACGAAACAATTCAAGCACATTCAACTTTCTGTTCTGTAATCTGCTTGACTTACACCTGGACTCCTGGCTATACTCTTAACATGATTAAAATTGTGTGCCTGACCCACTTCATGCGAATGTCGCGCCTTCAGAATCGGTGTCGGCATTTTTCGCATGTCTAGTGCGCGTCTCTTGATAGATTTCTAACCGTCTGCCGACAACGGCAGGCGGTTTTTCATTGTATGAGTGAGGTAAATTGATGGAACCCAAATTCATTCACGTCTCTGTTGCATGGCCTTATGCCAATGGGGATATGCATGTTGGGCATCTGGCCGGTGCCTATCTCCCCGCCGACATCTTCGCCCGTTTCCATCGTCTGAAAGGCAACTCTGTGCTGATGGTCTCCGGTTCGGACTCGCACGGTACGCCGATTTCGCTTGAGGCCGATAAGCGGGGAGTCCATCCGCGTGAGGTTTTTGAACATTACCATGAGCGTTTTCTGCTTACCCAGCAGAAAGTCGGTATCAGCTACGATCTTTTCAGCCACACTGACACCGAGAATCATCACAAAATTGCCCAGGACTTGTTTCTAAAGCTGCTGGAACGCGGTTATCTCTACCGGGATGCTCAGAAACTGCTCTACAGCGAACGCGAAGACCGCTTCCTGCCGGATCGTTTTGTCGAAGGCACCTGCTACATTTGCGGCTTCGACAGCGCTCGCGGAGACCAGTGCGATAACTGTGGCAATCTGATGGACGCCACCAAACTGATTGAACCACGTAATCGCAGCAACCCGGATGATAAGCTGGTGGTGCGCGAGAGCGAGCATTATTTCCTCGATTTGAGCAAGACGGCGGAAGACTTGCTGGATTGGCTGGAACAGCAGCAGCAGCACTGGCGGCCCAATGTGGTCAACTTCACGCGCAATCTGATCAAGCAGGGGATCGAAGAGGGACTGCGTGGGCGGGCCTACACCCGTGACCTCAACTGGGGGGTGCCGGTGCCACTGGAAGAATGGGAAAACAAGTGCATCTACGTGTGGTTCGAGGCGGTTAACGGTTACTTCACTGCCAGCGTTGAATGGGCCAGGAATCGCGGTGAACCCGATGCCTGGAAGCAGTGGTGGTATAACCCGAAAGCCGAGACCTACTATTTCATCGGCAAGGACAATATCCCCTTCCATACCGTCATCTGGCCTGCCGAGTTGATGGGCGTCAGCGGCCTGTACAATGACGGGGACGAGACTCCCATCAACCTGCCTTATGATGTCCCGGCCAACGAGTTCATGAACATCGAGGGCAAACAGTTCTCCAAGAGCCGTAACTGGGCGATCTGGCTGCCCGACATCCTGGAACGCTATCAGGCGGATGCGCTGCGCTTCTATACTGCTCGCTCGTTCCCGGAAAGCGCCGACACCGACTTCAGTTGGGAGGGATTCCATACCCGTGTCAACAACGAACTGGTGGCGGCCTGGGGTAATCTGGTCAACCGCATGCTCGGTTTCGCCTACAAACGCTTTGACGGCGTGGTGCCGGAATACGATCACCTGACGGACGAGGACGAAGCCATGATCGCCCGTTCCGAGGCCGCCTTTGATGAAGTCGGCGCTTTGCTGGAACAGGTCAAACTCAAAGAAGCGCTGGCGAAGGCCCTGGGCGTGGTCCGTGAGGCCAATGGTTATCTGGACCGGCGCGAACCCTGGAAGACGATCAAGGTCGATCAGGCGGACGCGGCCCGGTCGGTCTATACGATTCTGCGCGTGATCGACAACCTGAAAATCGTCCTTGCGCCCTTCCTGCCCTTTAGCTCCGAAGACCTGCATCGTTACCTGGGTTACGACGGTCAGTTGTTCGGCGACCTGAACATCGAAACGTTCGAGGAAGAGACGCGCAGTCATAGCGCTTTGGTCTATGATCCGACAAAGGCGACCGGGCGCTGGGAGAAGAGTGGCCTGCAACCGGGCCATAAGCTGAACAAACCGTCGCCTCTGTTCGTCAAGCTGGAACCGGAGATTGTCGAGCAGGAACGGTCGCTGTTGGGTCAACCGCGTGAGGAAAAGCCGATAGAATAGAGAGAATGGCTTTTTTTAAGGAGAGGGTGTCGATGAACTTTCTCAAGAACCTGTTCGGTGGTGGTAATACCGGCAGCGGGGATGATCGCCGGGGCTTCTATGTGTATGTGCGGCCCAAACGCTGCGACGAAATCGTGGAAGTGCGGATCGATCTCTACAACGATCTCAGCCAGAACGAGAGCGGTGACGGGTACTTTGTGCGCAAGATGGCTCAAGCAATTCGCTGTCCGTTCCCGGCGGAGATCTACCTGGAGTTCAACAAGGCTCGTAAGGTGACAGAAAGCACCGTCAAGGATGGCGAGATCGTATCCGCCAAGGACTACGAAGAATATCTCGCTGCGAAACAAGCCTGATGCTGCTCGGTATCGACCTGGGGACATCCAGCGTTAAGGCGGTTGTTGTCGATCCAGAGACGCTCCATATAGTCGGCCAACCGGCAGGCCGCGAGTATGCCACCCGGATTGATGGCCCCGCCGCTGAGCAAAATCCGGAAGACTGGTGGCAGGCAGCGGTCGCCACCGTGCGCGAAACCGTGACCGAGCCGGACCAGATTCAGGCTATCGGGCTTGCTGGTCAGATGCATGGCTTTGTCAACCTGGATGCCGATAATCAGCCCCTGCGTCCGGCCATCATCTGGAAGGACAGCCGCAGCCGCGAATACGTCGCCCGGTTGGATGATTGGCGCGGCGCGCCCGGCCCGCCCGCCGCCGGGTTCATGGCGACCACGCTCATGTGGATGGCCGACCACGAACCGGACACGCTGGCGGCGACTCAGACGGTCATCCTGCCGAAGGACTATTTGCGCCTGCGACTAACCGGTACCGTCGGCACCGATGTCAGCGATGCGGCGGCGACGTGGCTGCTGGATGTCACCACCGGCATCTGGTCCGATATGCTAATTGAACGCTGTGGTGTAGAGCGCCGTTATCTGCCACCGGTCAGCCCATCTTATGAAGTGGTTGGCCGTCTGCAAGCGGAGGCAGCGGCGGAACTGGGATTAAAGCCCGGAATCCCGGTGGTTGCGGGCAGTGCCGATCAACCTGCCCAGGCCCTCGGACATGGCCTCTGCGACACCGGATCGGTTCTGGTGACGGTCGGGACTGGCGGGCAGATTTTCGCGCCGCTGACCGCACCCGCGCTCGATTCACGGTATTATGTGCTGAACCACGCCATGCCAGACCGCTGGTATATTCTGGCGGCCATCCTCTCCGCTGGCGACTCGCTGAAGTGGCTGCGCGGCGTGGTGGGCAAATCCTACGCGGAACTGTCTGCGCTGGCTGCACAAGTCGCGCTGGGGTCCGATGGGCTGGTGTTTCTGCCCTATCTGGCCGGTGAACGTGCGCCCCATAACGATGCTTCCGCTTCCGGGGTGTTCGTCGGATTGCGCCACCATCATAGTGCCGGACACCTTGCCCATGCGATCATGGAGGGGGTTGCCTTTGCTCTGCGGGAATGCTACGACCTGATCGAAGGTGAGATGTCGCTGCTGCTGCTCTCTGGCGGTATTACCGGGTCGCCAGTCTGGTCGCAAATCATGGCCGATGTCTTCGATCAGCCCTTTGGGGTAGACACCAGTGGGCGGAGTGCCGTCGCCAGCGGTGTCGGTGCCGCCATCATCGCCGGGGTCGGGACGGGGGTCTACACCTCATTTAGTGATGCCTGCGAGCGTATTCCGGCACCGACACATATCATCACCCCGGAAAACAAAGCGGCGTACAGAGACCTGTATGCCATCTATACATCACTCTATCCGGCGCTCAAAACGCAGATGCATCATCTGGTCTGATGCATGAGCATGTAAACCATCGCGTCGATTTCGTCTTGCGGAAGATGAGTGAACGCTGGCATGTGATGGTTGGTGGACTCGAATCCTGGTGTATAGAACACGGTCGGATCGAGAATACTTTCACGAATGTAATCGGCGGCGGTGGTCGCGACTCCGGTGTAGTTATCCAGACTGATGTATTGTCCGGCCTCCGTTCCCGCGTCGTCGTGGTCTGGACCGAATGTGCCGCGTGTGTTGGCGACCGTCAACGTATGGCATGATCCGCAATAGTTCTCGCGGTAGACCTCCACGCCCCGGTCGATCCGGGTCTGGTCAATCGGGGACTGTCCCACCATTTCGGGCAATGCTATGATCCCGCAACCGGAGATCAATAGGGCGAGGGCAATCAGCAAAATCAGTCGCATGAACATTCCTCTATCAATAATGTGATTGACCATGGCGAGGGAGAATGGACTCCCTCGCCAGTTGTTCACCTAGCCTTCCATCTCCGGCATGGGCATGCCTTCCATCGCGGTCAGACCTTCGTAGTAGACCACCATACCCGCGTTGGGGATGGCAATACCGTTAATGGTGACATAGCCGTTACCGTCCGCATCGATGGCGATGCCGGTAGCGAAGGGTAGACCCTCAACGACCACTTCCGAAGTGCCGTCTTCCAGAATGCGTACCACCGAACCGGAATTCGGAACCGGACCCTCTTGCGTGAACATACCGAATGAAACCGCGTACAGATTGCCGTCTGGTCCCATCGTGAGATCGGTCAGCATTGTCTGGCCGGGGGCGAACACACTGACTTCACCATCAGGTGTGACCTGCATTACGCTGGCACTGCCGGGAATGAAGGGCGCACCCGACAGTAGAGACACATAGGCAGTACCGTCTTCGTCCACCACCACACCGGTCGGGACTGGGTCAGTAATGAGTTCACCCTGGCGCCACTGGTTGGGGAACACACCGGGCAGACCCTCGAAGGCCGTGATCAAAGTGATTTCGCCGCTTTCCGGATCAACCGAGTACAGCGCATTGGCGGCAGCGTCCGCAACGTACAGCAGACCATCAGGACCAGCGGCGATGCCATAGGGATGCGCTTCAAGGTTATCGGTACCGTCCGGGTTATTCGCCAGTTCAAACGCCCACAGGTCCGCGACGGTTTCCGGCGTGCCGTCTACCAGTTCGACCACCTGACCGTGCAGCGGAACCGTTACTTCCTCACCCAGGTTGATATGCCAGGCCCCGACGGTAGCGTAAACGGTGCCGCCGAGTTCGACCAGACGTGCGCCGCCGATAAAATCTTCACCGACTGCGACTGAGGGCAGCGTCGCAACCGTTTCCGGTTCGCCGCCGGGGGCCAGACGGATGATCTGCGAGGTTTCGCCCAGGGTGGCGGCTATGACCTCAAATGTGTTGACGTTGATGGACTCGATTTCCTCATCGCCACCGGCACCACTGTCGATGACCCAGAGATTGCCCTCCGAGTCAACATACACGCCCTGTGGACCGTTCAGTTCGGCCAGAACGATTTCACCGTCGAGTTCTGGCATGGGTGGCCCATCCTGAGCCAGCGCGGGAAGGACCAGCAGCAGTACGATTGTAATAATCAGTAGTTGACGCATGTTCTTCTCCTCATCTGTATAACAACTGTAACAAACTGTAATGCAATCAAACGATAGCGCATCATGTAGTATGTGTCAAGAAAACCGAAGACTGCTATGGAAACTGGATCAGGATGATGGGTTTGGGTGGATCGGTCAGCCAACCGATGCGGAGGCGGGCTTTCTGGCGCGGCTCGACAACAGTGAATGTGCCGCTGTGCGGACACAGATCACGCTCGCCGGGGGTGCGGGCTGATAGTATCCAGTCGTAAGCGCCAGGAGCGGTTTTTTGTGGGTGGTCTGATTGGAACCTTCTTGTTTTGGATATCGTCTGATAAGTGAATGACATTGGTCATTCACATATCTTAACAGAGGTAAGGAGAATCAACCAATGAAGAAGTTTTTGATAGTCGCTGTCGTACTCGCCGTCGTTGTTCTCGGCAGCTTGCCAGTGGCTGCGCAGCAAACACCCGCCGATACCATCACCGTTGTTGGTCATGGCAGCGCCAGCGGATCACCCGACATCGCCAATACCGAGATCGGTGTTGAGACCTTTAACACGGACCTGGGTACGGCCTTCTCTGAGAACAACGCCACAATGGAAGCTGTGATCGATGCGCTGGTGGAAGCCGGTGTCGCCCGCGAGGACATCCGCACTGCCAACCTGAACATCTTCGTGGACCGGTCACCGGGTCCGGCCAGCCAGGGTGCATCCAATGGGCCGATGTTCCGCGTTAACAATCAGGTGCGTGTCACCATTCGGGATACATCCCTGATTGCGGATGTGCTGGACGCGGCTATCAACGCCGGGGCCAACAATATCTTCGGCCTCAACTTCGGCATCGACAGTCGTGATGCGCTGGAAAGCGACGCCCGCGCCGATGCGATGGAAGATGCTCGCGCCCGTGCCGCTGAACTGGCAAGTCTGGCCGGTGTGGAACTGGGCGATGTCATCTCCATCGTGGAGAGCGGCGGCGGCTTCTCGCCGTTTGAGGTCACCAACAGGTCAGTTGGCATGGGTGGCGGTGGTGCGCCCATCGAACCGGGCCAGCTATCCGTCAGTGTGTCGCTTCAGGTGACGTTCGCCATCAACCGGTAAAACGCTGAATCTCCTCCCCGCGTGGGGAGGAGATTCTACTCTCACAGTATGGCTCGTGAATCGAACTGGGCCACGACCTCCTCGTGTGCTTCTGGATACACATAGGCAATGATGATGTCGTCAGGTTTGATCTGAGTATCGCCCTGTGGAATGACCACATGCCCCTGCCGGCGGATCGAGACGATATGGCACCGATCCGAGTACGGGAACTCCATCAGCGGGTGCCCCACCATCGGCGCATCCGAATCAACAACAATCTCGATAAACTCGTTTTCTTCCACGTTGCGCAGGTCAAAATGCTTGTGGTGATGCTGCTCAATCGATTTTCGCGCAAGGCCAACCTCATAGGCATGCAAAACGTCTGCACGGCGAATCATTCCCAGGTATTTGCCTTTACCGTCCGCAGAAATGACTGGTAAGCGCCCGACAGCACAGATGTTCATTCTTCGCAGCGCAAGGTAAATGGGATCATGCACAAAGACCGAAATGAGATCATGTGTTGTCCCGACATCACTCGCCGTCAGGTTTTCAAAATCTGCGTCCTGGTCGGCGTTTTCAACATCGGTCAGCGTGATGATTCCAACCAGGTTTTTCTCATCATCGACAATGGCAAACCCGTGATGGTGCGTCAGGTTGAAGCGGGGTAGAAGGTCCTTCATCCTGGTGGAGGCAGTGATAGATGGATAGTCTTTGGTCATCACTTCGCCCACTTGAACGCCCTGAAGGAGATCAACATCATGCCCACGTTCGATCTGAATGCCACGCAGGGCCAGCTTGCGGGTATAGATCGTATCCGGGTGTAGCAAGTCCGCAATCAACGTGGTGATAATGACCGTCATCAGCAGAGGGAGAATCAGGCGATAATCATTGGACATCTCCAGAACGATGATAATGGCGGTGATGGGTGCGCGTGCGGCCCCCGCGAACACCGCTGCCATACCCACCAGAGCAAATGCGCCCGGCTCAGTGACCGTCTCAGGAAACAACTGCGCACCGAACTGACCGAAAATACCACCGACCATCGCACCCATGAAAAGACCGGGGGCAAAAACACCGCCGGAATTTCCCGAACCAAGCGTAAAAGTGGTCGCCAGCAGCTTCATTAACAGAAAAGCCGCCATGACGCCAATCGTCAGCGACATTTCATCGGCGATAGTCTCACCGATGAACTCCAGGCCAGGACCCAATATGTCGGGTTCCCAGAAGCCGATCAGGGCTGTTAATCCCATGCCGATGCTGGTTTTCACTGGCAGGGGGACTTGCCAGTGATCAAAAAAATGTTCCGCACCGTAAAGAACACGAATAAACAGGATCGCCACGAGTGCGCAGACCACGCCAAGCAAGAGATAGATCGGCAGTTCCAGCGGGCTGTTGAGGCCATAGGCTGGAACGGCGAACGCTGGATTCTCACCCAGGAGCATGCGCGAAACAACGTTGGCAGAGACAGACGCGATAACGACAATGCCCAGATACCGGTTGGTGAACCGTCCGAGGATGACTTCCAGCGCAAACAACGTACCGGCAATCGGTGCGTTAAAGGTTGCGGCAATACCGGCTGCCGCTCCGCTGGCGACCAGCATCCCTACCTGCTCGTCAGAGAGTTTTGCCACCTGCCCCGCTGTTGATCCCAGCGTAGACCCGACCTGAACGATGGGACCTTCGCGTCCGGCAGAACCACCGCTGCCAATGGTGATGGCAGAAGCGATGATTTTAGCAATGGCTACACGGGGGCGAATGCGCCCTCTTTTGAGTACAATAGCTTCCATTACTTCAGGAACGCCATGTCCTTTAGCTTCGCGGGCAAACCGGCTGATAATCATGCCGGTGATGAAACCAGCACCAATCATAAGACCCAACCCACCGATTAAGCCCCATTGGTCGCGTATATCCTCAGCCCAGCCGGCGATTTCTCCCAGCAGTCTGATGAAGATATAAGCACCCAGACCTGTGACCAAACCAACAATAATCGATAACAGCAGTGGAACGGTGTCTTCGGCCAGCGGCGAACTGTTCAGCTTTCTTTTTAGCCAGCGCCGCCAGGCTGTGCTTGAGGAAGTGGATATAGCCATACCTCAAAAT
>CAYQJO010000170.1:0-9505 GCA_964417785.1 uncultured Anaerolineaceae bacterium | reverse complement strand
CATCGACACCAAAGGCTGACGCATTATCGCGTCCCTGTGTAAAATGGAGGGTGGCCCGGTGCCACCCTTTTTGTACTTACGGACGGGAAAAACGTTATGAGCAAGCATGTCCGACCGCTGGCAATTTGCGTTTTCAGCCACCAGGACCGCATCCTGGTTTCCGAGAGCTACGATCCGGTCAAATCCCAGTATTTCTACCGCCCGCTCGGCGGCAGAATCGAATTTGGTGAATACGCCGTTGACACCCTTCACCGCGAAATCCAGGAGGAAATCGGTGCGCAGATCGCCAAACTGCGCTATCTCGGCACACTGGAAAACATTTTCACTTACGCCGGAAAACCGGGCCATGAAATCATCCTGGTCTATGATGGCGAACTCGTGGACAGAAGCTTTTACGAGAAATCGGAGTTCCAGGGCTTTGAAGCGGACAATTACACCGGCGAGTTCAAATGTCTGTGGATCAAACGCAACCAGACGGATATACCGGTCTACCCCGATGGATTGATGGCGTTGCTTGATGAACATTGACAGTCTGATCGACCGACTGGCACGGACTCCAACGCCACCGGATGCGTTCAATCAATATGGACTCAACGATGACCCAAACAACGCCATTCGCCGCCAGAATCTATCGACCTATCTACAGCAGTTGGTTGCGCGTAATCCACATGTCATCCTGGTCATGGAAGCCCCCGGTTATCGTGGCTGCCGTCTGACGGGCGTCCCCGTGACCAGCCGTAAAATTTTGCTGGGTGGATTACCCAACCTGGGACTTTTCGGCACGGCAAACGGCTACCAGAACACCCAAGACCCCGGCTTCGAGTCGATCAAAGGTGAACAGAGCGCCACCATCGTCTGGGAAGCATTGACCGCGCTCAACCAGACCCCACTGATCTGGAACACCTTCCCCTTTCACCCACACCAAATGGGGGAAGCCCGCACCAACCGCAAACCACGCAAAGCTGAAACAAGCCTGGGGGCTGGCTTTCTGCTCGATATGCTGGACCTGTTCAGGATCGAGACGGTGGTTGCGGTCGGCAACGTCGCCCATGAAACGCTGACCGGACTGGGTATCGACTCCACCCGTATCCGGCACCCGGCACAGGGTGGCAAAAACGATTTCGTCACGGGGATAGAGGCCGTATTACGCTAAGTTTGCAGCACTCTACCGGGTACGAACTTGTAGCCCACACCGCGCACGTTCTTGATCTCTTCGTTTTCGCCCAGGCTGCGCCGCAGTCGGTGAACCGCAGCCTCCAACGCTCGTTTGCTCTTGTCGCTGCCCTCCCAGACGGCATCCAGCAGTTCATCGAAGGTACAGACCTGATTGGGCCGTTGCAGCATATACTTGAACAACGCCCTTTCGATAGGCGAAAGCTGCTCGACCAGATCACCCGATTCGACCGGCTCCGTCTCCTCCTCCTCGTCGTCCAGAATCGGGTGTTGGCGCACGTAATCCGCGAACAGGGTACTGAAGACGCTGTAGCCGCCCTGGCGCAAATCGAGATACACCAGTGACTTGTTCGCCAACCGGGCCGGGATCACCGTTTGATCCTGCCGATTGCCTGTCACCAGATCGTACAGCACGGCCTGTTCGGTACCGGTCAATCCCTTCCAGATGCGATTCAACACATCTTCTACATGCGGAAGTGCGGTCAATCGGGCCAGAAACTGGCGCTCAAGATTGTGACGGGAGGTTGGCTCGTCCATCATCTCGCCCAGGTGATCGTACTCGGTGTTCAGATCGTAGTACAACTCACAGGCCGCAATCAAAAGAAAAGGCTGCCTCCCGGCCAGCCCGATCAAGAAACTCTGCTCCGCTTCGTTGAGCGAAATGCCGGTATCCACCAGCGGCTTGCAGATCAGCGCTCGTGCTGCCTGCTCCGTCAGCAGTCCGATAGCTTCGGGCCGCAGAATCCCCAGAAGCGGCGAACTCTTGCTGATGTCGGGCCGCAGTTCTGATATCGGGGCCTCAGTGGCGATTATCAACACGGCGAAATCCGCCAGCGACCGCAGCATCCGGTCATCGTCATAATCGATCACATGCGTGCGATCCTGCCGCCGTAACGCCAGCGGAGAGTCCAGTTCATCCAGCATAAACACCACGCGGAAATTGGCGTCGTCAAGCTGCTGCAAAACCCGCCGCAACTGGTTGAACGCCTCATAGCGCGTCAGTTGATCGTCGTAATCGACCTCGACATCGGCAATGTCGTAATCCACTTCGGCAGCAAGCTGCTTCAACATCAACGAAAACAGGTTATGCTCCGGGTTGAAACCGTGAAAGTTAAGATAAACAAACAACAACCGCTGCCGTCCCCCCGGCCTGAAATCAGGACTCATGTAATCGCTGTAATGCAGCAGCGCACCGTGTTCATCCTTCAGGTACTTCAACAAGGTCGTCTTGCCGATAGTGCGAATCCCGAAGACCGCCTGACTGTTCGGATCAGGCGCGGTAATGACCTGAAGCATGCTGGCGACTTCTTTCTGTCGCCCGTAAAAACGCGCCGGATGGTAGGTCATCAGCATCGGCGTATAAGGATTAGGCGAGGTGTTCATCAGTTGTCTTCCTGTAGCAACTCTTGACTGATCTTTGGATGCGTATTCTGTCTCAACCAGAACTGTAACAACCCGATGGGGATACGATAAACATTGCTGCTGGCAGCTTTACGTACATCCACAATGGCAGCACGATACAACTCGTACAGTGCTTGCGAGATGGCCCAACGGCTGGTCGCCACACCGAGATGTTCCAGCGCGGCGAAAATCTCATCCCGTGTGACCCACCGGTTCCCCTCAGCAGCCAGAAAGGCCAGAATGCGCACAGTGCGCCAACTGAACTTACCCACCGCGTTCTCGTAATGGTTGAAATAGTGCCGCCCCTGGCGCAGCACCAGTGTGATGGCCCGGTCCACATCCTCTCTGGTGATCTGCTCCTGCGGCATTTGTGACATCTGGCTGGCGAGTTCCTGGCAGACCGCATGGATATAAAACGGGTGGCAGTTGGTTTGCTCCAGAATATGGTTAACCGCTTCGCCAGTATATTGATACACCCGCGCTAACGGCTGCCGTACCAGACGACCAGCGGATAGTTTATCGAGCGAGTCCAGGCGTACCGGGTGGCCCCGCTGAAGGATGTTCCAGCTTCGGCTTTCCGGCTCGTAGACGTTATCATGCACACACAGCAGACAGCCAATCCGTTGATTGCCCACCAGCCATTGGAGATTATCGAAGAAGGTCGCATCCAGGTTGCCGCGCTTGAATTCTTCTTCAGCGCGGGTGAATTCATCGACCATGAAGAACAAACGGCGACCATGTAGGCGCTTCTCAACCAACTTGATCCACATGGCAAAACGGTTGAAGGGGTCCTGTTCAAGGTCTCTGGCGCGGAGCCGCAGTCCGACGCGATCTTCGGGCCGTGTCAACGCACCAACCAGGCGTCGCTGCGCCTCTTCTGCCAGAGCGACCAGAAAGTTCACCGTCGTAAACGGGGCCAGACTGAGCGCATCGACCGGCACCGGCAGCACATCGCAGGCTTCCGGCAGGAGATTCTCGGCCAGATGATAGATGAGTGAGGTCTTGCCAATCCGCTTCTGACCGTAAAGGATGATGAGGTTCTGGTCCTGTTTGATCTGCTGGATGACCTCGGCAATTTCGTTCTCGCGTCCGAAAAACATGGCCCGGTCACGTATCTGGCTCAGCGTATACGGGTTCTGGCTGCGCTTATCGGCTTTACCGGAGATCATCAGCTTCTGGCCGGGCAGCAGTTGCCAGATATCGAACTCATGCACCATGCCTTGGTCCTGCATGGTCTTGAGGCTGGCCTGGAAACGGCGGATCGGTTCAAACGACGGCGCATCTACCACCAGATTGATCGCTGCGCTGCCGTCCTGCAATTCCGCGTTAACCCGGTGGACGATCAGGCCGTCGCGCTCGTTCTCGCTGCCCTCAGCATAGGCCGCCGCCAGCACCGTCCCGGTGATTCCATGCTGTGGTTCCGCCAGCACGGTGATCTCGGCTGCCTCGCGCAGTGTGGTTGCGGACTGCCAGCGGAGCGGCACGGTCTCGACGTGCTGCGGCGCACGGTCCGCCGGATAGACAACCAGATATTGTGCCGTGCCGCGCCCTTTTATCCGTCCGGCGATCTCTTCGCCGGGCATCACACGCGAGCGGCGCTCCCATTTGTACTGGCCGCTCTCCTGCATCCATTTGCGCGAAATCCGAATACGGTCCGCCGGCCAGCGCTGACCATCGGCCAGGACGATGTACCCGCTCAGTTCCTCATCGATCATGGCGGCGACAACTTCATCAGGGGCGATGTCGCCTTCCAGGACAGAGACATAGAGCGACTCCAGCACGGGGAAACCGAATTTGCGGGCGACTTTTTCCAGCGTGTGTTCCACTTTGTCGCGGGGAAAACGCATGCGGTAAATGTTCATCTCGCGCTCAAGCACATTGTCGATCAAGCGACGGCCCTTGTGCGGCGATTGATTGCGCTGGCGCAGAAAACGCCGGATATTGTTTTGCGCGACGGATGTCATGGCGGCATCCATCCATTCCGGCTTGATATTCGGGTATTTCATATCGTATTCGATGTCGATCAGATCGCAGTGATGCAGTCGATACTGGTAGCTGACCTGTTTGCCGTTGGCGTAAAACTGGCGGGCATACGGTCCCAGCGCCGAGTGGATGCGGAAGGCCAGATCGACCATGGTACTGCCAGGTTTCAACGGATAAATCATCTCGCCACTGGGTGTGAACACACCGATGGCGTTTTTGGGCCGGTGGTTGACCACTTCCGCCAGTTTCAGGTCGGTCCACCACGCATTCTTGACCGGCAAAGGATGGTGCATCGAGGCCACCACACCGTAGGCGTTGATGTCGGCCATTTCTTTCGTCACAATACGAAACTCTACCGGCTGTGTTGAGTCAAAAAACACGTTCGTGTTGAGGCAGCGATAACCGTTGAATCGCGGCACAGCGATAAAATCATGCACCCGCCCACCGGTTTGCGGCGGCCAAAGGTGATGAATGAGACCCAACACCGTATAACAGTCGTGTTCATTACGGACCAGTACATCTACACGCAGCATATCGTCTTTACGCAGGGTTTCACCCTGACTGCGACGGCGAGCAGTCAAATGCATACTGATCGGCGTTGTGTAATGGAGCCGTACATCGGCGAGGATCGACGTCCCGCGCAGCACCGCTACCAGAGTCCGCTTCACCTCGAAGAAGAGACCATCGTGGCGCTCATTGAGTTGTGATACTCGCCGTTCTAGCCGCTCATACTGGTTCATGTCAAGCAGCGCCAGACTCAGGTTGCCCAGGTCACGCCGGTAAGCCCACATACCCAACATCTCCAGCAGCGCCAGATAAACACCTGTGTGCCGGTGCGCCCATTGCAGGCGAACCTGGTTGCCCTGCTCATCCAACGTCGCCGCCGTCGCCAGATGGTCGGCGACGCAAATCAGAATCGCCTCGATGTTGCTGTACGCGGCCACCATAAACTCGCGCAGGACTTCCGCATGAAGCTCGCGCATCGGTTTCTTGCGCGATGGTTCCCGATGAGCCTTGTCCAGGTAGATCAACACAGTTTGCGCAATATGCACCGGGCGTATGCCAAATTGCTTGATAAGTTCCAACTCCGGCACACACTCCTGGCGCAAGATCGGCATCAGCAAAGCAGCCAGCACGCCCGGTGCTTCGACCTGCCACCGGGTGAGCGTTTCAATCATAAAGGTTGTGCGCCGCACCGTGCCGGATTCCGTCATCAACGAATCGAACAACTGGCGGGCATGTGCCACCTGCTGGCGCTCGGTTGATTGTAGATAGCTGGTCGTCACCATCTGCCTGTGCCTGTAAACTTTTCACTTACTATACAAGATTTCCAATTCTCACACAATACACACATGAGCACTTGCATATTTACACAGAACAACATACAATGTGTATGTTACACAATACTCACAGATGCATCCGGTAATTTACACAGCATGAGGGAGCGCGTTTTATGGACAAGACAGAACTGGAAGCCATTCCCCTGACCGATGAACTGGGGGTATGTGGCTGGTCTCACCTCGACCCCATCCTGCTCGCCGCCCTGGCGACAGAAGCTCCGCTGCTATTGATTGGCCCGCATGGGACCGCAAAATCGTATCTGGTTGTTCAAATCGCCAGAGCGCTCGGCCTGCCTATGCGTCACTACAACGCTGCCCTGCTCAACTACGACGATCTCGTCGGCATCCCCATGCCCGATGAAACCGGCGACGCGCTGCACTTTATCACCACACCGGGCAACATCTGGGAAGCAGGGTTTGTCTTCTTCGATGAAATCTCGCGCTGCCGGGCCGACCTGCAGAACAAACTGTATCCCATTATTCATGAGCGCCACATCGTCGGCATCCAACTGGAAAATCTGCACCACCGCTGGTCGGCCATGAACCCGCCAGCGCCAGAAGAACCAGAAGCTGGTGCCACCACCGAATATTATATCGGTTCCGAATCACTGGACCCGGCGCTGACCGACCGCTTCCCTTATATTGTCCCGGTCCCTAACTGGGCTGACCTGAGCAAAGCGGATCGTCTGCGCCTGATTACCCACCGGGGCAACGGCAGCCACCCTCTGCCGGACCTATCCGCACTGGTCGCGGCCTGCGCCGACCGTATCCCCCAGGTTGAAGAGCGCTTCGACACCTGGATCGGTGATTACATCATCACCCTGATGGACCTGCTCGAACAAACCGGCCTGCCGCAGAGTCCGCGCCGCGCCGCCATGCTGGCCCGTGCGGTGGCCGCCGTCCATGCCGCCCGCCTGGTGCTGGAGGGCGAAGACGCCGACCCGGAACACAGCGCCGAAATCGCCGTTTTGCATGGGATTCCCCATTCCGCCAGTGAAGTGCCACCATCACCAGTCAAACTCATCGCCCTGCACAAGCAAGCCTGGGAGGCCGCCGAACATATGGATAACGAGGCGTGGCGGCAGGTGATGGAGGAATTCGACCGGGCGCGGCGCGTATCGCTGGCCGACCAGCTTGATTTTTCCGACGAGGACCTGTCGCGCCTCATCACGCAGACCCTCAGCGCGGAGGACTCGGATGCCCGACAGATGGGATTGGCAACAGCGATGTTCCTCGCCTACGGGATGCAGCGCGACCTGGACCCATCAGCCTTCGAGCCGATGGCCCAATTGGCCTATCATGTGCTGGAACCACGCTCGATCAGCCTGTCGATTGACGGCAACTCCCCGCTTGGCAGTGCCTGGAACGAGGTCAAGGGGTGGATCGAAAACCAGACCGGGCGCGAGGATTCGTTCCTTTTTCGCCTGGAACGCAACTATCTCCTGGCCGGGTTCAACAATCTCTGGACACGCTACAACTGGCAGGAGGCGCTGACGCAGTTCAAGCATGATTTAATTCTTTTCGGTGTTGAGGAGGCCGCCTGATGAGTTTATTACGCCGTATTGACCAGCAGTCCAACAACAGTAACCAGCGCCCATCGCTGCCACAGCGTCCCGGACGTTTTAACCCGTTTGGCGGTCAAAAACAGACAAACTGGACCGTCTCCCCCGTGCGCAAGACGGTCGCCCGCTTCCACCTGGACGGGCTGGGCGACCCCTTCTACAAGCTCCTGGGACACGCGATCAACACCGACCTCAACAATGGTCGGGCCGTCGCCGCTGCCCTGGAAAACGGCGGTGAGCCGGTCGAGCAAATGCAGGACATTCTCGATGAGGTCTGGGACAGCCATAAGCTGACCGGCGCGATGCTGGTCTATCGCTGGGAGCATGAGGCATGGAAAACACTGGAGACCGCCACCCCAATGCCACTCAAGATGGATGAAGACATCTTCTCCGATGACAGCGACGACGATGACAAAGAGAAAAAGGAGGAGCAAAAAGCCCCGCCACCGCCCGATTACGTGTGTCTGCGAGCGCTCGATCTCCAACTCGTCCTCAATGTGCTGGGCCGGTCGCGCAGCCAGTTGCTGCTGGCGACCGCGCCGCTGGTCTTCAGCCGTGAATATCTGAACCGCTCGCTGGTTATCGACGACCCACGTATCGTCGCGCTGGTCCGCGCCACTGGCTATTTACAGGAGCAGCGATGAGAAACGCAACCGCTACCGAGTCCGCTACCATCACCCGCCGCCTGACCGGATGTATCCCGGCCTCACGCTTCGAGATGGACACCCTCTGCCGGCTGTCGGGCATCAAAACCACCCGCGCTGTTCCCACCGCTGCCGTCGAATGTACCCGCCGCCCGCGCCTGCTCATGAACCCGGATTTCATCAAGCAGTACTGCGAGCGCGATGAGCATCTTTTTCTGCTGGTGATGCATGAATTATGGCATGTAATGCTGGCCCATACCCGCATGTACCCACAGATGACGCAGGCACAGAATATCGCGCTGGACGCCATTATCAACGCCGGGATCATGCGCAACTTCCCTGGTCCGGAGTATCGCGGTTTCTTCGACAGCATCAATCCAGCGAACACCTTTCCCCACTGCCTGCTGCGCCCGCCAGAGGGCTGGCCCCATAACCCGGTTTATCCGACCGATGTCGGCCCACCGGGAACGGAGGAGATGATCCGTCGGCTGTACCCGGCACGCCGAATCCGGCGTTACGCTATGCCGCTTTACGAAGAGGTCCTCAATCTGCTGCTGAAATCGGGGATGGACTTCGGTCTGAATATGCCGGTGCTGCTCGGCAATCACGATGGACAGCCCATCCATGATCCCCTCATCAAGGAGATGGTCAAACAGGCGACCGGCAAGTGGCCGAAGATGACAATGGGTGGCGGCGGGAACGGCAGCCGTTTCGGCAGCCGCACCTTCGATTTTGTCGAAACCGGCGACAACGTGCGCCGCGCCTTCGCTCAGACGCTCCGCTTGAGCGTCGGTCGCCAGCACGGACGCCAGTACCGCAAAGGCAAAGTCGCGGTACCCGCCACCACCGGCACAGGCGTCCTGCCCAACCCGCATGACCGCATGGCCCCCGCCCGGCGGGCGCTGGGTGTCCCGGCGACTCTGTGGGCGCAGCCGGGTGAGGTGATCGCTCGCACACCGGAAAAACCGGGCAAAGTCCACCTGTATCTGGACGTGTCCGGTTCCATGAACTACATCCTGTCCTACTGCCTGAGCCTGGTCTTACCGTATGTTGCAAAGGGACATGCCGATGCTTTTCAGTTCTCAACTCGCGTGGCCGAACTACCGCTGGCTGAATTGAAACGAGGGTATCTCTCCACCACTGGCGGCACCAATATCAACTGCGTGCTGGCGCACGCGCTCGATCACCAGCCGAAGGTCAACCGTATCCTGGTCTTCACCGACGGCGAGACCGGCGCACCCACGCCTGAATTGGCCGCACGGGTGATTGAGGAAAAACTGCGCATCAACGTGGTACTGCCATATCAGGCCCATCTGCATGAGGCCGTGCGCGAAATCGCCCTTTCTGTTACCAACCTGCCACCCCTTCACTAACTCAAACCCACCGCAACCTGTCTATAATA
>CAYQJO010000169.1:0-9506 GCA_964417785.1 uncultured Anaerolineaceae bacterium | reverse complement strand
GACTGCACTGTCCCGCAGGTTATCGCCGTTGGTGAAAGCTACGAATGTACATTCGTAGCTTTCACCAACGGCGATAACCTGCGGGACAGTGCAGTCTCCCTGACCATCCAGGTCGCCATAGATGTCGTCTGTGAGGGTGTCGATGGTGACAATATCATCGCCGGTGTTGGCGACTGTCACAGAGAAGGTGACGGTATCGCCCGGTTCTTCTACTTCGGTCGGATCAGCCGTCTTGGTGACTTCGATAGACGACTCCAGATTGACGTTGCGGAAGGTACAGACTTCTTCTTCGCCTGCTTCCAGAACGATGTTCAGGCCATTAACAGCGGCTGTGTTGTCGTTGGGTCCGCAGTCAATCTGTACCAGGTCCCAACCCTCTGGCACGGTCTCGATGACGGTGTAGGTTCCGGCGGGTAGGTCGGTCGCTACGAATGGTGCGCTGTTCTCGCTGATTGAGAAGTCGCCCAGATCGCCGGTGAAGTCGAACATCATATCCGCATAGGTGTCGTCATCGACGTTCTTGCGGATCGTGATGCTGCCGGTTGGTGCATCGCGAGTATTGGTGACCGTAACCTGTGCGGTCTGGTTTGCCTCAACGGTTGCCGGGGAGCCAGAGATGTCCACTGACCATTCGGAACCAGGATTGGTCTCGGTGACGGTGTAGTCCCCTACCAACAAATCGCTCCATGTCAGGCTTGTGCCATCATAGTCGGCTTCCTGGCAGGCATCTGCTTCGTCACCGTTGGGATATGATGGACCCTGGATGCAGATTTCGAAGGTCTGGTTTGTATCCGGTGTGACACCGTTCCAGTCCACGACTTTGGTGACTTCGAGTGAGCCGGTGGGTGGGATATAGACGTTGCGGAAGGTACACTCTTCTTCTTCGCCTGCTTCCAGAACGATGTTCAGGCCATTAACAGCGGCTGTGTTGTCGTTGGGTCCGCAGTCAATCTGTACCAGGTCCCAACCCTCTGGCACGGTCTCGATGACGGTGTAGGTTCCGGCGGGTAGGTCGGTCGCTACGAATGGTGCGCTGTTCTCGCTGATTGAGAAGTCGCCCAGATCGCCGGTGAAGTCGAACATCATATCCGCATAGGTGTCGTCATCGACGTTCTTGCGGATCGTGATGCTGCCGGTTTGCTGGTAGTTGCCGAAGTAACGTGTGATGGCGGAGTTGGCGGTCAGCGGGACTGTCTCGCACGGTTCACCATAGGTTGCATTGATCGTACCCGGTTCGGTGTTGACCCAGCCCGTCTGCTGTGTTTCGCAGATGGTGTAGGTTTCACCGGAGATCAGACCGGGGAAGCTGGCATGGATACCGAGGTCGCCATTGGCATTAGCGTTTTCGACGCTGGTCGTGTTGCGCCCGACTTCGTTGCCGTTGCTGTCGTAGACCACGAATTCCCAACCGAGCAGTGCGTTGCCGCTGGGGCTTTGGCCTACGCCGGTCTCGATTTCGTTGTTGTTGCCGTCCTGATCAATATCGTTGTACTTGATCATGCGCAGTTCGAAGGTCGGCGGGCCGCAGAACTGAATGTTGGAGATGTCGGCGTTGTTATTGCCGTTGGGTGTGAAGATTTCGCTGTTGTCGAATCCGCCGCTGGTTTGAGCCGGATCGTATTCATCAATGTCGAAATCGACCGCGCCCTTGATAAGAACATGGCTGACGGGCCGTGTGGAGGTCCAGGTGCCGCCGGTCTCATCACCGTTGATATTCACACCACCGATGTTGCTACCATCTAACTGATAGCTGCTGCCCTGCCACTCGTACTTCGCCATCAATTCCGTGCCTGCCGGGCAGACGGGGTTGGGCGTTGTTTGCAGGGTGTTGGTGACGGTGTGGGTGTTTTCGCCCGTTTCGACGGTCACGTCAACGCCGATGCCGGTTATCTGCCAGCCGGTGCCGGGATCGGTCTCGGTGACGGTGTAGTCGCCGGGGATCAGGCCCGTCCAGGTGAGATCGCCGCCGTCTTCACCGATAGTCTTGCAATCCGGTGTGTCGGGATAGCTCGGTCCCTGGATGCAGATTTCAAAGTCCTGGTCGGGGTCCGGTGTGACATCGCCCCACTCAGCCACTTTTGTGATCGTGAGTTCGCCCAGGAGTTGCTCGTTGACCAGACTGAAACTGCCGCTGCCGGCACTTTCGACTGAGACGCTCGAAGGCACGCTGACCACTTCCCAACCAGCCGGGCCGTTTTCAACGACAGCGTAGTCGCCGGGCCACAGGTTGTTCCAGGTCGCCGAGTCGCTGACGGTCTGGCAGTAGTATCCGTCGCCATTCAGGCTGAGATCGTTGCCGCCGCCGTCCTGCGGAATCAGACCGCTGGCATTGGGGTTGCTGCCCGTGTAACGAATACAGACTTCGGTGGTCAGATCACCAGCCGCAATGGGGTCGCCATTCACGGTCCAGGTCTTGTCCATGCTGATCGACGCCGGTTGCAGGTTGCCGAAGTAAGCCATGTAGAGACGGCTTTCATCGATTTCCAGCACCTGCGGATTGTCGGTAGAGACAAACCAACCGGCTTCAACCACTTCAGTGATGCGGTAGTCAAAGAACGGCAGATTGGAGAACCCCAACAAGCCGCCGTTGGCGGTGTTACCACTGTAGCTCGGCTGCCATACGCCGCCTTCAAAGCGGTCGATCTGGAAGCCCCACCCGTCCAGACCGGGTTCACCGGCATCGCGGATACCATTACCGTTCAGGTCATGATACTTGGAAACCAGAAGTGCCGGTTTTTTAACGTTGCCGAACTGAAGCGTGGCAGGAGCCTGAACGCCAGTGTAGCAGTCGCTGTCCGCTGGCAAGGTACGCACCCAGTTTGGATTCGTCTGCTCGCAAACGGTGTAGGTCTCGTTCGGGTCTACCGCGAATGTCCGGGTGCCATCGGCTCCCAGTTCCATGTTGTTCCAGGTATTGCCGGTGTTTTCATTTGTAATATCTACTTTCCAGTTAATGAACTGGTCAGTACCGTTGAAAATGCCGTCGCGGTTCTTGTCCTCAAATTTTTGCACCACCAGACTGGCACCCGCTTCCCACGTCTTTGTGGCGGTCGCGTCAATCTGGAAGTTCTGGTTGCCGCTCAGGACAATTTTTTGAGTCGTGTCGCCGGGATCAATGCGGGTTCCGGCCTGGAGTTCAACCGTTGTTGACGCTGTGATGGTCGCCGTTCCCGGATTGTTGTGGGTCACGGTCACGGTAGCCTCACCGTTGGCGTCTGTAGTCACGCTGTTGTTATCCAGGCTGCCCAGGTCAGTCGAAACGTTCACGATCTGGCTGACGGCAGGCTCGGTGCCGCGCATCACCTTGATGGTGACGGTATGATCGTTGGGCTGGTAGCCGCCGTTGCCATCATCCATCAAGAAATTGACTGCTGACGCTGGACTGATGCTGATCGATGGGTTAATCACCGAGTCGCACAGGCCGTTGTCGTAATTGGCGTTCACGGTATCAATGATGGTGTTGGCACGGCTCACAACACCGCTGGGGCTGGTAGGTGTGAACCCATCGGAAAAATGCCAGACCGCTGCCTGACGGGCTGCGGCTTCGGCATCGCTTACCGAATTGGTGGGTGGGAAGTACTGGAGTGTACAGGCCACCTTATCGTTGGTGACACCGACGAGACTGTTATCGTAACAGGTCCCACGTGTAATGGGGTTGTTGATATCCGTGCAGAATGCCTGCTGCGGATCGCCATCAACCCGTACATTGAAGACACCTGCCCACACCCCACTGGCGCTGGTGTTGGGTGGCAGGATGCCCTGGATACTTTGCCCCTGGCCCAGCGAGTCGAAACAAAGCTGGACGGTGGCGGCGGAGACGGTGGTCAACAGGAATACAGTGATGACCATCGCCAACAATGGATACCTGGCATAGGAACGCAATAACCATCGCTTCGCGATGGCCGCGCCCTGCCGGGTAAAGTGGTTTATATTTTTTCCGGCTTTCAACATCAAACCCTCTGCTAAATAGTCTACCGATTTTCCCACGATAGCAATAACACCTATCTGCGGCCTAAATAAGGCGGTTGTTAGGTGTGAAGTTAGTAAAAACGACGAGGTGAATATTCGGTTAATTGTGTTGTGACATGAGATAAAATATTATTATTGTTCAATCAGATTTGTAAATTCTGCTTAATTTTCAATGAGATAGATTTTTAGGTCGGTATGAAAACCAAAAAACGGCGTCTGGATCATCCCAGACGCCGTTCTTATGCGTGTTGAAAGTGTGTGTTAGTTGCTGCGGATGTTGATCTGACGCGGCTTGGCTTCGGGGGCCTTGTGCAGGGTCAGCGTCAGAACACCGTTGCTGTAGTCGGCCTCGACATTATCGGCATCGACTTTCTCCGGCATACGGATGCTGCGGCTGAATTTGCCAAAACTGCGCTCCTGGGCCAGGATACGGGTGTTCTCGTCAATCTCCGGCTGGGCAATTTCCGCTTTGATGTAGAGGATACCATCGTGCAGGCTGACTTCGATGTCGTCGACGTTGACACCGGGCAGGCTGGCGATCACGGTGTAGGTCTCATTGGTCTCGTGTACGTCCAGCGGCAGCGAGTCGCCTTCCGGACGGACATCACGCCAGGTGTTCTCAAACAGACGGTCCATTGCGCTTTGCATGGCGGCCATTTCACGGATGGGATTCCAGCGAACGACAGTTGTCATTTTTGTTCCTCCAGATGAAGTCTTTCTCTTCGTCGTTTATGTCTTGAATGGTACGCATCCTGCGTATGAGAAGCTTATGCGCCGCGTAGGAAATCTATAGGAAAGTGGTAGAATGGGTGCGGGAGGGCTATACCATGCAAATACCCTTTAACCGACCTTATCTGGTTGGACGTGAATTCGATTATATCCGTGCCGCCATCGAAGATATGGAACATATCTCCGGCGATGGAACATTCTCCAAACGCTGCCATGCACTGCTGGAAGGCGTGCTGGATGTGCCGCGTGTACTGCTGACCACCTCTTGCAGTGATGCGCTGGAACTGGCAGCACTGCTGCTGGACATCCAACCGGGCGATGAGGTGATTGTCCCGTCGTTTACGTTTGTTACGTCGGTGAGTGCATTTGTGCTGCGGGGGGCGCGTCCGGTATTTGTCGATATTCGCCCGGATACGCTCAACCTGGACGAACGCCTTATAAAGGAAAGGATCACCGATAAGACCCGTGTCATCCTGCCCGTACATTATGCCGGTGTCGCCTGCGATATGGACCCGATTCTCGATATCGCCGCCGAACATGATCTCAAAATCGTGGAAGATAACGCACACGGGCTTTTCGCTCGGTACAAAGGGCGCTACCTCGGGACCATCGGCTCTCTGGCGACGCAGAGTTTCCATGAAACCAAGAATATCATCGCTGGTGAAGGTGGTGCGCTGATAATCAACGATCCGCACCTGATCGAACAGGCGGAGATTCTGCGAGAAAAAGGTACCAATCGCAACCGTTTCATGCGCGGACAGGTGGATAAATATACCTGGGTTGATGTGGGTTCGAGCTTTTTGCCATCGGATATGATCGCGGCCTTTCTCTACGCACAGCTTGAAGCGCGTAATGACATCCAGGCACGGCGTGAGCGCATCTGGAACAAATACCATGCCAGCTTGCAGGATTGGGCCAGCGAAAACAGCATTCAACTGCCCACCGTACCCGATTACAGCGATCAGTCCTATCACATGTACTATATCATTCTACCGGACCTGGAGACGCGCACACGATTGATCGATCACTGCAAGCGCTATGGCATCATGGCGCTGTTCCATTACCAACCGCTGCATCTTTCCACGGTGGGACGTGAGCAGTTTGGCGGTCAAGAAGGCGATTGTCCGGTCACCGAACGGGTGGCCGATACCTTGCTCCGCCTGCCCTTCTACAACAATATGTCTGAGAAAGAGCAGGATTACGTCATTGAGCATTTGCTCAAGTTCAAAGTGTAATGCTGCCACATGAGAGATACTCGTTCCTGGTTAGAGGACGCACTGGCGACTATCACTATATTTGCGATGCTGGCCGGTGTTGCGCTTGCGCTGAACTACTATCTGATACGCGATGGCTTTGATAACCCGATTGTGCCGATTGGGCGGGTGCTGTCGCTGCTGTTTTTGGTCGTTGCACTGCCCGGATTTCTGCGCCGGCGACTCTGGAAGACGATAGCCTGGTGGAATGATGACCCGGTGGTGGTCATCGTCACCCTCTTGGTTCTGGTTTTCAGCGGCATGTTGGTCCGGAATACCGGGCTGAACCTGTACCCTGTGTTTGGTATAGCCGGATTTGTACTCGCACTTGAGACTCTCTATGTCTGGGTGCAGCGGCGCATATGGGGGTTGGCTGTTCTTCTGGTGGCGGTAGTTTTTGTCTCCGCCATCATGACGCCGCGCCACCATCCTTTGATGATTGAGCATATCGCGTTGGGAAAAGCGGATCAGGATAACCTGTTCCACGCCAGCCTGAGCAACATGATTGTCAATTATGATGCGTTCAGCACGGGCCTGGATGGGCTGCCGTATATGCCCTATCATTACGGTACGCATTGGATTTTCGGCCACCTATCGCTTCTTCTGAATACGACCACATTACAATTCTATGCACTGAGTTATCCTGTCATATTTGTACCGTTGTCCCTGTATGCTCTGCTGACATTTGCTGTACGACTGCGGAACTTTCTGTATCCGGATGTTATCAAGGGATTACTGCGCGAAGAGATACTCTTCTGGGGACTGCTCGTGATCGTGTTGTTCTCATTTCTGCCGCCGGATGCTGGGTGGCGGATTGACCCGCTGCGTTTTGTGCGCAGCGAGTCACAGAATATTGGCGTGGCGTTTTCTTTTCTAACAGGATCACTTTTTGTCACATTTTTGCAGGATCGCCGTTATGAGCGCTGGTTTCTCTGGGGGTTGCTGCCATTACTCACCGCCTGTCTGATGGCACTCAAGATTTCCCAGGTCATGTTACTTCTTGGAATCGGGGGATATTTGCTGCTGCGTCTGGCTTTAACCCATCGTGATGCGTGGATCGGTGCCATTCTGGCGGGTATTGTCTTTCTATTCCTTTATCCAGTCTTTGCAGTAGGAGACCCGAATTATACCTGGGTTGAGTTGTTCCATTTTTTCCGGGTCAGGATTGCTGACACCTGGAAACCGACATTTTTTATCTTTTTTTTCTTCTGGTCCTGGGTATTTGTTTTCTACCGGTTGACCCAGAAACCGCGTCATTTAATTGATGTCGAAGTACTGTTGGCCTTGTGCCTGGGCAGCTTTGCGTTCGTTTCCATTTTTGCGTTTATCAGTGGTGCGCCCTTTTTCTACCTGAACTTCCAGCGTTGGCTGGCGTTGGCGTTTCTGCTGGCCGCCATGCCGCGCATGTGCGGTTACTGGATACCGGTTGCAGGTTTTATCGGTTCCGTTATGCTGGTAGGGGCGTGGCAAAATGCCGAACTTCGTCGGGCTGAAATGGTGGATAACAAACCCGAAGTCGTTGTATCATCGGTTATGGTTGCTCTGGAATCGCTGGCAGAACTGCCGCGTGAGGTGAAGCAGAAGTCGCTTCTGTTTATTCCACAGTCCAATCGGCTCTACTGGGATATGCAGGACCGCTGTTCAGCCGGTCCCTTTGTTGCACCAGCAGTTTCAGGATTGGCGTTGCTGGATGGGATGCCGGATGCCAGTTGTGCGGTCTCGGCGTATGGTTATGACGCTTATACACCCCGTACAGGACCTCAAGACCCGTATAATGCCCGGACATTGTGTGAACGCGCCGGGCATTTCGATCAGGTGATCATTTTGGATGAAGCGCTTCAGACCAGCACCATAGACTGTCGTGATTACCGCCCATAGATAATGCCGACCGTTTGCCCGCCGATCTGGACGATCTTTTCTTGAGCCGCCCGTGCATGCCCCATCCGAGTTGTCGCGTTCTGCACGACCAGGACCACATCGACATCGGACTTCGCCGCCAGGGCCGATGCATCTGAATACAGCAGTACCGGTGGTGTGTTGACCAGCACAATGTCGAAGTGGGGTGTGTGCATCAACATATCCAGCCAGTGGATGATCGTAGGCGATTCCAGCATCCGCAGAGGATTGGCCCCTACCGGCCCGCTGGTCATAATAGACAGATTGTCCGTTTCCGTCTGCTGCAAGACCTCGCGCAGCTTTTTATTGCGCTCGTCTTCATCATTCAGTTCATCAAGCGTGAGATGTAAGAAATCGACCAGACCGACATCGTTGCTCAAATTCATCCGGGTGTGTAATTGTGGATTGCGTAAGTCCGCGTCAACCAGCAGCACCCGTGAACCCCGATCCGCCGCCGCCAGCGCCACATTGGCAATCACACTGTCTTTTTGCTCGTTTTTCGTAGGGCTGGTGAGGATATACACCGCCCGACGATCTTTGTGGTTGCTATACAGCAGATTGGTGCAAAGCATCTGGTAGTCTTCCAGTGTCTGAGCATGTTGTGGTGGGGAGGTCAACACGGCGCGACGGGAACCCGTCCGGACAGTCCCCTTAACCGGTATTCCCAGGCCGGACTCAACAGCATCTTCAGACCGCACTTTGGTATCAGCCGCTTCCAGCAGGATCGTCGCTCCGGCGACGACCATCCCCGCACCCAGGGCGGCCAGGGCCGTGAACAACATGGTACTGCGACCGACCGGGGAATCGGGAATGGTCGCGGCTTCCTGGATGGTGATTGTGGTAGACCCCTGCTCGATCTGGGTGATGTTTTCCGAGAACTGAGCAATGGTGGCGGCAGTGTTGTTGATCTGATCGATCAGACTGCTGCGTTGTGCAGTCAGGCTGGTGATCAATGCCTGATCCTCGTCATTCTCGGCTGCGTTCAGGCGTTCGTTGGTGGTATCGAGTTGATCTTTCAGGTCATTCAACTGGGCGTTGAGCAGATCAATTTGTGTCTGGGCCAGATTGATCTGACTGCGTAATTGTGGGGTCAGGCTGGTGCTGTTGAGTGCCAGTTGCTCGCCGAGTGTGTTCGCGATTGCGGCGGCCAGTTCCGGTTCAGGATAGGTGATACCAATTTCCAGCAGGGATGTATTCGGCACAATGTCGGTTGAGATTTTCTTACGGATGTAGCCCGTGTTGACATCCAACCCCAGTGCATCAATCGTCGGTTGGAGGATGTTATCGGTTGTCACCAGACGGGCGTAGGTTTCGGTGAGTTCCTGACTCAGGCGAAATGCGTTGAAATCGGGGTTAGGAACATATAGATAGCTGCCCACGTTGACCAGAATGCTGGTCTTATATTCGTTTTCCTGTTGATTCAACAGATAATAAACGCCGCCACCCACCAGTACGGCCACAACGATGACCAGCCATAGCCATTTGCGAATGACGCGGAAATAGAAATCCAGGTTGAAGTTGAGCATTTTTCCATCCTAATATAGTGGTTTGATAAACCACACCAACTTACTTATTCTATTGCATCATGCACAACGTTGCTACAGACTAAAACGTCATTTGAGACGTTTGTGAGTAGCCTGGCCGATTGTGTTTAAATTA